>JALELI010000076.1 GCA_022768785.1 Arcanobacterium sp. | reverse complement strand
CCACACACAAATGGCTCTCAAGCTTCATCCGATCTGTGCTATTCGTGCCCGTGATTGCATCACTGATCTTAGTAGGCACTGTGTGGCGGTTTATGCTCTCAGGAGATACCGGGTTTTTCAACTCTCTTTTACACACCTTTGGGATTCGACCAGTGAATTTCCTTGGCAATCCCACCTGGGCAATGGCTGTCGTTATCGTCGTCAGCGCCTGGAAAAATATTGGCTACTTCCTCGTTCTGTTTTATGCCGGGGTTCTCGACATCCCTCGTGAACGTTACGAAGCCGCATCAGTAGACGGAGCCAATCGCGCCCAGAGTTTTTTTCATATCACAGTGCCAGGTTTGAAACCCGTGATCGTGTTGTGCACTATCCTCGCAACAATCTGGTCATTCCAAGTGTTTGATTTGGTCTACATTATGACGGGCGGTGGCCCGGGTGGCGCCACAACTACACTCGTCATGGCCATTTATCAGGAGGGCTTTAAACTGTTCCGAATGGGCAATGCCTCTGCCATTGCAATCGTTCTACTGCTCATTATTGTTACGTTCTCAGCTGTGCAAAAACTCGTGATGAAGGAGGACGACTGATGTTATCTCGCATATGGAATGCCGTCATTTGGCTTTTTATTTTAGTGCTACTCATATTAGCTGTACTTCCATTCCTCCTCATGGTGATCACTTCTTTCCAGCATACGACTCAGCTTTCATTCGCTATTAGACCAAGCAAGCTCACCCTTGATAACTTCATTAATCTTTTCACTATCCAGGGATTTGGTTCTGCGATGCTCACCTCCACCACCGTTGTTGTGATTGCATGCGTACTCAATATCATCGTCTGCTCGCTCGCCGCATTTGGCTTCGCTTTTAAACGCTTTCCAGGATCCGAAGCATTATTTTGGATATACCTCGCCACGATGATGATTCCTACACAAGTGACGATGATTCCCATGTTTATGATGTTCCGATCCATGGGGATTCTCGGATCCCACTTCGCGTTAGCTATTCCTGTGGTGAATGCGTTCGGAGTCTTCTTGATTAGACAATTTATGTATTCAATTCCTCCTTCGCTTATCGAAGCTGCGCGTATTGACGGTGCTTCCGATTTCCGCATATTTCTTACGATCATCTTGCCGCTTATTCGCTCGGTATTAGTGGCGCTCACAGTCTTTACATTCTTAACCACATGGAACGACTTCCTGTGGCCATTGATCTCTCTCACTTCTGATCACACGCGTACCGTCACTCTCGCAGTTTCCCAGATGGCGGGAGCCTTCGAAACACAGTACGGAATGGTAATGGCTGGAACCACCGTGGCATTTCTTGTCCCTTTCATAGTGTATGTGGTACTCCAACGGCAGTTTGTTGAAGGAGTAACGTCCTCCGGAGTGAAAGGATAAATAATAAGATGTCTATCTCAATTCGACTGTGTGATTCTCTCACTAAAGTGTTACCTACTCAGGAACCACGCAGTGGATCTAAGCACATAAGCGCACTATCCGGAGAACCCATTTCGTTTCAGATTGCCTGGCTAGACACGATGCCCGATCTAGAACGCACTGAAATCACCGTTGCAGTTAAACCACTCTTTCACCGCAATTACACTTGCTCCTCACCCGATAAAGGATCGTCTCCCATTCAAGCTTCTAGAAGCCACCACGCATTTTCTTCTGAAGAAAGCACTACAACTGCACCCACACCAAGTGAATCACATCGTGCCATCACAGACACTGTACTTTCTCATGCACATGTTTTCTACGTCGGCCTAGTACCAGCTAACGTTCCAGCTCCAGAGCATCCTGACGAAGGTTACTTCACACACACCCCCACTCTTCTACCAGATCCACTCTTCGAGCTCCCTTTGAATCGCACCGAAGAATCCATACAAGTCTTGGCACAGTCTCGCCACAGTGGATGGAACTCTCTCTGGTGGGATTTTATAGCGGATCCACAGCTCAGCGGATTCGATATTTGCGTTTCCGCAAACAAACGGCACCAACACAAACTAGAGAAATCCCCTACACAGATATGGCGCAGCACGTTATCTGTTCATGTGATAGGCACTAAACTCAAACCCGTACCGCTCGTGAATATCCAGTGGTTTCACCCCGATTCCCTCGCTTCCTACTATGGCGTAGATGTATGGAGTGAAGAACACTGGAAAATTATCTACGCACATATGGAATCCTGCGCGCGAATGCGTATCAACACACTCCTCACCCCAGTGTGGACACCTCCACTCGATACAGCAGAAGGAACCTATCGGCGCACTGTGCAATTAGTAGATATCACAGAAAACAACGGTTTATACCGCTTCGATTTTTCACGGCTTGACCGCTGGATCGATCTAATGTGCACCGCCGGGATAAACAATGTTGAAGTTCCTCCTCTCTTTACCCAGTGGGGAGCACGTTTCTGTCCTCATTTCATCATTAACGATTCTACTGGCACACCGAGGGAGCGCTTCGGGTGGGATACACCTGCTACATCCGCAGAATACGGAGAATTTTTACAGCAGTTTATTCCCGCACTCCGCCAACATCTGAATGACACTGTAGGCGAAAACCACGTGTGGTATCACATCTCCGATGAGCCCCAACCGGAAAACATCAAATCATACAAAGCGGCAAAAGATTTTGTTCATAAACTTCTCGATGGCGCCCAAATACTTGACGCTTTAGGAGAACCAGATTTCCTCGATCTTGTGAGCACTCCCGTGGTAGCTACAGACGCGATCCCACGCTTCCGCTCCAGAGGCGTAAATCCTGATTTTGTTTACTATTGCGTGTCTCAGAATCTCGGAGTTTCTAATAGATTCCTAGCCCAATATCCAGTTCGGACGCGAGCTTTGGGCCTCCAGCTCTATTGCGGGAATGCAAAAGGATTTTTACATTGGGCCTTCAATTTCTATAACACCCAATATTCCCTTGGAACAACCGACCCTTATCGCGATACTAGTGCCGGAGGAGGATTTATTTCAGGTGATTCATTCGTGGTCTACCCAGATGTAAAAGGCCGTGTGGTAGAAAGCCTTCGCCACCGTATACTTCGCGCTGCTTTTGACGATTTTTCCTGCTGCTGTATTGCAGAAAAATTAACGGATCGCGATACCGTAATGAGGATAATTGATCCAAACCATGATCTGGATTACAACGCTGGATGGATGAGCGAACCAGAGTTACTCCGTCGGCGCGAACTCCTCAATCAACTGATTGAAGAGCATTTACCGACAAGGCTGCTATGAGTTTTGCTCTCCTCTTGCTAACTGCTACACGGCAGAAATAACTTTGCAAAAATTCGTAAGAGCATAGGCTCTACATCTCGTAGCCGTGCATTAAACTAGTGGTATGTGGAAACTGCACAAACCTGCTCGTGAAGCCCTTGTGAGCACCGCAAAATGGGTGGGAGCCACGATTTTGAGTGCCCAGGCGTTTGCGATTTCCACCATCGTGGCGATCGACGAAAACCGCAAACGGCGCAATCCCCCGAGCGGGGAATTCCCGCACCACCAACCGCTCGATGCCGAAGTGTCCGCCTCGACAGTGCGAATCTACACCTATGGCGAAGATTTATACCGAGATCAGCTACAGGCCATCCGAGCAGCCAAGAAACACATCTTTTTTGAGATGTTCATTATGAAAGCCGACCACACCGGCACGATATTTCGCAATGAACTCATTGCTGCTGCACGCCGCGGGGTGGGCGTTTACATCATCATCGACACGTTTGGCAATCTCAATCAGCCCGTGAGCTTCCGCCACTTCCCCGATATCCCCAACCTGCACGTGATCCGCTTTCCGCTCATTCGCCCTGGAATCATCACCGGGAACGCCCGCAAAAAGGGCCGAGATCACCGAAAAATTCTGTGTGTAGATTCCACCGTGGGATTTGCCGGCGGATACAATATCGGGGATCTTTATGCACATCAGTGGCGAGACACTCACATGCGCATCGAGGGCCCCCAAGTGTGGGAACTCGAAAATGCTTTCGTAGACATGTGGAATATGTACTACAACCACAAGAAGCAGCCAGCACTGCCAGATCTCGGCTCTGGCTCATGGGCCTCTAACCTGCGTGCCTCAGTAAACACCCCAGCATACAACTCTTATCCGGTACGCGCACTCTACCTTGAGGCAATCGATAGAGCTTCTCAGCGCGTGTGGATCACAATGGCTTATTTCATTCCTGACGACGGCATTAAACACGCCTTGATGAACGCCGCACGCCGCGGGGTAGATGTGCGAGTATTGCTGCCACAATATTCCAATCATATTGTGGCCGATTGGGTGGGGCGACCGCATTACGCTTCACTGCTCGAAGCGGGGGTGCGCATTTTCCTCTATGAGCAGGCTATGGTGCATGCAAAAACGATGACGGTGGACGGCGTGTGGAGCACCGTGGGAACCACTAATATCGACCGCCTTTCTATGAAAGGCAACTTTGAAATTAACCTCGAAATTTATGATGCCGATACCGCGCAAGCCTTGGAGCAGATCTTCGATATGGATCTCACTAATGCGCATGAGCTCACCCCAGAGGCTTGGGCACGCCGCGGGGTGCTTCCACGTTTGGGCGAGCGCCTACTCAAACCCTTTGGGGTGCTGCTCTAATCGAGTTGCCCGCCGAGTTGCCCGCCGAGTTGCCCGCAGAGTTGCCCGCAGAGTTGCCCAGATCGCGCCTTCTAATCGAGCCACTCGAATCGTGCCGCCCAGACACACTGCAGCACCAGGTGCGCGTGTAGGCTCCTTCCTCACCGCCGTACAGGTTTTCGCCCCATCGCGCACTGTAAGTTCCGCGATTCTGGGTCAGAAATCGAGGCGCAGCCTTTTCACCCCATCGCGCCGTGGAAGTTCTCCCCGAGCTCGTTTTTTAGCTCGATCATTTTCTCTAACTCTCTGCGGTTGGCAGTTCACCAGTTGCTAGCAGCTGTTCAAATTGTGCTTCAGTGATCATCGGAATTCCAAGCTCTGCGGCTTTGGCAGCCTTAGATCCCGCATTCTCTCCCACCAGCACAGCCGTGGTTCTTTTACTTACTGAGCCTGCTGCTTTCCCCCCGTGGGATTCGATTGCTTCTTTGACGCCGTCACGCGTGTACCCAACAAGAGTTCCAGTAGCGACGATCGTCATTCCAGCAAGGGTACGTGGCACCTGAGCAGCTGCTGCTACATCTGACGCAGAATCTGCAAACGTAACTCCTGCAGCACGCCATTGCCGCACGATCTCACGATGCCACGGCTCCTCGAACCACGAGATGAAGCTCTGAGCGATCACTTCTCCCACACCTGGCACGCTCGCTAAACCATCTACTCCAGCGGCAATCATTGCATCGAGTGTAGGGAACCGCGCTGCGAGCGCCTTAGCAGCCTCTGGCCCTACATGGCGAATATTTAAAGCCACAATCTGGCGCCAGAGCTCTTTATGCTTTGCCTTTTCTAGCTCCGCTATCAGCGTGAGCAAGGTTTTGCTCGGCGCTGTTTTCGTCCACAATGCGCGTGAATACCGATAATCTCCAGCTCGAGCCGTCACAATATGCTCACCAGTGCGTGGATTCACTCGCGATGAATCACGTGGAACCTCATACCAGGCATACGTGCCACGCACCGAATCAGCAGTGAGATCAAAGAGCCCAGCTTCGCTGGAAAGTGGAGGCCGCTGCGGCTGTGGGATTCCCAGCTGCCGCTGAATCTCAGCGGGGATAATCTCTTCGTGAAAGCGGAAAGCACCCGCATCATCAACAAGGCCAAGCTGGTGTGCTGTTTCAGAATCGAGCGAGATCACCACCGTCGCTTCCGGCTCACGTTCGCTCTTATCGCCTGCACGAAAATCCAGGTTCTCTTCCTGCTGCTCTTGAGAAGCAGCACTGTGCTCTCCGTCTGCATGCCGTTCTTCAGCTTCAACCTCTCTCGCATCAATGCGCAGGCTATGCCCGGTGAGTAAAGCCGTGAGCGCGTCTGTGCGCCCGTACTCCGGATTAGTGAGCAGGAGAGCAGTTTTCTCTCCGAGTGATTCAATATCTAATCCACCGCGCGAGCCGATATGCGCCACGCGCTCAGTGAGCTGAGCTGGGCAGGAGGCTGGATTAGAGCAGCGCAGATCGGCGTCTCCCTCTTTCACCGCCACAATCGGCGCGCCGCACACTGGGCAATTTTCCGGCATCACAAATGGGCGCTCATCTCCCGTGCGATCCGCCACCATTGGCCCCACCACTTCAGGGATAATATCGCCAGCTTTACGGATAATCACGGTGTCGCCAATAAGCACTCCTTTGCGCTCTACTTCAGCAGGGTTGTGCAAGGTGGCACGTGCCACCACCGAGCCGTCTACTTCCACTGGCTCCATCACCGCAAACGGAGTGACCCTCCCCGTGCGCCCCACCTGCACTTGAATATCTAAAAGCGTGGTTTGCACCTCTTCTGGAGGAAATTTATACGCAACCGCCCATTTCGGCACTCGACTGGTATATCCGATTTCTTCTTGAAGAGCACGATCATTGAGTTTGATCACTGCGCCGTCGAAGTTAAAAGCTAAAGCAGTGCGCGCATGCTGATGTCGATCGAGAAAAGCCTCCGCTTCTTCAAACGTGCGTATCCGCACTGTTTCGTGTGAAATCGGCAACCCCCACGCCGCATATTGTTCATACACCCCGCTTTGGGTAGAGAGCTGGTGCTCTAGTTCACTTGATGCACCCCGCAGCTCACCGATCGAATGCGCGATAAAACTGAGTGAATGGAGCGCGAGTGCCGCCGAATCCTCTTGACGCAGCGAACCCGCTGCCGCGTTGCGGGGATTCGCAAACTCCCGCAGTTTTGGCTCCCTCCGGCGTTTCATCAGTAGTGGCTCTTCCATGCCGGGAAGTGCGTGCTGATTACGCTGCCGAATCTCTCGGTTGCGCTCATCAATGTGCTTATTGTATTCACTGATCTGGGCGTTACGCCGATCGATCTGCTCATTGCGGGCACTCACTTGCGCATTAAATTCTTCAAATGCCTGGCGAGGAAAATAAATTTCTCCACGCACCTCCACCAGCTCCGGAATATTCTCGCTCGGCCCTGATAGCCGCGTAGGAATCACCGAAATCGCCAAGATATTCGCCGTCACATCTTCGCCGGTTATCCCATCTCCGCGAGTGGCAGCCCTCACGAGCTGCCCCCATTCATAAGTGAGATTCAGCGCGAGCCCATCCACTTTCACTTCCACGGTGTATTCCGAATCTGCTGGCACTTGCTCGCGCATTCCAGCAAACCACTCTCGCAGCTCGGCCCGTGAAAACACATCTTGAAGTGAATACATACGCTGCGCATGCTGCACGCTGGGAAGCGCTCCCCGAGCCACCTTGGCTCCAACTTTCGTGGTGGGCGAATCTGGGCGCCACAGCTGCGGAAACTGATCTTCCAAAGAACGCAACTCGTGGATCAGCTGATCGTACGTGGCATCGACCATCGTGGGCTCTGAACCTGAATGGTAGGCCTCTTGTGCGCGATACAGTTTAGGAGCAAGTTCATTCCATCGCGCTTGCGCTGCAGCCTCGTTCACTGTGGTTACCTTCCTACTCTGTATCTATTGTGCACCGCACCTACCGGAAAAATTCGGCAAGGATCACATTTTTAACCCTTTACTCACCTTCGCAAAGCTGCCAAAGTATTACGTATATCGAGAATTTAACAAAAAATTGCGCTTTCAGCTGAGCAACCTGCTCATGAGAGCACACGAGCTCCAAGGAGACACAATGGATTGGCGGCACCGCGCAGCTTGCTTAAATGAAGACCCCGAACTCTTCTTTCCCATTGGGAGCTCTGGCCCTGCAATTGCCCAGGCTGAGCGAGCTAAGGCCGTGTGCCGCACCTGCGATGTGATGGCCACCTGCCTCGATTGGGCGCTCAAAACTAATCAAGACGCCGGCGTGTGGGGTGGCATGGCCGAAGATGAGCGGCGGGCAATCCGCCGGCGCGCTGTGCGTGCTAGCCAAGCCGTGCGCTGATAGTTGATGGTTGATGCGCGAATCCAGTTCGCACCAACCGCAATATCTATAGTCTCTATCTGCGTGGCTTTTCTACCTGCATAGCTCTTGCGCACTTAACGTACCGTGGCCCAGCAGGGATTTACTGCTTTCGCTGTAGCTATCATGAGTGCGCTTCAACGCCGATAGCGTTCTACCGCTTTTCTCTCAATGCTGGCGATCTAAGCCGAGCGTATCTCAACGTGTTGCCATAGCAGCGCTTCAGACGCACATCACTAAAAGCATTGAGGATCAGCCACAGCATCAGGAATCGTGCACATACGCTTCAATGTGCACGATTGTGCCGTGCGGCTGCGCATCTCCCCACGAGATTTTCCCATGCAAATCGCTGGCTACCAGCATGCGCACAATCTTCGTGCCCAACCCTAAGCTTGCCCCTCCAGAGCCAGAGCCCGATCCAAAACTAGAAATCCCAGGGGTTGGAGCTTTCCCATGCATGCCTTCACCGTTATCTTCCACATCGACGAGCAGCTTGCTGCCTCGACGATCCACACGCACCTGGATTTTCCCGCCTGCATGCAAGCCGTGTTCAATTGCGTTGGAGATAATCTCATTGAGCACCACCGCGAGCGCTGTGGCTTCTGCGGCTCGCACTAAACCAAATGATCCTTCTACGGAAATATCCACAGGAGCATCGGTAACTGCCACATCGCGCACAGTGCGCAGCAGCGAGCCAAACACTTGATCGAAAGGTGCCACTTCATCAATCGTTTGTGACAACTGCTCATGCACAATCGCAATCATCTCCACTCGGCGCTGTGCAGCAGCAAGCGCTGAGCGTGTCTGCTCGTCAGAGGCTCTCCGAGCTTGCATGCGCAGCAAGGCAGACACCGTTTGCAGATTGTTCTTTACACGGTGGTTGATCTCTTTAATTGTGGCGTCTTTACTCATAATTTCGCGCTCTGAGAGACGCACCCTGGTGACGTCGCGGCACAGCAGCATTGACGCCATGCGTACGCCCTCTCGCACGAGCGGAATGGCACGCAAAGTGATGACGATATCGCGCGATTCAAGCTCCACTAGCCACGCTGCTTTGCCCAATAGCACCACTGGCAAGGTTTCATCGGGCACCATAGCAGGATCAATATGGTTAGCCACCAGCTCGCCAAGCACGTTTCCAGCGAGCGGCTCATCAATTCCATACTTTCGAAAAATCGAGACGGCGTTAGGGCTGGCGTATTGCACCACGCCGTCTGCGTTCATAAAGAGCACGCCGTCTATTACTCGCGGGGTGCCTGGGCGATAGTTGGAGGGTGCGCCGTCAATTGGAAAATCTCCGTGCTCCACCATATCCAGCAACAAAGCTGCAGCTTGCGCATAGTATTCATGCGATGCAAGTGGCACCCGATCTGGCACCAGTGCCCGCACTACCCGCATAACAGCAATCACTGCCCCCTCGCAGGGCACCGGCACCCAGGTGTCGATAGAGTCGTCACTTTGAGTGGCGAGCTGCTCTCCCGTGAGCACAACAGCCTGGATACTCTCCTCAAAATCGTGCTCCACTTTCTCACCGATGAGATCCACATCAAAAAGAGTGGCGGCAGTGGCTGGGCGGGTCTGTGCACCCACCACATAAGAATCTTCAGAGCGCACGTAGAGCAGCACATCTGCGAAGGCAATATCCGCTACGATCTGCCAATCGCCTACTAATTGGCCCAACCATTCCCGCGCGTGAGCGGAGAGTTGGGTATCAGCTTCAAGAATTTTCGCTAAAGTTGCCACCTTCCAAGCGTATTCATTCGCCCCTATACGGCACAATTAGAAGTATGAATATTGTGCTGCATACTTCCTATACTGGCGCCGTTGAAACCGTAGCTGCGCTGCTGATGAGCGAACAACTAGCATCCGCTCGAGCCCAAGCACTCTCAATAGCAGACTATTCGTTCACGGCGGATCACTCGTCTACTACACCCACACACAGCACTTTCCGCGCCCATATTTCCGCGAATGCTCTGCCATCAAAGCTCCAAGGATTTTTCAGCAGAGGAATGGCCATCGCGATCAGCACTAGCCTCACTAGCGCTCAACCGCTGCAGATCAGCAATGTCGTACGAATTGAAGGAGCACCAGTACACGCTGCTGTCACCATCGAGCTCGCTCCGACTGCCGCTGCACAGACCACCGGGAAAATTACTGCCGAGTTCTCTGTGCGCGTGCCTTTTATTGGGGGAAAAATTGAAAGCGATATGGCCAAGCACGCCGAAAAAATTCTCACTGCAGACACTCATCTCGTGAATTCGCTCCTCAACTCCTGAAAATTCACCTTGTGCAATATACAATTCAAACGCTTCTCCGCGTGTCTCTTAGGGCCCTTAGAGTTAGGGGGGCTCACGCATGCTCTCCCAAGCGGTTTCAGGCGCTATCTAGATTCTGTTGATGGCACTCTTTGGATTCCATCACGATTTTCATCTAGCTTCTTCGCGTCACTTCGAGGAATGACGGCGCTCTCACTGCTACCTTGCACTGTTTAGTTGCTTGACGGCGCACTTTTGTGATCCTTCACGGCGCCCCTTCGCACACGGCAATTTGCGCGCGCCGAATTCTGCCGTGCGCGCTACACTGTGAAGCATGGCAATCATTAACCGGCAATATGAAGATCTGTTGGCAGACGTGCTAGAACATGGCGTTGAGAAAGCAGACCGCACCGGCACCGGCTCACTTTCGGTATTCGGCCGGCAGCTTCGCTTTAACCTCGCCGAAGAGGGATTTCCGCGGATCACCACTAAATTCGTGGCTATGAAAGCCGTGAAAGGCGAACTACTGTGGTTTCTCCGAGGAGATACCAACGTGCGCTGGCTACACGAACAGGGGGTGAGTATCTGGGACGAATGGGCAGATAGCAACGGCGATCTCGGGCCAGTATATGGCTACCAATGGCGCTCATGGCCCACACCAGACGGCCAGCATATCGATCAAATCCAGCGTGTGATTGATACGATCCGCACTCAGCCCACGTCACGCCGCATAGTGGTGAGCGCCTGGAATGTGGCCGATCTCGATCGCATGGCTTTGATGCCTTGCCACGCCCTCTTCCAATTTTATGTGGCCAATGGGCAACTCTCGTGCCAGCTCTATCAACGTAGCGCTGATCTTTTCTTAGGGGTTCCTTTCAACATCGCTTCTTATTCACTACTCACCCACATGATCGCCCAGCAGTGCGATCTGGAAGTGGGGGATTTCGTGTGGACGGGCGGCGATTGTCATATTTACCTCAACCACATTGAACAGGTGAAAGAGCAGCTCACACGGGAGCCCTACCCGTTCCCGAAGCTCCAACTGCGCAAAGCTCCTAGCATTTTTGAATACCAGATGAGCGATATCATGGCTTCCGAGGGCTACCAACATCACCCAGCTATTCACGCACCGGTGGCGGTGTAGCCATGCTCATACTGATCTGGGCGCAGGCACACGAGCGCGCAATCGGAAAAGACGGCGCACTTCCCTGGCACGTACCCGAAGATATGGCACTCTTTAAGCGGCTCACTCTCGGGCACCCAGTGATTATGGGGCGTAAAACGTGGGATTCGCTTGATCCTCGGTGGAAACCACTGCCGGGGCGAGAGAATTTTGTGGTGAGCCGCCGCTTTGCTCACACTGAGCACACTGTACCAGCACCGCCTAAGCAGAGCATGAGCTGTGACGCCGGTATCGAGATGCCTCCTCACAGCAGCGCTCACTTCTGCCCCAGCTTAGAAGAAGCTTATGCACAAGCGCAGGAGATGTTTCCACACTCCCTAGTGTGGTTGATTGGCGGCGGGCAACTCTTTTCTTACGCTCTAGAGCATCACCTCGCCTCTGGGGCCGTCGTCACCACTCTCGATCTTTCCGTTCCTGCCGCTAACACTTTTGCCCCAGAAATTCCGGGCGAGTGGCACCCAGTGGCTGCTCATCCCACCGCAGGGTGGCTAGAGTCAGCAACAGCAGGTGTACGCTATCGCGCCACAGCTTTCGCTGCTCCACATGCGAATTTCGCGCCTGAGCTCTAGCTGTACTCCACTGCTATGGCGCAAAAGCCACTACGGCACACACTGGCCACTTAGAGCACACGCTAGCCACCTAGAGCACACGCTCCGCAACAGCGCGCAGCACGCGCTAGCTGAATGTGCGCTGCACAGCTTGCTGCCAACCAGCTATACGCGCCGTGCGCTCTGCGAGTGGCATCGTGGGAATCCATCGGCGCGCTTGCTCCCAATTTTCCGCCACCTGAGCCTCACTATCCCAAAATCCCACAGCGATACCCGCAGCATAGGCAGCACCCAATGCTGATGTTTCCGCCGCCGTTGAGCGTACCACCGGAATCGCTAACACATCACTCTGAAACTGCATCAGCAAGCTATTCGCCGTCATTGCGCCGTCCACCCGCAACTCCGCGAATGTTATTCCCATATCTGCCTGCATCGCTTCTAGCACATCACGCGTTTGGAACGCTGTGGCCTCCAGCACTGCCCGCGCGATATGCGATTTATTGTGAGCGCATGTGAGCCCCACAATCGAGCCGCGCACATTGGGGCACCAGTAGGGAGCAAGCAGCCCAGAAGAAGCCGGCACAAAATAGATTCCATCGGCATCTTCCACTTGCTCCGCAAGGTTCTCCACATCACTAGAAGTGTTAATAACACCAAGGTTATCTCGCAGCCACTGCACGAGTGCGCCAGCAACGGCAACCGATCCCTCCAGAGCATAAACAGGCTTTCTCCCACTGATATGATAGGCCACCGTGGTGACGAGCCCTCGCTGTGAAAACTGCGGCTCCGCCCCCGTGTTCGCCATGATGAAACAACCCGTGCCGTACGTGTTTTTCACCATGCCCGGAGTGAAACATGCCTGCCCAAACGCCGCTGCCTGCTGATCTCCGAGAGCGGCTGCAATAGGAACTCCAGCCAGCGGCCCATGCCCGCCGCCGAATCCATAAACCTCTGCAGAGCTGCGGATTTGTGGCAATATCTGCCGCGGAATCCCCGCGGCAGCGCAGATATCATCGCTCCATTTTAGCGTTCGGATATCCATCAGCATCGTTCGAGATGCATTCGTCGCATCTGTGATATGCACACCCCCATGCGGCCCACCGGTGAGATTCCAGATCAGCCACGAATCCAGATTTCCGAAGCATAGCTCTCCAGCTTCAGCTTTTTCATGCGCCTCCGGCACATTTTCAAGGATCCACATAATCTTTGAAATCGATGCATACGTGGAAAGCTGCTCTCCCACGATGTGATGAAATTGGGCGTAATCTAGCCCGCCTCCAGCTCCCCGAGCGAGGCGATCCACAAGCGCCTGCGAGCGCGTATCCTGCCAAGCAATCGCGTTATAAATCGGTTCACCAGTGGATTTATCCCACACAATTGTGGTTTCACGCTGATTAGTGATTCCCGCTGCCTCAATCTCATTAGCATCGATCCCAGCCTCAGCTAAAGCCTCATCAACCACAATATGCACGTTTGCCCAAATTTCTTGTGGATCATATTCCACCCAACCGGGCTGAGGAGAAACCTGACGGTGCTCTCGCTGGCTGATCGCCTCCACCTCGCCTAAGTGATTGAACACAACAGCTCGTGTGCTCGTGGCGCTTTGATCAATAGCTAAAACGCTCGTCATGCTATCCCCTCGTTCTGTTGCACGTAGCATATGCAAGCCTAGCGCACACTGGGGGTTGTAATCATCGGCGCTTACGTTTACTCCCGCTGCTACATTAGCTGCTCAAAACTTTTGAAATCGGGATATAGCTCTTCTGGAGCAAGACCCACTAGCTCTTCAGCACTCAGCGAGTGTGTGGCCTGCGCAGCGTTCGTATCTCGTCCTTTTCCATGCGTCCCTGAATAATTTCGGGCAACGCTGAGAGCAGAACCGCGGCGCTCAGCAACATCGTGACGCTCCATGCTCGGCGCAGCGCCTGCGGGCAGCTGGCCCGAAGCATATATATCAGCCCGCATGAGGATTGCCAGTTCGCGGGCAGCTTGGCGAATCCGCTTCTCAAGGCTCGATCCTCCAGCAGAATCAGAATCTGCAGCAGCCATACCCCAATCCTCGGTGGCTACGAAAATTCCAGTGGGCGCCACACTCGCATGCAGATATGCAAACATCGGGCGCAGCTCATGATCGAGAATCAATGAATGCCGCGGAGATCCACCTGTGGCACCAATAATCATTGGTTTTCCGCGAAGTGTGTCTACGTCTAAAACATCGAAGAATAGCTTAAATAAACCTGAGTAGGAGGCGTTATAGGCAGGGGTAAACGCCAGCACAGCAGCCGAGTTCTCAATCGCAGCAAAGGCCTTTTCGAGCTGTGGATCTGGGAAATGTGCGAGCAAGGCATTCACAATTGAATGCGCCAGATCTTTGAGCGGAATCGGCACTAAGTGCACGCTCACACCTGCTGCTCCAAGAACCTCAGTCACTGCCGCTCCTACTTTTTCTCCTAGGTGGCTAGTGGCCGAACTCTCAGATAGCGATCCAGAAACCACCGCTATCTGGAGCGGAGCAGCAAGATCTCCTTCAGATAACCTACCAGCACTAGCAGGCTTTTCAGCGCCAGTGGATTGGCCGGGAAGCGGCAGACCAACAGTATGTGTGCGCATCAGTGAGCCCACTCTCCTGCCTCTTGTAGCAGCTCATCAGCCGCTTGCACATACTCTGCTTCTGAACTGCGCTCGTTAAATGCTGGAGAATTAACTCCGGTGACGGCGTCTCCCTCGCCATACACTGTAGAATCATGCGAGCCGCCAAGTGCAGCTACTAGGCTCTCGTGAGTAGGAGCTTCGGGAGCCTCAGGATCCCGCATAGCATCAAACTCTGCACGCAATGTGGGCAGGATCTCACCCAAATAATCCATCTGCCTGAGAACTGTGGAAAGCGGCAGCCCAGCGTGGTCGATGAGGAACATCTGGCGTTGGTAATCTCCCACATATTCGCGGAAGCCCAACGTGCGATCCACCACTTCTTGTGGCGATCCCACCGTAAGTGGCGTCATCGAAGAAAATTCTTCTAGGGAAGGCCCGTGGCCATACACGGGAGCGTTATCGAAATATGGCCGGAATTCGCGCTTAGCAGTTTGTGAATCTTTAGCCATATAGAACTGCCCGCCGAGGCCAACAATCGCTTTCCGAGCTGGCCCATGGCCATAGTGTTCAAAACGCTGGCGATAGAGGGCCACCATTCGGCGCACATGCGATGGTGGCCAGAAGATGTTGTTGTGGAAGAAACCGTCTCCGTAATAAGCGGCCTGCTCCGCTATCTCAGGAGAACGGATCGAACCGTGCCATACGAACGGAGCCACTCCATCGAGCGGCCGTGGGGTCGAGGTAAATCCGCGCAGCGGGGTGCGGAAGTTCCCTTCCCAATCCACCACATCTTCACGCCATAGCCGACGCAATAACGCATAGTTTTCGATAGCGAGCGGAATACCTTGGCGGATATCTTTACCAAACCACGGATACACTGGGCCGGTGTTACCGCGCCCGAGCATAATATCCACACGCCCATCAGCCACATGCTGTAGCATCGAATATTCTTCTGCGAGCCGCACCGGATCATTCGTAGTGATGAGGGTAGTTGAGGTGGAGAGGATAATATGCTGTGTTTGCGCAGCAATATATCCCAGGATCGTAGTGGGGCTGGAGCTCATAAATGGCGGATTGTGGTGCTCTCCGATGGCGTACACATCAAGGCCAATCTCCTCTGCCTTTTTCGCAATCGCAATTTCAGCCTTGATCCGCTCATGCTCCGTGGGAGTTTTACCCGTAGTGGGATCGCGCGTCACATCAGAAACAGACATAACGCCGAATTGCATATAGTGCGACATCTTTTCTCCTTAAGCTCTCCAGCAGACCCGCCTCGACTCCCGCCTTAGCTACACCCGCCAGTCACACGCTCCATATTAGTTAAATGTTTAACAATATAGCGTGTCACTTTATTCCCCCACCTTCTCTCCAATTACCCAATTACGCGCTGCGCTCTCGTCTGTACAGCACCGGAATTCTCAGGTGACGCCGCGTGTCTTGACGCGTACATTACGCTCCTAAATATCTCCCAGCGCCGTCACCCGAGAACATTCCACCACACGCCGAGTGCACGATTTAACCACACCGAATTATCAACCGCCGCTCGAGCTACCACCAGCAGCAAAGCCTAGTTACTCCGCTGTGCTCGCTTTCGCACCACCGCTGCCGCCACACCAGCTCCGAACAGTGCTCCTGAAGCTCCCATCAGCCCGCCGAAATCAGAACCCGTGTGCGGCAATTCCCGCTCCACAGGCGGAGTAGTCTGCCCTGGAGGAGCAAACTTCAGAGTTTGCCCCTCATCAGTGATATCGGCGTGGATCACAACAGTTTTCCCTTCGCTAGTGAGGGTTTCAAAAGCCACCACAGTTTTCCCGGCCAAGAGCTTGGCATCAACTATGAATGCCACAGTAGCCGTGCCATTAGCTCGCTTAGGAGTGAATACCGTTTTTCCCTCAAT
>JALELI010000063.1 GCA_022768785.1 Arcanobacterium sp. | reverse complement strand
CTCCCTTTCTCGCAATCGCTTTAGCCCCTTTATATAAGCTCCAACCCAGTATTTAGCTTCACTAACTCTCCCCATACCAAGCCTTTAATCCGGCCTTTACCTCAAATTGCCACAACAGGGAATATCCGCAAAACAGTAGGTTCGGATCGTAAAACAATATCGAGATTCCTGCAATAAGAATCCCGAACCTAATTTAATATAGTGAGCTGCCTGCTCTAGCTGAAACGAATCAACGAAGCACCACGGCGAGGAAGCCAAAAGCAAAATGCCGCTTCAGCGCAACAGCGCCGGCCCCAACCAGCCCGATATATCTTGACAGCTCTCACAGCCCGCCGTCATGCGCCCAGAGAGCTATCACTCACTCAACGGCACCGGCGTGATCCCGAAACGAGCGAGCTCGCTGGCTCCCCCATCGCGCGCCGAGAGCACCCAGATACCGCGTTCATGCAGAGCAATCTCATGCTCCCAGTGGCAGCCGTCAGAGCCGTCAATCGTCTTTACCGTCCACTCGTCGTCAAGCGTGGTATTGCGCGGCGAGCCCGCAGCAAGAATCGGCTCGATACAAAGCACCATTCCCGGCTTTAGTTTCACTCTACGGCGGGAGCGGAAATTGTAGACCTCCGGGTCCATATGCATTTTCGTTCCGAGCCCGTGGCCAATAAACTCACGCACGATTGATGGGCGTTCCTCCTGTGGGAGAGTATCGATATAATCCTCCACAGCCGCGCCGATATCTTCCACGTAGCTGCCACGCGCCATCGCCGCAATTCCTCGCCACATGGCCTCACGGGTAACGGAGCTCAGCCGCTCCCGCCGAGCTGTGATCTCTGGATCTCCGCCAGGAATCACTGTAGAAACACAGGCATCGCCATGCCAGCCGCCGAGCAGCGCCCCACAGTCAAAGCTCACAATATCTCCCGGCTGCAGCACTTCCGCCCCTGGGATTCCGTGCACCACTGTGGAGTTCACAGAGATGCAGGTTTGTGCCGGATAATCATAGTATCCATAGAAATTAGAGACTGCTCCATGAGCTTTGAGCACTTGCAGGGCCACGGCATCTAACTCTTTGGTGGTGATCCCCGCCCGAGCCTCTGCGAGCAAAGCCTCGTGGATACTCGCCACTACGAGCGCAGTGGCGCGCATCTCGATAATCTGCTGGTCTGTTTTCAGCTCGATATGTTTCCGAATTCGCATACCTGCACCTTACGCCACTCATAGCTTTGCTGCGAGTGCGAAGCATTCACGCGAAACCGCATTCTGCTTTTGGATATCTCCAGTTTTGAGCATCTTCAGCGGCGTATCAGCGCAGAAAGGAAAACGTATTTGCACAAAAGCACGCTCTGTGTGCACAGCCAATCTATCTATGCGCTCTTAAGCATACGCTTATGCTGCTCTTAGGCATGTGCTATTTAGGTGCCACTCAGCTGCACACTCAGCCAAGATTTAGCTATGCTCCTAAGCGGAGTGTGTACTCCTTATCCAGCTATGCACTTCTTATCTGGCTTATGCACTCAGCCGAGCCGACAGCGCAGCCACAATGCGATCGTGCACTTCAGGGATCGTTCCCACACCGTCAATAGCCAATACGATTCCGCGGCGTTCGTATGCACTCACCACTGGCTGAGTTTGCTGATGGTATACCTCAATACGGTGCCGTATCACGGGTTCAGTATCGTCTGCACGCCCTTCGACCTCTGCGCGATGCAGGAGCCTGCCCACGATCGCATCATCAGGAATCACGAGCTCAATCACCGCATCAAGCTGAGTTCCGAGATCTGCGAGAATCCGATCCAACTCTTCCACTTGATGCGCATTGCGTGGATAGCCATCAAGCAAAAATCCAGCTGCCGCGTCGGGCTCTCCAAGGCGCGCCCGCACCATCGCATCTGTTACCTCATCAGGTACGAGATTTCCGCCGTCAATATAACCTTGAGCGCGCTTCCCTAGCTCTGTGCCCCCGGCAATATTAGCTCGGAAAATAGCCCCCGTAGAGATCTCAGGGATTCCCATCGCCTGCGCAATCGTGGTGGCTTGAGTACCTTTTCCAGCTCCCGGCGGGCCCACAATCACTAACCGCGCTTTCATCGCTCGTACCTCTCCTTCACGCTTTTCTGCACGGCGCCTTTCTCGCAAGCCCCGCATGCGCACTTTATTAGATGCGCGCTCATTAAACCGTACCTGCTCATCGTAGCGCGCAGAAAATTCTCAGATTTCGACTTTTAGCCTACTTTTCTCTGCGTGTGTACGCTGCCGGTATTGTGCACTCTGGCATGCGCCCTGGCAAGCGTCCTCTTTTCCCTACACAAGCCGCCTGAGCAGGGACGATACGGCAGTCGCAATCATCGTGATAGCCTCCCCCTATACGAGCCGCCTGAACGCCTGCTTGCTCCATACGCGGGTTACTCCACAGCGAGCACCCACCACGCAAGCTCCCTGCGCACACTAACTGCTGCGAACTCTGCGCGAAGTAGCCGTGCAAACTTAGCCGTACGAACTTAGCCGCGCGCCCCTTAGTCGCGCACCCCTTAGCTGTACACCCCTTAGCTGTGCGAACTAGCCGTTGCAAACAACCGCACGGACGAGTATGCAGCAGGCCACAAGCGAGTTCTGGCACGCAGCAATCAGCGCTCTCACCTGTAGCTCATCGAAACCAGCCCGATAACTGGCCCTAGTAATTAGCCCTAGTAACAGCCTTTCCCGGTAAACCCGCGATCGCCGTCAGTATTAAATTAAGCGCCGGTATTAAATTGAGCGTCAGTATTAAATTGAGCCTTGCCAGCACTCCAGCGCCAGCAAGGCTCAATATAGTTTCAATATAGTTTCAATCCAGATTCATGCGCACACGATCAGATTCCTCAGCGCACAATCAGCGTAAGAATCCCTCATAATGGCGCTGCTGCAGCTGTGCATCGATATCTTTCACCGTCTGCAATCCCACGCCCACCAGAATAATAATTGAGGTGCCGCCAATGCCCATGCGCTGAATCCCCAGCGAGTTGAACACCAGATACGGAATCATTGCCACAATAGCGAGGTAGATAGCCCCCACCCAGTTCACGCGATTAATCACGTACCGCAGATAATCCGCTGTGGGCTGGCCAGCGCGAATCCCTGGAATAAAGCCGCCATAGCGCTTCATATTATCGGCAATTTCTTCAGGGTTAAAAGTGATCGACGTGTAGAAGAACGCGAAGAAGATGATGAGCAGTGCATACGCGGCTAAATACCACGGAGATGTGTAGCTGAAGTTGGCGCTCACCCACTGCACCCACGGCTTAGTTTGGTCACCAAACGTGGCCACCATCTGCGGAATCGAGAGAATTGACGACGCAAAAATCACCGGAATCACGTTAGCCATATTCACTTTAATCGGAATATAGGTGCTCGTGCCGCCATAGGTGCGCCGCCCTACCACGCGCTTCGCGTACTGCACCGGGATTCGGCGTTGGCTCTGCTCCACAAACACCACCACGAGAGTGATCGCCAGGAACATCACCAGCACCACAGACACATCTTTCACTGGGTTGGCTCCCTTAGCCACAGTGCCCACCAAAGCTGGGAAGTTTGCCGCGATACCTGTGAAGATCAAAAGGCTCATACCATTGCCCACTCCACGCTCAGTGATAATTTCAGCGAGCCACATCACCAAACCCGTGCCAGCTGTCATCGTCACGATGATCAAGAGCAACGTGGGCACCGACGCATCTGGAATCGGCTTCACAGAGCACCCCGGGAAAAGCGCCGAATTCGCCACAGAAGCGATCACCGAGCTCTGCAAAATAGCCAAGAAGATAGTAACGTACCGGGTGTATTCAGTGAGCTTTGCCTGGCCAGTTTGGCCTTCTTTATGGAGCTCTTCAAAACGGGGAATCACCACACGCATCAGCTGCACAATAATAGAAGCGGTGATGTATGGCATGATCCCGAGAGCGAAAATCGAAAGCTGCAGCATACCGCCGCCAGCAAACATATTCATCATCGTAAGCAGATCAGCCGTGCCCGCTTCATCGAGGCACTTCTGCAAGTTTGTATAAGAAACAAACGGAGCCGGCACATACGTGCCTAGCCGATACAATGCCATAATCAGCATCGTCACTAACAGCTTCGTGCGCAGATCAGGCGTGCGGAATGCAGAGGCTAGTGCTTTAAGCAATTGAATTCCTCTTTCAGTAGAGTGCCGTGATCGGTTCCCATAATTATGGGAACCGATCACATGAGCTAATTCATCGTATCAGGCCTCGCGCTGAGTGAGCGATCCTCCTGCTGCTTCAATCTTTTGAGCAGCTGAGGCACTCCACTTATCCACAGTGAGATCCAGCTTCACGCTGATCTCACCGGTGCCGAGCACTTTCACGAGTTCGTGATCGCGCACAGCCCCTTTGGCCACGAGATCAGCCACGCTCACAGCTCCCCCTTCAGGGAAAAGCTTTGCGAGCCGATCCAGATTCACCACCTGGTATTCAATACGAGCTGGGTTCTTGAATCCACGCAGCTTTGGAAGGCGCATATGCATTGGCATCTGGCCGCCCTCAAAAGCTGCCGACACCTGGTAGCGAGCCTTTGTGCCCTTGGTGCCGCGGCCAGCGGTTTTGCCCTTGCTGCCTTCGCCACGCCCCACGCGGGTGCGGGCTTTATGGGAGCCTGGAGCTGGCTTAAGATCGTGAAGCTTAATGATTTCTGGCTTCTCGGCCTTTGTTTCTTTTTGTTCAGCCATCAGGCCACCTCCTCCACTTCCACGAGGTGCGCCACAGTGCGAATCATGCCGCGCACAGCCGGGGTGTCTTCACGCTCCACACTCTGATGGATCTTGTGCAACCCCAGCGTGAGAATCGTGTCTTTTTGGTTTTGCTTGGCACCAACCAAGCCTTTCACCTGCGTAATCTTCAGCTTAGCCATCACGCACTCACCCCCGAAGCAGCAGCAGCATTTTCAGCTGCCTGCGCTGCAATCTTCTCTTCCTCGCGCGCTTTTGCTTCAGCTTCCGCGCGGGCGCGTAGCATAGCGGCAGGCGCCACTCGATCAAGTGGAAGCCCGCGCCGAGCAGCCACAGCCTCCGGCGGCTCGAGCTGCTTAAGGGCAGCCACAGCACCACGCACGATGTTAATAGCGTTAGAGGATCCTAGGCTCTTG
Source organism: Arcanobacterium sp. (assembly GCA_022768785.1). GTDB lineage: Bacteria > Actinomycetota > Actinomycetes > Actinomycetales > Actinomycetaceae > Arcanobacterium_A. The sequence continues at coordinate 8,588 of JALELI010000063.1, read as the reverse complement.
GAGAGCACATCGTGGATTCCTGCAGCTTCCATCAGGGCGCGCACTGGGCCACCGGCAATCACGCCAGTACCAGCAGAAGCGGGGCGCAGCATCACAACGCCAGCGGCATCTTCACCCTGCACCATGTGCGGGATTGTGGTGCCAAGGCGCGGCACCTTGAAGAAATTCTTCTTCGCATCTTCTGTGCCTTTAGCGATAGCAGCTGGAACTTCGTGAGCCTTGCCATAGCCAACACCCACTGTGCCATTGCCGTCGCCCACCACCACGAGAGCGGTAAAGCTCATGCGGCGGCCGCCTTTCACGGTTTTTGCCACGCGATTAATGCTCACCACACGCTCTACGAACGCGTTCTTCTCTTCGTTGCGGCGGTCGTTGCGGCGCTCATTACGGCGATCGCTTCGACGCCCACGGCGTTCACCGCGGCCACCTTCACGGCTCTCAGCCTGCTCGGTGCGCTCCTGCGCTTGATCTTGAGCCTGATCAACCATCACTGTTTCCTCTTGATCTGCCATTAAAGCACCAACCCTGCCTCGCGGGCGCCATCTGCAACAGCGGCCACACGTCCGTGATACTGATTGCCACCGCGGTCAAACACTACAGTGGTGATGCCAGCTTCGAGGGCACGTTTGCCAACGAGAGCGCCCACTTCGTGAGCCTTCTCCACTTTGTTGGCGGCCTTCGCCCGCAGGTCTGCCTCGAGGGTGGACGCTGAAACCAGGGTATTGCCCACGGTATCGTCGATCACCTGAGCCACCATGTGCCGGTTTGAACGGCTCACCACGAGACGTGGCCGCTCTGCCGTACCCGCCACCTGCTTGCGCACGCGCTGATGGCGGCGTGCACGCGAAACGAACTTGCCTTTGCCTTTGATAGAAACGACCATCACTTACCAGCCTTTCCAGCCTTACGGCGGATGCGCTCGTCGGCGTACTTCACGCCCTTGCCCTTATACGGCTCTGGCTTACGCAGTTTGCGGATCTGAGCCGCAATTTCGCCAACTTGCTGCTTCGAAATGCCATTCACCGAAAACTTCGTGGGGCTCTCCACAGTGAAAGAGATCCCTTCTGGAGCTTCCACAAAAATCGTGTGCGAATAGCCGAGCGAAAACTCGAGATCTTTGCCCTTTGCCACCACGCGGTAGCCAGTGCCCACGATCTCCATATCTTTCTTGTAACCTTCAGTGACGCCAATGATATTGTTGTGCACCAAGGTACGGGCCAGGCCGTGTAGCGAACGTGACACTCGCTCTTCATTTGGGCGGCTCACCACGAGTTGATCGCCGTCTACCTGCGCGCTAATTGGCTCGGGCAGTGCCTGCGAAAGCTCCCCTTTCGGGCCCTTCACGGTCACAACGCCGTCTGCCACTGTCACCTCTACGCCAGCGGGAATAGCGATGGGGAGTTTACCAATACGAGACATTGTGTATCCTCCTCTCACCAGACGTAGGCGAGGACTTCCCCACCCACGCCTTTCTCTTTGGCTTCACGGTCTGTAAGCAAGCCGCTTGAGCTCGAAATAATAGCCACACCAAGGCCACCGAGCACCTGTGGGAGCTTGGTGGATTTTGCGTACACACGTAAGCCGGGCTTCGAGATACGGCGCACACCAGCGAGAGCACGCTCACGAGCAGCGCCATACTTCAATGTGAGGATGAGAGTTTTGCCCACTCGGGCATCTTCCACCTCGTACTTTTCGATATAACCTTCACGCTGAAGGATCTCAGCGATCCTTCCCTTCATCTTCGAGAACGGCATCGACACCGTCTCGTGATACGCCGCATTGGCGTTGCGCAGACGCGTGAGCATATCTGCGATTGGGTCTGTCATTGTCATGTTGGGCTATGCCCTTCCTCGTAGCGGTTTCCTCTTCAGACCTGCCACGTAGTTCTTTACCAGCTTGCTTTCTTCACGCCTGGGAGCTCGCCAGCGAGCGCCATTTCGCGCAGGCAGACGCGGCACAGGCCAAACTTACGGTAGACCGAGTGCGGGCGGCCGCAGCGCTGGCAGCGCGTATAGGCACGCACGGCAAACTTCGGCTTCCGATTTGCCTTCACTTTAAGCGAGGTTTTCGCCATATCTCAGTCCTCTTCCTTGAATGGGAATCCAAGGTGGCGCAGCAATGCACGCCCCTCATCGTCTGTTTGAGCGGTGGTGACCACAGTGATATCCATGCCGCGCACGCGATCAATCTTATCTTGGTCGATCTCGTGGAACACGGATTGTTCAGAGAGACCAAAGGTGTAGTTACCGTGGCCATCAAACTGCTTGGGGCTGAGCCCACGGAAATCACGAATCCGAGGAAGCGCGGTGGAGAGCAGCCGATCGAGGAACTCCCACATACGATCACCACGGAGGGTCACGTGGCAGCCAATTGCTTGGCCAGCCCGCAGCTTGAACTGGGCGATCGATTTACGAGCGCGAGTCACCTGTGGCTTTTGACCGGTGATCAGGGTCATATCGTTGATGGCGCCTTCCATCACCTTAGAATCGTGCGCTGCATCACCCACGCCCATGTTCACCACAATTTTTTCCAGGCCGGCAATCTGATTGGGATTTGCATACTGGAAATCCTTGTTCAGCTGAGCCGCAATTTCTTCGCGGTACTTGGCTTTCAAGCGCGGCATCACTTTATCGCTACTCACAGCTCGATCTCCTTTCCTGCTTTACGCCCAATACGCTCGCGCACGAGCTTCTTGCGGCCATCGCGTTCCACTTCCACTTCCTTGAAGCCCACACGCACCGGTTTCTTATCCGGCCCTACGAGCATCACATTGGAAATGTGAATGGGAGCCTCTACCGTCTCAATTCCTCCGGTAGCTCCGCCACGCGCATCACGCCCAACCTTGGTGTGTTTCTTCACGCGCTGCACGCCTTCAACAATCACACGATCATCTTTGCGCAGCACCTGCAGCACCCGGCCTTGCATGCCCTTATCGCGGCCAGCAATCACCTGAACAAGGTCGCCTTTCTTAATTTTGGCTGCCATCTCAGATCACCTCCGGCGCAAGCGAAACGATGCGCATGAATTTCTTCTCACGAAGTTCACGAGCAACGGGCCCGAAAATACGAGTGCCCCGCGGCTCAGTGTCGTTCTTTAGCAGCACTGCTGCATTCTCTCCGAAGCTGATGTAAGAACCATCGGCGCGGCGCGTTTCTTTCTTCGCGCGCACCACCACAGCCTTCACCACTTCGCCTTTCTTTGCGTTTCCGCCAGGAATTGCATCCTTCACGGTGGCAACAATCACGTCGCCAATACCGGCGTAGCGCTTACCAGAGCCACCGAGCACGCGGATGCACAGGATTTCCTTAGCACCGGTGTTGTCGGCAACCTTGAGTCGCGACTCCTGCTGGATCATTTACTTTCTCCTATCGTCTGCTGGTTCTCGCCGAGCGAGCCTTGCCGAACGGATGGGTTGATCGACGCGGCGCAACAGCTGAAGGGCTATTGCGATCACGCCGAAAACTCACTTTGCCTTCTCGATGATCTCCACCACACGGAAGTGTTTGGTGGCGGATAGTGGACGGGTTTCCATGATGCTAACGAGATCGCCAACATGCACCTCGTTGTTTTCATCATGCGCCTTATAGCGCTTGGTGCGAGTCATCACTTTGCCATAGAGCGCATGCTTACGGCGATCCTCCACCTCTACCACAACGGTTTTGTCCATCTTATCTGACACAACGTACCCGCGACGCACCTTGCGGTGATTGCGCTGCACGGTTTCAGTTTTCTCTTCGGTCATTTCAAACCTCACTTCTCAGCCGAGCGCGCCGCCGGGGCGGTGCGGATACCGAGCTCACGTTCGCGAGCAATCGTATAGATACGTGCGATATCTCGCCGGACTTCCTTCAGCCGCCCAGCGTCTTCCAAGCGGTGAGTAACCGCCGAGAAACGCAGATTGAAGAGCTCCTCTTTAAATTCCTTCACCTTTTCGGCGAGTTCGGAATCGGTGAGTTTATCTAGTTCTTCAGTGGTGATGCCTTTAGCCATCATTCACCTTCCTCACGAGCCACAAACCGAGTTTTCATCGGAAGCTTGTGCATAGCGCGCATCATAGCGCCGCGAGCGAGATCTTCATTCACACCAGCGATCTCAAACATCACACGCCCTGGCTTCACGTTTGCCACCCATGTTTCCACTGGCCCTTTGCCGGAACCCATACGCAGGCCGAGAGCCTTCTTAGTGAGTGGACGATCCGGGAAAATGTTAATCCAGATCTTGCCTCCGCGCTTTACGTAACGGGTCATAGCGATACGCGCTGCCTCAATCTGCCGGTTGGTTACGTATGCAGGCTCAAGTGCCTGAATGCCGTAATCACCAAAAGCCAGCTTTGTGCCGCCCTTGCTCATACCAGCACGGCCGGGGCGGTGCTGCTTACGATATTTTGTACGACGAGGAATGAGCATTTATCTCAGGCCTCCGTTTCCTGGGTTGGAGCTGCAGGAGCGGCTGATGCCTCTGCCGCAGCAGTTTCGGTGACGGCGTTCGCTTCAGTAGCGTTCTCAGCTGGAGCTGCAGCAGAACCGCCGCGGTGTCCACGATTACCACGGTTCGAGCGGTTGCCGCGGCGGTCGTTGCGCCCACCGCGGCCACGGCCGCCTTCGCTGAGCGAACGGAAGTATTCCTGCTCCGTCATATCGCCACGATAGATCCATACTTTCACGCCAATTCGGCCAAAGGTGGTGCGAGCTTCATAGAAGCCGTAATCGATATTTGCGCGCAGGGTGTGCAGCGGCACGCGCCCTTCGCGATAGAACTCACTACGGCTCATTTCAGCGCCACCTAGGCGGCCCGCACACTGCACGCGAATGCCTTTAGCTCCAGCGCGCTGCGCACTCTGAATCGCCTTACGCATGGCACGGCGGAAACTCACACGAGCAGCGAGCTGCTCAGCCACGCCTTGTGCCACGAGCTGAGCATCAGCTTCCGGGTTCTTCACTTCGAGAATGTTGAGCTGCACGCTCTTGCCAGTGAGCTTCTCCAGATCCTGGCGGAGCCGATCAGCTTCAGCACCACGGCGACCGATCACAATGCCCGGGCGAGCAGTGTGAATGTCCACAACTACACGCTCTGTACGCCGCTCGATGTTTACGCGCGAGATACCCGCACGCTCCAACTTCTTCTCCATCATGCGGCGAATCTTGATGTCTTCACCGAGGTAGTCGCGATAGCGCTGCCCCTCTTTCTTGGAATCAGCGAACCACTTCGAGCGGTGATCCGTGGTGATGCCCAAGCGGAACCCTGTTGGGTTAACTTTCTGCCCCACGATCAGGCCTCCTTCTCGTCGATCTTGCCATCGGATACCACCACAGTGATGTGACTGGTGCGCTTCAAGATCCGAGCCGCGCGCCCTTGAGCACGCGCCCGAATACGCTTCATCGTTGGCCCCTCATCTACGTATGCAGCCGTGATTTTCAAAGCCTCTTCATCAAAACGCTCGCCGGCCTCATCAGCCTTGAATCGAGCATTCGCCACTGCCGAGAGCAGCACACCTTTGATATCACGAGCCACGGCCTGAGGAGCATACGTGAGCACGTCGACGGCATCCAGAACGCGCTTCCCACGGATCTCATTGATCACGCGGCGCGATTTCTGGGGCGTAACGCGCACATATTTTGCTTGCGCCTTAGCTTCCATTTTTCTGCCTATCTCTTCCTACTCACGTGCCTCAGCGGCGACGGCCCTTCTTGTCGTCTTTCTCGTGCCCTTTGAAGGTACGAGTGGGAGCGAACTCTCCGAGCTTGTGCCCCACCATCGATTCAGTGATAAACACCGGCACATGCTTACGTCCATCGTGCACAGCAAATGTGTGCCCGAGGAAATCCGGTGTGATCATCGAACGGCGAGACCACGTTTTAATCACATTCTTGGTGCCTTTTTCGTTTTGCTCATCTACTTTTTTGAGTAGATATTCATCAACGAATGGGCCCTTCTTCAAACTCCGCGGCATAGCTCACTCCTCCTATCAGCGGTTCTTGCCAGTCTTGCGACGGCGCACAATGAGCTTGTCGCTGGGCTTATTGGGATGACGGGTGCGGCCTTCGGGCTTACCCCACGGCGTCACCGGATGGCGACCACCAGAAGTCTTGCCTTCACCACCACCATGTGGGTGATCCACTGGGTTCATCACCACGCCACGCACGGTTGGGCGCACGCCCTTCCAACGCATACGGCCAGCTTTGCCCCAGTTGATATTGCTCTGCTCGGCATTGCCCACCTCGCCCACAGTGGCGCGGCAGCGGGCATCTACATTGCGAATTTCGCCAGAGGGCATGCGCAGCTGTGCGTAGGCACCCTCTTTGGCCACGAGCTGCACCGAGTTACCCGCCGAACGGGCAATCTTGGCGCCACCACCAGGCTGCAGCTCCACAGCATGCACCACAGTGCCCACTGGGATATTGCGCAATGGCAAGTTGTTGCCCGGCTTGATATCCGCACTCGGGCCGTTCTCCACGATCATGCCTTGTTTGAGGCCATCGGGAGCGAGAATGTAGCGCTTTGCACCGTCCATATAGTGAAGCAGTGCGATCCGAGCAGTGCGGTTTGGATCGTATTCAATATGCGCCACACGTGCGTTCACGCCGTCTTTATCGTTACGACGGAAATCGATAAGGCGATACTGGCGCTTATGGCCACCGCCCTTGTGACGAGTAGTGATACGACCGTTGTTGTTGCGGCCGCCGGTTTTGTGCAGCGGGCGCAGAAGGCTCTTTTCCGGAGTAGAGCGAGTGATTTCTGCAAAATCGGCCACGCTCGATCCGCGACGCCCCGGCGTCGTCGGCTTATACTTACGAATTCCCATGAGTTACTTCCTCAATCTCCGCTGGCCTCAGCCAACAATCTCGCCGTAAATATCGATTGTGCCTTCACGGAGCGTCACAATTGCACGCTTCGTGGCTTTCCGACGGCCATAGCCAGTGCGAGTGCGCACCGCTTTGCCAGCGCGGTTAATCGTATTCACTGAGGCCACCTTCACTCCGAAGATTTTCTCAATGGCGATCTTGATTTCGGTCTTGTTGGCATCGGGGTGCACGAAAAACGTATATTTTCCTTCATCCTCGAGGCGAGTGGCCTTCTCGGAGGCCACCGGGCGCAGGATCACATCGTGTGGATCTTTGTTCCAAAACTTCTGCTCAGTCACTTCGTGGCCTCCTTAGCAGCATTGAGGCTCACCCATGTGGTGAGCGCCTCTTCGGTGAACACCACGTCATCAGCGAGCAGCACATCGTATGCGTTGAGCTGATCCACGTAGAGCGTGTGAACCTCTGGGATATTGCGCAGCGAAAGCACATCAGTATCGGAATCACGGCCGAGCACTGCGAGCACACGCGGTGCGCTCGAAAACTTGCCCAGCAGCGAAATCGCTGCTTTGGTGCTCGGAGCATCAGCGTTCACAAAGCCTTTCACCACGAAGATCCGGCCACCGCGAGCGCGATCAGAGAGGCTCTGCTTGAGAGCCGCTTTGATCATTTTCTTCGGGGTGCGCTGCGAATAATCGCGCGGCTTCGGGCCATGCACTGTGCCGCCTCCGGTGAAATGCGGAGCGCGAATCGAGCCCTGGCGAGCACGGCCAGTGCCTTTCTGCTTGAACGGCTTCACGCCACCGCCGCGCACTTCGCCACGAGTTTTCGTGGAGTGCGTGCCCTGGCGAGCTGCAGCGAGCTGTGCATTCACCACTTGATGCAGCAACGCCACATTGGCATCGAGATCAAAGAGCTCTGCCGGAAGCGTGGCGGTGCCAGCTTTCTTGCCTTCGTAATCGAGAACGTCTACTTCGAAGTCTGCCATTGCTTCAGGCTCCCTTCACTGCCGTGCGAATCATCACAACGCCGCCTTTAGCACCAGGGATTGCGCCTTTCACGAGCAGCAGCTCGCGCTCAGTATCAACAGCCTGAATAGTAAGGTTTTGCACTGTTACGCGGGCATTTCCCATACGGCCGGCCATGCGCATTCCGCGGAACACGCGGCTTGGAGTGGCGCAAGCACCAATAGAACCAGGCTTGCGATGGTTGCGGTGGGCACCATGCGAAGCGGAAACACCTTGGAAACCATGACGCTTCATCACACCGGCATAGCCTTTGCCCTTACTCTTGCCGATCACATCAACGATGGCACCCGCTTCAAAGGTTTCCACACCGAGCTCTTGGCCGAGCGTATAGCTGGAAGCATCAGGAGTGCGGACCTCAGCAATATGCCGCCGTGGAGCAACACCAGCCTTGGCGAAGTGCCCTGCCAGTGGCTTAGTGACGTTCTTAGCTTTCAGCTCTCCAGAAGCGAGCTGCACTGCCTCATATCCATCAACTTCAGGCGTACGCACCTGAGTGACCACATTCTTTCCAACTCGCACAACCGTCACAGGCACGAGATTCGAATTCTCGTCCCACACCTGGGTCATGCCGAGCTTGGTGCCGACCAGCGCTTTCACAGGCTTCGGCTCCATTGCTTGGATATTTTTTACCATTATCGTTACCTCAATACCTTCGAGCTGATCAGAGCTTGATCTCCACACTCACATCGGCCGGCAAATCTAGGCGACGCAAGGTGTCAATGGTCTTCAGGGTCGGATCAACGATGTCGATCAAACGCTT
>JALELI010000027.1 GCA_022768785.1 Arcanobacterium sp. | reverse complement strand
GTGACAATCTCATTTTTGTGCGCTAGATTATGAAGCAAGACACCGGATCGCGAAAGCCCCGGGCTCCAATAATTTGCCGCTACGAGCGGCCTTCGCGCCGACAGGCGCTATCAGGTTCGGTGTCCTAGGCTTCGGCAGGGGCCGCAGCATTTTGGCGCTGCGGCCCCTGTTGCTATCTCCGCAAGGGCGGGATTATGGGGTAATGCCCAAAATAGTTGTTTTTGGCAGTGTGCTGGTGAGTGGGTTAAGAGCTAAAGACTATGGGAGAGTTCCTCTGAAGAACTCTCCCACTACTTTTTATCGTGCGCGGCTAGCCACGCTGGATTAATAGCCATATCTCGAATCTCATTGCGCCCCATGAGAAACCTGTTAATACTCGGCACACCCTTTATTTCGAAAAATTTTTGGTGTTCCCCAGTTTCCAGATCGTAACGCGAAAAGATCATCGGATCACGCTCTTTATTGACGTCAAGCACAAAAATAGAATGTTCCGTGAAGATGAACTGCGAATCACCACGAGCGGGGTAGGATAACGCAACGCGGAAAAGTTCGCTCGTAACCCCCGCTGAAAGATCAACTGAGCGAACTTTCCCATCTATAGACGAAACCCACCGATATTGAGATCTATCACTGCTAAGGTGCCCCTCCACACCACTAATATCATCAAGGTTCAGTTCTATCCTTTTCCCATTTGGAGAAACAAGAGGCAGCACCTTTCGATCACCAGAATTAATATTCCACGTTAATAACACAGGTATTTCGACTTCACTGTCTGCGTGCGAAATTGAATCCTGTATACCTAGCACATAAACAGTATCCTTTACACATGGCATATATCGCATAGCATGCTCTATTGGTGACCCTCCATCCCGATGGTATTCAGCTAAAACGCTCGCTGCAGGATCTTTTGGCTTCGGATAAAGCTGTAATAAAACATCAGATTCATTGGGAGAATCTAGGGTTAGGCGCACTGATGGAAAGAGATCTTCGCTATCTGTGATACCAACAATTTTTTCGCCACATTGCGCAATAGATGCGAACCTGCCAGAAGATTCCCATGTTTGTAACTTTCCGCCAAGGTTAACAACAACTTGATTGCGATAGCCATCTTCAGCGAAGCCAGCATTATAGATTGAGATATATTCTTTTCGTTCAGGGTTTGAAAATCGGGTTGTCTCATATACTTGATTGCTCCCTCGTTTTAGGCTTGTTAAGCCTGCATCGGTGAGTTGATATTCCTCATCTGGCCCACCGAAAAACAGGCCATCCTCTCCCCAGAAGAGCTGGCCCACATCCATCGAACCTGCATCAATCACCACCGAACTGCCATCGTCTCGCGAGAGAAGAACGTACCCTTCCTTAGCTCCCCAAGCGATATCCGAGAGTTGCGGGCTGATTCGCACTGCCACAATTGAGCCTTTTGAAGTTGCATCACGATTAAAGAGATGTTTAATAGGGCTCATCATCGAGCAAGCCGATAGTGAAAATATAAGTGCAACAGCCACGCTTACTATCCGCTTGCTAATCCTCCTGTTATCTTTTGAGGCAGAATGCGATCTGCTAGCAGGGGCAAAATCTGGCACAGTCACTTTGCCATAAGCCATACAACAACCTCACCAGATAATAAAGTATGTGCTAGTTAGCCGAGAATCTCGAATATCAACAGGGTAAACACCCAATCCGCCATTCCCATCAAGATCTATATTGCTTGCTTTTTTATATGCGCCCCATACCAGCTGTGAACAGTTATAACTCGATGAAGGAACATGCTTATTATCGAAGAAAACGTTATTATAGGGTTTATTTCGCATATATCTATACGCATAATTTGCAGCAGCATCTCGATTTTTTTGTGTAGTAAGCACATGCTGTTTCTGAGTACCAGAACCCACCCTAACCGATTTCGCATAAATGCTCCAACTGTTTTTCCCGAGTCCTGGAGCTTCTACCACCACAGCCTTGGAATAATAAATCCCACTGTGTCCGTGCTGAATGAATAACGTAGCTGCCGGAGACCAAAATACGTCACCTTTTTGGCTGCCACTTCCCAACAACGTAGTGTTTCCGCCACCACTCCGAAGACCAACAACATCTGCTGTTGATGCGGCCGCAGAAGCTCTCGCATCTAGGAGTGCCTGATTAATAATCTCCTTTGGAGTTAAGCCAATCTTCCCCGACAAGTTATTAACTTTAAGAACCACTTCCGCCCTTGTCATCCCCGGATTCAGTTCAGCGAGTTCTCCAACTGCATTGTCTGGCGTTGAGGCAAAACTTGGAGCAGTAAATCCAACACTACTAACAAGAATAGAGAAGATGCCGCCCGCTATTTCAATCAACCGTTTTCTGCTCATGAGAATTTCCTTTTCCAAAGAAAATAATTAGAAACAGACTACCTAAATCTTCGCTCTGAACCACGTCAGATTTATTAACTAACTTATGAGAACAGTACAGCCACTAGAAGATATTGATAATGAGTACTATTCTCGTAATGATAACTCTCTATAAAGTCAAATAACGTGAAAACGCAACACTATTTGATAAAACACGCTTTGTCGAACATGCTTTGTGTGCAACGCAAACAGTCAATTGCCAAACTATCTATTGCGTCAGCAGCAATACAAAAATCGTAGAGCGCAGCAACCGCATCTCCTACGGTCGCCACCACTCTACGATTTTCCTAATTCACGCTCTGAAGCTGTTGTCTCAACTCACAGGTACTGAAACTTCCTGCTCTTGTGGTGCGATCACCTGAACTTCACTCGATCACCCGCAGATTCAAACGATGCGTTTTATCGACGTCATGCACGGCGGCTTCGCCACTAGCGTGTTCGGCGTCATCAAAGAAACTCGTATCAATATCTGCGCCGTCCACCAACACATGCGATCCGTCTTTCAGCTCACCACTCAAAATCATCGCCGCAAGCTGATCGCCAATTTCGTGCTGGATCAGCCGCCGCAATGGGCGCGCACCAAACGCTGGATCGTAGCCATCCATCGCGAGCACTGCCTTAGCGCCGTCACTCACCTCGAGCTCAATGCGCCGATCACGCAACCGATTCTCTAGCTGAGCCACCTGCAGATCCACGATCTTACTGATCTCGTTCACTGTGAGCGGATCGAAGAGAATGATATCGTCTAGCCGATTCAGGAATTCAGGCTTGAACGCCGAACGCACCAGCCCCATCACGCCATCACGCTTCTGCTCATCACTCAATTCAGGGTCCGAGAGGAACTGCGAACCGAGATTTGAGGTGAGAATTATGATCGTATTACGGAAATCCACTGTGCGGCCCTGCCCATCGGTGAGCCGACCGTCATCAAGCACCTGCAGCAAAATATCGAACACCTCAGGGTGGGCTTTCTCCACTTCATCGAGCAGAATCACGCCATAGGGACGGCGCCGCACTGCCTCAGTGAGTTGCCCTCCCTCTTCATATCCCACGTATCCTGGAGGAGCCCCCACCAGCCGTGCCACCGAGTGCTTCTCAGAGTATTCACTCATATCGATGCGCACCATGGCCCGCTCATCGTCGAAGAGAAAATCTGCCAGGCTCTTGGCAAGCTCAGTTTTACCCACGCCGGTGGGCCCAAGAAACATGAAGCTCCCTGTTGGGCGATTAGGATCTGCCACGCCCGCACGCGAACGCCGCACTGCATCAGCTACCGCCTGCACAGCTTTCTTTTGCCCAATCAAACGCTTACCAATGTAATCCTCCATGTGGAGCAGCTTTTCCGTCTCTCCCTGGAGTAACCGCCCCACAGGAATCCCCGTCCAAGCACTCACCACTTCAGCGATACCATCAGCATCTACTTTCTCAGCGATCATCGGAGCGTCATCTACCGCTCCCGCTGAATCTTGATGCTCTTCTCCCTCCGCAATTTGGCGTTCCACCTCAGGAATCTCGCCATTTTGGAGCCGGCCAGCATCTTCATAGCGGCCTTCACGGATAGCTTTCTCCAGCTCGGTGCGCAGCTCATCGAGCCGCACGCGCAGATCACCCACTTTGTTGCGGCCAGCTTTTTCAGATTCCCAGCGAGCATTCAACGCTGCGAGAGCTTCGCTCTTATCTGCGAGTTCCGCCTCAAGTTTCTCAAGGCGATCTGCAGCACCGGCGTCGTCGTGATCTGAATCAGTTTCTTCCAGATAGGCTTTCTCCATTTTGAGGCGATCCACTTGCCGGCGCAGAACATCGATTTCTTCTGGTGAAGAATCGAGCTCCATGCGCAAGCGAGATGCAGCTTCATCAATGAGATCAATTGCCTTATCCGGCAGCTGACGCCCCGATATATAGCGGTCTGAGAGCTGTGCCGCAGCCACAAGAGCGCCGTCAGAGATCGTCACCTTATGATGAGCCTCGTATTTCGGAGCGATCCCACGCAAAATCGCAATAGTATCTTCTACACTCGGTTCACCCACAAAAATCTGCTGGAACCGCCGCTCAAGGGCGGGATCTTTCTCAATATGCTCCCGGTATTCATCGAGCGTGGTGGCGCCCACGAGCCGCAACTCGCCACGGGCCAGCATCGGCTTGAGCATATTGCCGGCGTCCATCGCCCCCTCAGCTCCGGCACCCGCGCCCACAACGGTATGCAGCTCGTCAATAAACGTGACGATTTCGCCATCAGAATTTTTGATCTCAGCTAGCACTGCTTTCAGGCGCTCTTCAAACTCGCCACGATATTTGGCGCCAGCCACCATTCCGGCAATATCAAGCGAGATGAGCCGTTTGTCTTTGAGGCTTGCAGGCACATCGCCGTCTACAATACGCTGTGCCAGGCCCTCTACCACGGCGGTCTTCCCCACACCTGGCTCGCCAATCAGCACCGGATTGTTTTTAGTGCGGCGGCTGAGCACCTGCACCACACGGCGAATTTCGCTATCACGCCCGATCACCGGATCCAGTTTGCCCTCGCGCGCCATTTGGGTGAGATCCGTGCCGTATTTTTCCAGCGCTTTGAAGGTGCCCTCAGGATCGGGATTGTCTACATGCCCCGAGCCACGCACCCCAGGAAGAGCGGCTTTAAGTTGATCATGCCCGGCGCCTGCAGAGCGCAAGATCTCCCCTGCAGTAGCTTGAGTAGCACTCAGCGCGAGCAGCAGGTGCTCGGTGGAGATATATGAATCTCCCAACGCCGTCGCCTCTTTACCAGCATCGGAAAGAACGAGCGAGAGGTTGCGCGAAATCTGCGGCTGCCCTACTGCAGATCCGCTGGCCCCAGGAAGTGTGGCAAGCGCTGCAGCTACCCGCTGTGAGATCGCGCCACGATCGGCTCCCACCGCATCGAGCAGCGCCACCGCTACACCGTCTTTTTGCTCGAGCAAAGCCGCAAGCAGATGTGTGGGCTCCAGCTGCGGATTGCCTGCAGCAGTGGCCCGTTGAATAGCATCAGCAAGAGCCTCTTGGCTCTTTGTAGTCAATTTATCCATCAGACCTCCAAGTGTCGATAGTACGTATCTAAGTTCAGTTAGTTCAACGCAGCTAAAGTTGAGTGTATTCCACGCAACTTTAACGCGCAAGGGGGAAGAACAGAATACTTTCTTTTGAGTCTCTTTACTGCTTCCCAACACCACCACGGGAGCCCGAAAAGCAGCTTCTCACAATTACTTCCCGCTCCACTGTTGCAGGCAAATATGACGGCGTACCATATACGTACATGACGATCTACTCTGCTTCACACGCTATCGACACTCATGCCCACGTGTATCCTGCCCGTTATCTCGACTTCCTGGAATCAATCGGAGTGAGCCCTGATAGCACCCATATCGCACGAAATCTTCGCGCCGATTCCACCGAAACCGACATGGCGGCACGGCTGGCCATGATGGATACCGCAGGCGTGCAACTGCAAATCATTTCCGCTACCCCGCAGCTCCCATTTGTAGACAGCAGCGCCAATGCAGCCGCCGCCGTACGCATGATAAACGATATCTATGCGGACATCGTGGCCACGCACCCTGACCGCTTTTGTGCATACGGATCTTTACCCCTGCCCCACGTAGATGAATCGCTGGCAGAGATCAGCCATATCTTTGACGATCTCGGGCGCGAAGCCGGTTTTCTCGGGGTGGCTATGAACACGTTTATCGGAGCTGATGGCCCTCTCACCACCCCCGCCTTAGCTCCCGTTTTTGAAGAGCTGGATCGGCGCGGCGCAATCGTCTATATTCACCCAGCTGGCGGAGCTGCAGGCTGCGCTGCTGTAGCTGATCATGGGCTCACCTGGGTGAACGGAGCTCCTATGGAAGATGCCATCGCTGTATTGCAGCTACTTAAAGCAGACTACCCCCACAAATTCCCACACATTCGTTTCCATATTGCTCACCTAGGCGGAGATCTGCCGTTCCTTTCTCAACGTATTCAAGATAACTACGACGACTGGCACGCTTTCGCACATTCACCTGCAGAAACGTTCCAGCGACTATTTGTAGATGCGGCAAACTTCCATCAACCCAGTTTGCGCATGGCCTTAGAAACATACGGAGCGAACCACGTGATGGCAGGTTCGGATTATCCCTATTTCCAAGACGCAAAATATACGCGAGCTATGGATTATATCCGTACCGCACATCTCCCAGAGGAAGTTTGTAACGCCGTGCTCTACGGCACCGCTCAGCACCTTTACGAGCTCTAAAACGAGCTCTAAAAGCCTCAGAAGATTAGAGAGCTTCTCCCTAGAGTAGTGCGGAAAGCGCTACGGCGTGATGCGAGCATGCCCACGCTCGAAAAGAGAGCCCGCCGTATGGTTGGTTTGTGGCTAGTTTATTATCATCATGCCCATGCTCGAAAAGAGCCTCCTGGGGGGGGCACGGAAAGCGCAGTAGCTAGCTCACATCTTCTGGGTATTACGCCCCTCTACTGGCACAGCCGTTTCCGCTGCGCACCGTTCAGAAGATAGATATACTGTGCTTAGCCGTGTTGAAGCGGGAGCCGAACAGAAAGGAGGCTGCATATGGGTTTCTTAGATAAGGCCAAGGAGATGGCCGAAGATGCAGTCAGTAAGACTAAAGACGTCGCAGACGACGTAGCCGACAAGGCAAACGAAGCAATCCACAGTGAAAAAGCCGAACAGATGAGCGATTCCATTCTCAACAAGGTGAACGAGCTCGCTGGAAACAATGAAGCTGTGAAGAATGTGACGGATAAAATTGATAAGGCACTCGGCAACGAGTGAACCGTACGCCGAACGGCTGCAATAAATCTTCGGCCTCCCTTGGCCGGAAGTGGCTCATACGCTAAGCGCGTATGAGCCACTTTTTATACAACCCGGGCACACTAAAAACCTGCCAGCCAACAACACTTCTGTGGGATATTCCCCCTGTTTGTTCCCTCTGGGACATTTCCTCTGCTCTGCTGGGACATTTCCTCTGAAGAATTCTCCCAAATTCTCCCACAGAAGTGTTTTCAGAGGCGAGATACCGGCCCCTCTGCCAACGCTGCTACGTTCACCCGCCACGCGCTGCGAGCTCGCTTACCGGCAGTACCAGGATCTGCTAGCCGCTCTGGATCAAAAACCTGCAAGAATTCCTCTGCGGAGCGCACTCCCCGATAGCCCAAAGAACCGGCCAGCAATTGCACAATATCGGCAGGTTCCCACCCGTAGGCGGAAAGTCTCTCCATTGTTACGGCACCATCTCGTTTTGCTAGCCGAACTCCCCGCTCGTTGAGCACAAGTGGCACGTGCCGATACTCAGGCACAGCGTAGCCAAGCAACCGCTGCAGATACACTTGCCTCGGAGTAGACGGCAGCAAATCATCTCCCCGCACAATCTGCGCCACTCCACTTGCCGCATCGTCTACCACAGAAACGAAATTATAAGAAAAAACTCCATCGCCTCGGCAGATCACGAGATCATCTACCACCCCAGAGTACTCTCCATAGTTGGCATCACACACCGCCAGCGCAGCAGTGCTCGTGCGTAGGCGATATGCAGGGCCACGGCCAGAGCCCGCCAGCTTCACCCGCCCGTTTTCTCGTTCCTCATCAGTTAGATTTCGACAGGTGCCAGGGTATGAACCTGGTGGCCGGTGCGGAGCACTTACCACCTCTGCCAACTCCCTACGAGTGCAATAACACTCATAAAGCGCACCAGCACGCCGTAGCTCCTCAAAAATTTCAGCGTAGTGTGCAAGCCGCTCCGATTGGCGCATCACCGAGCCGTCCCACGTGATTCCAAGTGCTTCTAAATCACGCAGCTGGCTGGCTTCAAACTGCGGCCGCGAGCGCTCATCGAGGTCCTCCATACGCACCACGAAGCGCAGCTCAGCAGCACGCGCATACGCCCAGGCGAGAAGTGCCGTGCGCAAATTCCCCAAGTGTAAATCCCCTGAAGGGGAGGGAGCATACCGGCCTGCACGCCGAAGTTGGCCCGCATTTTGAAGATCGCTCACAGCATTAGTGTATCGCCGTATTATTCCGATCCACTGCCACACCCACTATGCTGGAAACGTGGGAAAGAAAAATAAAACTGGGCATTCATCAGGCGCCACTGCGGCGCTGCAGGCGCTCAACGCCGCTGGTGCCGAATATGAGCTGATTGAATATGAGCATTCAGACGTGATGGAGCACGGTTTCGCACTCGACACTGTGGCGGTACTGGGCTTAGATCCGAACACAGTGTTCAAAACTCTCATGGTGGAAGCTGATGGCGCTCCTGCTGTGGGCATTGTGCCCGCAAACCACCACCTGAATCTCAAATCAATTGCGAAAGCGCTTGGCGCCAAACACGCCAGTATGATGGATCCCACCAAAGCTGAGCGAATCACCGGCTATATCAAGGGAGGTATCTCCCCTCTTGGCCAACGCAAGCTCTATCCCACAGTGATCGATTCCGCAGCTGAAGCGCTCCCACAGATGATCATCTCTGGGGGCAAGCGCTCCCTCTCGGTGAAAATTATGCCAACTACTCTCGCTCACCTTACTCACGCAACATTTGCCCCCATAGCCACAGAGAGCAGATAGCCACAGCATCGCGGAAAACATTTCGCTGTGCTCTCACCGCCCAGCCACACCCGCTCTCTCGCTGTTCGCCCGTGCCCCGCAAGCACCCGCCGTATCTTCTGTTAGCTTACCGCCTTGCTCAGCCGCCTGCAGACGCACTAGCTCTGAATGGCGCTCTATACGGCGGCCCTACGGCATTACAAGGCTTATCACGCGGCGTTACAGGCTTATCGCCAGAACGCGCAGCGAACGTTTTACCGAAATGCATGACGGCGTTCTTCACCGAAATTCGGGAGGCACTGCCTCCACACGCGCTGAATCCCACGCCCGTTCCCACCCGAAGTATGCCAGGAGCGCATCAGTGATGGCCGCCGTCATTCCCCAAATGACCGCACCTGCAACGCGAAACCCCGGCCCGTGATGCCCATTGCCTATCACCCATGTGAAGCGATTTTCCGGCGCGGCTAGCTGCTCGACAGGCACGATCAGCACTCGTTCTACCTCAGCCGCGCTGGGCACAATCAGCGATTGGTCTTCACGCCATCTGCCTACTACTGGCACTACGTCTACTCGCAGGCGCGTAAACTGCCGGCTCGGCACTCGCCCAAGTACGTCAATGTGTTCTGCACCAATCCCGATTTCCTCGCGCGTTTCACGCAGTGCTGTCTGCTCTGGATTCTCTCCGGGCTCACGCCCTCCACCCGGGAAGCTCACTTGCCCACCTTGGCGAATTCCCGCTGCACGCTGTGTGAAAAGCAGCGTGGGTGCGCTAGCTTCTTGCTGACCAATCAGAGCTAGCACGGCAGCTTGCAGCATTCGTTTTGAAGAACTGGTGTACTCTGACGATTCCGCTGCGCGCTGCAGATGGCTCTCTTGGCCAGAACCACCTGCGTGGGCGGCGCGATGTGCGCTGCCCACCGGATCCTGAGAGCTCGCTGCGCCGATTCGGCCGGAAAACTTCTCCCCAGGAGATATCCAACTGAAATCTTGCGAAAGCTCATCGAACCGTATACGTTCTCCAGCATTTCCGAGTTGCATCACCACCGCCTCCAAGAAACAGTATGTGAAACTGCCCCTACCTCAGCCCTGATCGTAGGCGAGTAAATCAGCCACAGTCTGGCGCCGCAAGAGCTCCATAATTTCACCGTTGCTCACCGCCACCACAGCCGGCTTAGTGAGCATATTGTAGTTACTCGCCATAGCATAGCCATATGCACCCACGGCTGGCACTGCGAGCAGATCTCCGCGGTGAATATCTGCAGGAAGAGCCACATTCCGCACCACGATATCGCCAGATTCGCAGTGCTTACCCACCACGCGAGAGCGTTGGAGCGCTGCGCTCGATACTCGGTTAGCGAGCGCAGCAGTATAGTCTGCATCGTAGAGCGCCGGGCGGATATTGTCGCTCATACCGCCGTCCACGCTCACATATGTGCGCTTGCCAGAATCGATAGCCACATCTTTCACAGTACCCACTGAATAGAGCATCAGCATCGCTGGAGCCACAATTGAGCGCCCTGGCTCGATGCTCACTCGCGGCGCTGGCAATCCGGTTTCTGCCACGTGTTTGCTGACGGCGCCTGCGAGCGCCTGCGCAAATGCCCGCGGTGTGGGTGGCACCGGATCGGCGCTGGTATAGCGTATACCGTAGCCGCCGCCGAGATCGATTTCGTTGATCTCAATTCCTTGCTCGGCTGCCCATGCTCGCTCGTCAAGCACAATGCGGGCCGCCTGCACGAACCCCTCTACTGCAGCTATCTGCGATCCGATGTGCGAGTGCAAACCAATGAGATTGAGGTGCTCCGCAGCAGCGCTGCGCCGCATCGCCTCACGGGCCACACCTGTAGAGATAGAGAGGCCGAATTTCTGATCTTCATGCGCTGTGGAAATGAATTCGTGCCCGCCTGCATGCACTCCAGTGGTGAGCCGTAAATACACTGGGGCTTGTACCCCGCGCTCTGCCGCAATGTGCTCCACAAAATCCAGTTCATCGAGGGAATCGATCACGATGTGAGCCACTCCCGTTTCAAGAGCGAGTTCTATTTCTCTGCGGCTTTTGTTGTTGCCATGCAAACCGCAAGCGCTGCCCGGAATGCCAGCAGCGAGAGCCGTACACAGCTCTCCTTCAGAGGCGGTGTCGATATGGAGCCCATCGTCCACCACCCACCGCGCAAACTGCTGAGAGAGAAACGCCTTGCCAGCATAATACACATCTGCCCCGTTGAGCTGGGCAAAAGCAGTATCCATTTCACGTTTCCAGGTGCGGGCACGGCCGCGCGCATCAGCCACATCGAGCACAAACGTAGGCGTGCCACACTTCGCAGCTAAGTGCGGCAGCGGCACTCCGGCCACTGCCAATTCCCCATTGGCGAGCCGCTCGGTGTGAGAGCTCCAGATTGCACCATATTCACTGCCATCTGGCTCCGGAGCCGGAGTCTGCTCCAAGTTGATGGTTTGCTGTGGCTGTGTACTCATCGTGGCCTCATTTCGTTTCATCTCATGTATCTCGGGGGGGGGGGATCTCGTGGCGCGCACGGAGAGTTGCGCGTACATATTGATGCCTATTATCCCCAGCATCACTATGAATCTCAGCGGCGTCTCACACCAGCTACTTTCGAGATCCAGCACCAGCTCGGCCATTCACTCAGCTGCGCACTGCAGCGATTAGTTTCGGAGCGCGCCCACACTTCACGAACTCACTAACGGTGCGGCCAAAACGACACCACTGCTCACAATGGTCACGTATGCCAGCTACGCACCACAGAGCCCCTCCAGCTAGGGGCTCCCGAAATGCTCCCGTCACATTCGCTCTGGAGCACTTACCCCGAGCAACCCTAGCCCGTTTGCAATCACCTGGCCAGCAGCATCATTGAGCCACAGCCGCGCCTCGTGCACCGGCTGCACTGCTTCATCGGCTCGCGGCGTCACACGGCTCTTGCCATACCAGCCGTGATAGGCCCCCGCAAGCTCTTCAAGATACCGCGCCACGCGGTGAGGCTCACGTAGTTCAGCCGCCTGCGCCACAATCTCTGGATAGCGTGCGAGCACTGCCAACAGCTCTCCATCTGCCTCAGAATCGAGCAGCGCAGGATCGAAGCTCGCACCCGACGTCGAGCGCAGCACTCCATGCTCGGCCGCATTGCGATCCACCGAGCGCGTTCGCGCAAAGGCATACTGCACGTAATACACCGGATTTTCGTTAGTGTGCGAAGAGATGAGATCCAAATCAATCTCAAGTGGAGTATCCATTGCTGCCCGCACCAGGGAGTAGCGCGCTGCGTCCACACCAGCGGCTTCCACTAGATCTCCAAGTGTGATCACTGTGCCAGCTCGCTTGCTCATGCGCACTGGTTGGCCATCACGCACCAAATTCACAAGCTGCCCGATGAGAATCTCCATATTCCCACCCTTGCCAGCGGTGTCGCCGAAAGCTTTGGCCATCGCATACATACGACCGATGTAGCCGTGGTGATCAGCCCCGAGCAAATAGATCGCGTGCTGCGCCCCACGCTGGCGCTTATTGAGGTAATAGGCAATATCGCCAGCAAAGTACGCGGCGTCCCCATCGGATTTCACGATCACTCGATCTTTGTCGTCTCCAAAATCCGTGGATCGCAGCCAAGTGGCTCCCTCTTGATCATAGATAACGCCGAGCTCGCGCAGTTTCTCAATCGCCGCCGTCACCGCCCCAGATTCGTGCAGTGAATCTTCGTGAAAAAACACGTCAAAATCTGCTCGGAATTCATGGAGTTCGTCTTTGATCTCACCAAACATCAGCTCCACACCGTATGTGCGGAAGAACTCTTGGGCTTCTTCGCGCGAGATTTCCCGCACGTTCACATCGGGGTGAGCAGCGAGCACGCGCTGCGCAATATCAGCAATATATTCGCCGCCATATCCGTTCTCAGGTGTCTCTTCACCCAAAGCTCGTGCCAACAAGGAAGCGGAGAAGTGATCGATCTGCGCCCCATGATCGTTGAAATAGTATTCACGAGTGACGGCGGCGCCCGTGGCTTCGAGAATTCGTGCCAGTGAATCTCCCACAGCTGCCCACCGTGCACCCCCGATGTGGATAGGCCCAGTGGGGTTGGCAGACACATATTCGAGATTTACTGCCCCCGAATTTCCCTGTGCTTTTTCTGCTGTGCGCCCGTAGCTTTCACCGGCATTCACGATCGTACGTGCCAGCTCTCCAGCCGCGGCAGCGTTGAGCCGCACATTGATAAAACCAGGGCCAGCCACGTCGGCCGATGCAATAGCTGGAGCAGCACTAATTCGTGCCACAATGATCTCTGCGAGCGCCCGCGGATTCGTGTGCGCCTTCTTTGCCAGCTGCATGGCCACATTTGTGGCCCAATCGCCGTGCTCGCGAGAGCGCGGCCGCTCCACTTTCACACTCGCAGGCACTTCGGCGGCTGCGAGTGGAATCTCACCAGCCTGTGCAGCGGCAGCAAGCTCAGAGCGGATCAGTTCAGCAAGTTCTTCTGGCGTCATGCTGCCATTTTAGCTAGCTGCCCCGGCCGACCTCTATTTGCTCAGCTGTAGCGTGTGCCACGCCATAGCAGGAGCCGCAAGCCGAGCCCACTTTCTGAATCGTTAGCTACCCCTACGCAGCTCAATAACAGCGCTAGGCACCAGCCAGCCACTCGCATCGCAATCGCCAAGCAAAAGAGTGCTGTGCACAGCACCAATTATTGCGAATGCTCCTGCTCCCATTCACGGGCTACTCGTACTACTCCTTGAGCCAATGCTCGCGATGAAGATATCTCTAGCTCTGCGGGAAGCCCCGAGTAGGGATACGCGAGTGGGAGTTCGGTGCACGCCGTCACAATCATGCCCTCCCGCTTATTTAAGAGCTCACTGAGCACAGCGCGATCTAGCTCTCCAGCTGGCCCAAATTTTCCCTCTTTCACCAGATACACCACGTGCATGATCCGCTCCTGCTGCTCTGGATTAGGGCGCCACAGCTCATAGCCCATCTTCTGCGCCGTCTCTTGATAGAGCTCCGTGGCAACAGTGCCATTAGTGGCAGTGAGCCACGCTCCTTCTGGGGAATGTTCTTGCGCTGCGCGCAGCGTTTCGTGCACTATGTGCACAAATGGAACCGGAATCTCATCGAGAAATCGGTTGATATAAAAGTGCGCCGTATTGCAGGGCACCGCCAAAATATCCGCTCCCCATCTCAGCACTCGTTCAATCCCATCACGCAAAGGCCTCAGTGGAGCATCTAAACCGGCCACAATATTTGGCGTGCGATCGGGAATAAGAGTGTGAGAATAGATGAGCACTTCGAGGTGATCTTGATCCGTTTCTGCCCCCTGCCGAGTTTCTTCAGCAGTGAGATCCGTCAAAAACTGGGCTGTTGCTGCCGGCCCCATGCCTCCAAGCACTCCAATTGTTGGCCGCATGCTTCTCTCCCTTCACTATTCCTGCGCGCCGCTGTGGCGAGGAACGCCCACACGGCAACCCGTACTGCCCCAACACCGCCGTGTACGATCCCATTCAATGCCTAGCGATCATTGATCATTGCCCGCCGATATCGCCATTGTGGGTGAGCCGTTTTGTATGCTCTGCCGCATATCCTGCCATTTGAAAACCAAACTCTGCGCAGCAGATGGGTGGTGGCCGGCAGCGTGGTCTCTCACTGCCGGCCACCACGGCTCGCACATCAAATTTCCGATCTGACGTACGGGCCATAGGCATCAAAGCGGTTGCACGATGCCTAATTTCCTCATTTAGAAAGCGAACTGCGCAATGATGAATCCGAGAACCACAGCCACTGACACACTCACTACACCTGGAATGATGAATGGGTGGTTAAATACATACTTGCCAATTCTCGTGGAGCCGGTATCGTCAATTTCCACTGCAGCTACCGTGGTTGGATAGGTGGGCAGCAGATAGAGGCCCGTGACGGCGGCAAAGCTCGCCACCATTGTGCCTGCTGATACGCCGAGTGCTGCAGCCACCGGCATTAGCGTGGCCGTAGTAGCACCTTGAGAATACAGAAGCGCCGAAGCAAAGAACAGCACCACTGCTAGCAGCCAAGGGGCCGCCGTCACAACGCTACCGCCCACTGCTTTGATCTCATCGGTGTAGCTATTTACAAAGGTGTTGCCCAGCCAAGCCACCCCGAGAATACACGCCGCTGCAGACATTCCACCGCGGAAAGTGCTTTGGCTGGAAATCTGAGAGGTATCTACCTTGCACACCACTGCGATGATTAAACCCGCAAGCATCATAAAGGTCATAATGGCCGACGAGCGTGGAAGGAAGTCTCCAGGAATGAGATGAATCGACTTTGAAATAGCGAGTGCATACACGATGACGAGTAGCAGTGCGATTCCAAAAATCCACACCGACACTTTGGCGCGCGGCTTGATGTTATACACGCCTTCACCGTGCAGTTTCACTAATCCAGCTTTCTTCCGCTCCTGGTACACCGGATCATCTTCCAGTTCTACACCGAGCTTGCTCGCCACCAGCGCACCCACCATGCAGCCAATAAAAGTGATGGGAATCATCACCGCCAGCAGCTTCACATAAGAGACGCCCAGTGGTTCCACCACCGCCGTCATAGCAATCATTGCTGCAGAAATCGGAGAAGCAGCAATAGCCACCTGCGAAGCCACCACCGAGATAGATAGTGGGCGGGAGGGGCGCACGCCCGTTTCTTTCGCCACTTCAGCAATCACAGGAAGCGAAGAGAACGCCACATGGCCCGTGCCGCAGAAGACCGTCATAAAGAACGTCACAATTGGCCCATAGAACGTGATCCGCTTGGGATTTTTGCGCAGCAACCGCTCTGTCACCATCACCAGGTAATCGAGCCCACCCGCCGTCTGCATCGTCGAAATGCACATAATCACCGCAACGATAATGCCGAGCACTTCCCACGGAATCCCAGTGGCATAATCCACCTTCAGCCCTGTGAGCGCCAGCACTGCCACGCCAGCACCACCTGCGAGGCCGATTCCGAGCGAGCCGAAGCGGGCACCGATGAAGATGAAGATCAACACAATCAAAAATTGAAATGCCATCAACATGATTTACCTCTTTTTCAAGCTATTTGTGAGAGAAATTGCGGGATACAACCTCATTTTTCAGGAAGCCCTTTATCGGAATCTGAGTAGAATTTTCCGCTGTACTTCGGCTGCATGAATTTTTCTACCGTGAGCACGGCGTCTACTTCCTCCGGAGTCATCAAGCCCATTTCCACCACTACATCTTTCACAGATTTTCCGGTGCGAGCGGCTTCCTTCCCCACAAGATCACCATTGTGGTGGCCGATAATATCGTTGAGATACGTTACGATGCCGATCGAGTTCATCACGTAGGCTTTGCACACCTCAGGGTTGGCGGTGATGCCGACCACGCAGAGTGTGCGGAGTGTATCCATAGCGTGAGTGAGCAGATCGAGTGATTCAAACATGCACTGCGCCAGCGCCGGTTCCATCACATTCAGCTGGAGCTGGCCAGCACCTGCAGCATGAGTGACGGCCACATCGTTGCCCATCACTTTGAAACACACCTGGTTCACCACTTCCGGAATCACCGGATTCACTTTGGCTGGCATGATTGAAGATCCTGGCTGCAGCTCAGGAAGGTTGATTTCATGCAAGCCACAGCGCGGCCCGGAAGACAGCAAACGCAGATCATCGCAGATCTTCGACAACTTTGTGGCGAGGCGCTTCAACGCCGCATGCACGGCGAGATAGGCGCCATTATCTGATGTAGCCTCCAATAGGTTTGCCGCTGAAACAATTCCAAATCCCGTTACTTCAGCGAGTTTCTGTGCCGCCACCTGCGAATATCCTTCAGGTGTGTTGAGCCCCGTTCCGATAGCCGTGGCTCCGAGATTCACTTCTAGGAGGAGATCACCCGCCGTTTTCAAACGCGCAATCTCTTCATTCATATTCACTGCAAATCCCCGGAACTCTTGACCGAGAGTCATTGGCACGGCGTCTTGAAGCTGAGTGCGCCCCATCTTCAACACATCTTTGAACTCATCACCTTTGCGATCAAAGGCTGCCGAGAGCTCATCCACTGCGCGTTCCACTTCTTGCAGCATGGCAAACACCGCTACTCGGAAGCCGGTGGGATAGGCATCGTTTGTGCTCTGGCACTTATTCACGTGATCGTTCGGATTGATCACATCGTAGCGGCCTTTTTCATAGCCCAGCAGCTCCAGGGCTAGGTTTGCCACCACTTCGTTGGTGTTCATATTCACGGAGGTGCCTGCTCCCCCTTGGAATACGTCTATCGGAAATTGATCCATGCAGCGCCCTTTTTCGAGCACTTCGTTGCAGCCCGCCACAATCGCCTGTGCGATATCATGCGGAAGCACGTGCAGCTCTTCATTCGCAAGCGCCACAGCTTTCTTCACCTGCACCATTGCAGTCACAAAAGCAGGAACATCTTGAATTTTCTTGCCAGAAATATGGAAATTTTCGATTGCCCGTTGAGTTTGTACGCCATAGTACGCATCTGCAGGAACTGCTTTTTCCCCAAGCAGATCTACCTCAATACGCTCAGCCATATCTTTGTCACTTTCTCGATTTGCTGATGCCAATATTCATGAGGAGGAGGGGCCCTCTCCTTCCCAAAGCGCTAGGTTGCCCCGTTGCGGTAGAATACTAGCTCTCGCAAAAAATAGATATTTTATCAACTAAAATATCTCTCTAAATTGAGTAGAAAAAATGATTAATTTTCGCAAAAATAAATCACTTACATGATTTATGGCGTCACAATTTGGACAAATGCTCAGTTTTTATCAATTATGGAGCTTCATTCGCAGAAATTCCCGGATGTATAATGACTGCGTTCCACAGTGCTATTGCACGCAATAGATGCGCTACATTCTGCAGCTGTGCCACCCTTTTCATTCCACTGCAGAGGAAGTGCTCCACTATCCGCACCCCTCGCACACCGCGAACCGCTTATCGAGTTTTACTGTGACAATTGGTTATCAACATGGACATTCTCTTCTCAGGCATCCACGATCCGCTCATTCTCGCGCTGCTGCTGGCAGCCGCAATCTTCGCTGGTTTCATTGACGCCGTGGTGGGAGGTGGCGGGCTCATCTTGATCCCCGCACTGATGCTCGCACTCTCGGGAGCGCCTGTAGCTACAGCACTTGCCACCAACAAACTCGCGGCCGTATTTGGAACCACCGCTGCCGCCGTCACCTATCAGAGAAAGATCCCCTCGCCGCCCAAAAAGCTGCTCCCGCTGTGCATACTTGCCGGAATTCTCAGCTCTCTCGGAGCTTGGGCCGCCATGCACATCGATTCCAATATCCTGCGCCCAATTATTCTCATAGCCATTGCCACCGTAGGGATTTTCTTGATCTTCAAGCCAGAATTTGGCCGCGAGCAAACACACGATCGCACGGGCGCGCTCATCACTCTCGCCACCCTCTTAGCAGTGGCCACGATCGGATTCTATGATGGTTTCTTTGGTCCCGGCACCGGAATGTTCTTGATTATTGCCTTCACTTTGATCAGCCGCAGCTCATTCCTAGAATCCGCTTCGCTTGCCAAAGCCGTGAATGCTGCCACCGGTTTAGGAGCTCTGCTGATCTTCGCCGCTGGAGCGCATGTGCAGTGGGTTCTTGGCTTAATGCTCGCCGCCTGCAATATCTTCGGCGCAGTGCTCGGCTCCAAACTCGTACTCACTAAAGGAACCGGCCTAATCCGAGTGGCAATGCTCACTATAATAGCAGTGCTCCTCGTGAAACTTGGTATGCAACAATTCAGCTGAAACGCAACGGCAAATAGGCTAGCTGTTCAGCTAGCAGCTAGCCAACTGCACAAACCAACCGCCTAGCCAGCTACACGAGCCAACCGCTCAGCCCATTTTGCTGCCAGCCAACCAACCGACTAGAATCGATACGCCCGAGAGCCCCAGTAGCTCAGGGGATAGAGCGTTCGCCTCCGGAGCGAAAGGTCGCAGGTTCGAATCCTGTCTGGGGCACCGTAGAAACACCGTCACAGCAACGAAAGTTCTTGATGGAGTTTCAATGTGAAGCCATTCGTGATGAAAAATCACGCCATGTGAAAGTGCTTTAGACAGTGCACGTCACGCGCAGCGTGAATGTGCTATCAAGCTCCTTTCGCATAGCATAATGCTCTTTCCGCGCCATAAACCGCTCCTCATTTTTCACGGCAAACCGCGAGCACAGTGCCATGATAGAGATATGAGCGAACTAGCCAACATC
>JALELI010000113.1 GCA_022768785.1 Arcanobacterium sp. | reverse complement strand
CCGCTAGCCGCACTTCGAGTAGTGATGTGCGATCTTATCGTGCGTATGGCTCGGCACCTTATCGCATGCATAGGCTGGAGAGGCCTATGAATCTGCTATAGCTCTTGGTGTGAAACTTGTTACGGGGTGAGACAATCCTGCCCGAGCTTATGCCTTCATGCCGTGGCGGCGGAGTTTGCGTTGCCGCCAGCACGTGCAATCATTTGCTGTGCGTAACTGCGATTCTCGAAGCTGATTGGGGAGCAGCTTACGCCAGCGCTAAACTGGTGTGCATGAGTGATTCCACCACAGTTATTCCAGGCCAGAATGTGCGCGTACGCTTTTGCCCGAGCCCCACTGGCACTCCGCACGTTGGTATGGTGCGCACCTGCCTTTTCAACTGGGCATACGCTAAGCACACTGGCGGCACGTTCGTATTCCGTATCGAGGATACCGATGCCGCTCGCGACAGCGAAGAAAGCTACCAGCAAATTTTGGATTCGTTAGCATGGCTTGGCATCACATGGGACGAAGGCGTGGAAGTGGGTGGGCCTCACGGCCCATATCGCCAGAGCCAGCGTATGGATATCTATAAAAACGTGGCTCGCCAACTTCTCGAAGCAGGCTATGCCTATGAGGCGTTCTCCACTCCTGAGGAAGTGGAGCAGCGCCATCTGGCCAAAGGGGAAGATCCCAAGCTGGGGTATGACGGCTTTGATCGCGATCTCACACCCGAGCAGATTGCTGCCTACCGGGCTGAAGGGCGCCAGCCCGTGCTGCGCATTCGTATGCCTGATGAAGATATTACGTTCACAGATTTAGTGCGGGGCGAGATTACGTTTAAAGCTGGCTCAGTGCCGGATTATGTGATCGTGCGCGCGAATGGTGATCCGCTCTACACCCTCACCAATCCGGTAGATGATGCCATGATGGAAATTAATCACGTGCTTCGTGGTGAAGACCTCTTAAGCTCCACGCCGCGCCAAATTGTGCTCTACCGTGCGCTCATTGATCTGGGCATTGCAAAATATATGCCGCTCTTTGGGCATCTTCCTTATGTGATGGGAGAGGGAAATAAGAAACTCTCGAAGCGTGATCCGGAATCGAATCTCTTGCTGCATCGTGAGCACGGCATGATTCCTGAAGGATTGCTCAACTATCTTGCCCTGTTGGGCTGGAGCATCGCGCCGGATAGAGATATTTTCTCTGGTGAAGAGATGGCTGCGGCATTTGATGTGGCTCGTGTGAGCCCTAACCCAGCGCGCTTTGATGAGAAGAAGTGTGAGGCGATCAACGCCGAGCATATCCGAATGCTTGATCCCAATGATCTGTGCGCTCGCTTGGTGCCTTATCTGCACAAAGCTGGAGTATTAGAAGCCGAGAGCTTTGATACGTGTGACGCCGAAACTCAGCGTCTACTCGCTGGTGCGGCTCCGCTGGTGCAAACTCGGATTCAGTTACTTGGTGAGGCTCCGGCACTCATGGGCTTCCTCTTCCGAGGGGCGCAGGAGCTGGAATATGCGGAAAAGGCCGTGAATAAACTCAAAGACACCACTCCAGCAGTGCTCGCTGCGGCGCGAGCTGCGCTGGCTGCGTTGCCGGCAGAAAGCTTCACTCCTGAGGTGATTAAATCAACTTTCGATGAGCACGTGGTGGCTGCACTGGAGGTGAAGCCGCGCTTTGCCTATGCTCCGCTTTTTGTGGCGATCACGGGCACAAATGTTTCGCTGCCGGTCATTGATTCTATGGCTCTGCTCGGCAAGGAAGAAGCACTTGTGCGTATCCAGCGATTCGAGCAGTATCTAGCTAATTCAACTCCATTGAATTAAACCGTGTTGAGCTCTGTGAGTGAGGTGCGTGAAACTGTGTCGGGCAGGAAGCCGGCGCTATGGGCGTAGCTCCTCAAGGGATCTATGCATAGCTAATCCCTATGCGGTGGCCAGTGAACATAGCGGTGAGCTCCCAGCTAAAAGTGGACGGCGGAAAGGCTGAAAGTGGACGGCGGAAAGCAGGCAGCTCGCCACTATGCAGCACCAATCAAAGTGTGCGTAATATCGCTTAAAGCAAGTCTGTGAGCAGCTTCGCATTAGTGATTCGTCATTTTTGTTGGTATAGCGCCGAAAATGCAGGAGGTGGTTCCTCACAGGAGGTGGTTCCTCGGTGCCTCGAGAAATCACCAATACCTGTGGTGTTTTTGGCTATGCGAGCGCTACGGGGCACTATGCGTGCGCGTCGTACTCTGTGATTGCGCGTCGTACTCTGTGATAAAGCCACGCACAATATCTGAATCAGGTTGCACCCGCACATATTCAGTGCCCCGTGCCTGAGTGTTTTCCTCGCCCTTTCCGAGCACCAGCACCACATGTTTGCCGGGAAAATCTATCATAGCGGCGTGAATGCTCTGCACACGATCCTGATTAATTTCGTAGGGAATCGTGGTGTAGCGCGCGATTTCCGCTGCGATCGATTCAAAAGGTTCCGTGTAACTGTCGTCCTCTGTGATATACAGCTTGGCGCAATAGGCGCTCATCACTTCGCCAATATCGCGGCGGCGATCAAGTGCTTTTATGCCGGTGGCGCCGCACACTGCCACGAGCGGATATCCAGGATACTCGTGGTGAATTGAGTTCAACACTGCCTCATAGCTCAAGCGGTTGTGTGCATAATCCACCACGGCCACAATGCGCTCATCGCGGCTGTGGAACATTTCCATGCGCCCTGGCACCTGCGCAGCGCGTAGCCCGCTGCGCACGAATTCTTCTGGTACTCCCAGTTCGCCCGCAATCGCGATAGCGCATAGCGCGTTGCTCACGTTAAAACGGCCAGGCATGCTGATCATAAAGTTGCCCGTATAAGAGCTGCTGATCACTTGGAATTCTATGCCGTGGGGGGTGTTGTGGATAGATTCTGGAGGGCAGCATACGGAGTACTCTGGTGAGCTCCCATAGGTGAGCACATCGCAGCGCTCCCGAGCATAGGCGAGAGTGCGTTCGGCGAGATCGGCATCGGCATTCACCACAGCCACGCTTGCGGCGTCGAAGATCTTGAGTTTTGACGTGTAATAATCTTCAAAGTCGCTGTGTTCAATAGGGGAAATATGATCCTCAGAGATATTCGTGAAAGCTGCTACTGCGAAGTGCATACCGCGCACTCGGCCGTATTTTAGTGCCTGCGAACTCACTTCCATCACCATTGTGGAAATGCCAGCGCGGCGCGCGGTGGCGAAATGCTCGTAGAGTTCCAGGGGCTCTGGGGTGGTGAGATGGGCTTCTTCTTCGCGCTCGCCGTCAAAATTTTTGATCGACGAGAGGATAGCGGGGCCTTGTTTGCCTAGGGATTTCAACCAAGCACTGAGAATTGCTCGCAGATAGTAGGTGGTGGTGCTTTTACCTTTCGTGCCAGTGATTCCCACAGTGGTGAGCGCTTGGGTGGGGTGATCGTAGAAGAGCTGGCCTAGCACTACGAGTGCAGTGCGGATATCGTTCACGATAATCGCGGGAGTGAGCACATTCTCCACTGCTTGTGCGGCCACGTAAGCCACCGCTCCTTGAGCGATAGCGTTGCGCAAAAAATCGGGTTTGAAGTGAGCGCCTTTGACGATGAAGAGCGCGCTGCCTTCCACTTTTCGAGAGTCGTAGGTGAGGCAGGAAATAGGCAGTGACGCCGTCACCTCATCTACATACGTGCTCTCGAGGATTCCAGCTGTGCGGAGTGCCTCCACGTATTCCTGCAATGTGTGCAATTCAGCCATGCCAAGCTCACCTTTCAGAAAGCTATCTCAACTATCAGTTAGTGTAGGCAGATTTCAGGTGGGGAGCGAAGAGGCGCTCATGCCATATCTGCATGTTTGAGCACGTCTGTGAGCCGGTTGGCGGCAGTTACCACTGCAGCGGCGTGCCGCCGGGCGGGCTGTTGCCCCATGCGCTCGATCGGGCCGGATATCGAAACGGCTGCGATCACATGCCCGTTTGGCCCGCGCACTGGCGCAGAGATAGAAGCCACTCCTGGTTCGCGCTCCGCCACTGATTGAGCCCACCCGCGCCGCCGCACAGCAGAGAGCACAGTGGCGGTGAATTCGGCCCCGTGTAAGCCGCGGTGGAGGTGATCGGGTTCTTCCCAGGCTAAGAGCACTTGAGCTGCAGATCCGGCTCGCATTGATAGCGTGGCTCCCACGGGAATAGAATCGCGCAGCCCCATTGAGCGATCAGCGGCGGCCACGCACACGCGCACATCGCCTTGGCGCCGGTAGAGCTGTGCAGATTCTCCTGTGTGATCACGCAGGGCAATGAGCACCGGATTGGCAGCGGCGAGGAGGCGATCTTCTCCCGCTGCTGAGGAAAGTTCACCCAGCCGTGGGCCGAGCACGAAGCGGCCCTGCATATCGCGGGCGACGAGCCGATGATATTCGAGGGCTACTGCAAGGCGATGCGCCGTTGGGCGTGCCAAGTGAGTTGAAGAAACCAACTGTGCGAGCGTGAGGGGGCCAGCCTCCAGGGCGCTGAGCACTGAGGCTGCTTTGTCTAGCACTCCGACGCCCGATCCACTTTCGTTGTCCATAGCCCGATATTGCCATCTCGAAAACTGAGACGCAAACATGGTGACCCTAAAAAGTGGCAAAGCTTGATGCATACCACATAAATGAAGTGAGAGAGAGGCATCTATGAGCGGCACATTAGCCGAGAAAGTTTGGCGCGATCACGTGGTGAAACACGGTAAAAATGGAGCGCCAGATCTATTATATATCGATCTGCAGCTCTGCCACGAAGTGACGAGCCCCCAAGCTTTTGAAGGGCTGCGCTTGGCAGGAAGAACAGTGCGGCGGCCGGATCTCACTATTGCCACCGAAGATCACAACACCCCCACAGTGAATATCGATCTGCCAATTGCCGATGAAACCTCTCGCGCCCAGCTAGAAACACTGCGTGCTAACGCACAGGAGTTTGGGATTCGGCTGCATTCATTAGGAGACGCCGATCAAGGTGTGGTGCATGTGGTGGGCCCGCAACTTGGCCTCACCCAGCCGGGTATGACGATCGTCTGCGGCGATTCACATACCTCCACTCACGGGGCATTCGGCGCGCTCGCATTCGGCATCGGCACTTCAGAAGTAGAACACGTGCTTGCCACTCAAACGCTGCCACTGCAACCATTCAAAACGATGGCTGTGAATATTCACGGCGAGTTGCGCCCGGGCACGAGCGCGAAAGATATCATTTTGGCGCTGATTGCAAAGATTGGCACAGGTGGTGGTCAAGGGTATGTGCTGGAATATCGCGGCGAAGCAATTCGCAAGCTCTCGATGGACGCCCGTATGACTATCTGCAATATGAGCATTGAAGCTGGCGCCCGTGCCGGCATGATCGCTCCCGATAGCACCACCTTTGAATATCTCAAGGGTAAACCGCATGCTCCCGAAGGAGAGCTCTGGGATCAAGCCGTGGAGTATTGGAGCAGCTTACGCACAGAGAGCGATGCTGTTTTCGATGCGGAAGTGGATCTCGATGCCTCGAGCCTCGAACCATTCGTCACCTGGGGTACTAACCCTGGCCAAGGGGTGCCGCTCTCTGGGGCGGTGCCAGATCCAGCAGATATCGCAGATGAATCCAAACGGTTAGCGGCCGAGCGGGCTTTGGAATATATGGGGTTGGAGCCGGGCACTCCGATGAAAGATATCGCGGTTGATACAGTGTTTATCGGATCATGCACCAATGGGCGCTTGGAAGACTTGCGCAATGCTGCGGCAGTGGTGAAAGGGCGGAAAAAAGCTGCTGGTATGCGCGTGCTGATCGTACCAGGTTCGGCGCGCGTGCGGCTGCAGGCAGAAGCTGAAGGGCTCGATAAAATCTTCACTGATTTCGGGGCGGAGTGGCGCAATGCCGGTTGCTCGATGTGCCTGGCTATGAATCCCGATAAGCTCGCCTCAGGGGAGCGCAGCGCATCTACGAGCAACCGAAATTTCGAAGGGCGCCAAGGGAAGGGCGGGCGTACCCACTTGGTATCTCCGCTCGTGGCCGCTGCTACAGCGGTACGAGGCACGCTTTCGGAACCAGCGGATCTGGAGCCACTGGCATAGTGGCGGCTGAATGAGGGAATGAGGAATTTTATGGAAAAGTTTATATCGCACACTGGTGTGGGAGTGCCTCTGCGCCGCTCAAATGTGGATACCGATCAGATTATTCCGGCAGTGTTTCTCAAACGAGTATCGCGCACTGGTTTCGATGATGCACTCTTCCAAGCGTGGCGCCAAGATCCAGATTTCGTGTTGAACAATCCCGCCTATGCGAAAGGCTCTGTGCTGGTGGCGGGCAACGATTTTGGCACTGGCTCTTCTCGTGAGCATGCTGTGTGGGCGCTGCACGATTACGGGTTCCGCGTGGTGCTCGCTCCGCGTTTTGCAGATATTTTCCGTGGCAATGCCGGCAAGCAAGGGCTGGTGGCAGGCGTGGTTGACGAGGCTAATATCGAGCAGCTGTGGAAGATTCTCGAAGCTGAACCGGGCACCGCCGTCACTGTGAACCTCGAGCACAAAACTGTGCAAGCGGGGGCATTCACCTGCACTTTCGAAATCGATGATTACACTCGATGGCGGCTCATGGAAGGGCTAGACGACATCAGCCTCACGCTGCGAGATGAGGAAGCTATTGCGGCGTATGAGGCGCAGCGGCCCGCCTTTAAACCCACCACATTGCCCGCTAAAACGCTTCCGCCGGAGCATGTGGAATCAGCGCGGCCAGTGGATTTAGAGGCGCCGCTAGTGTGAACTGAGCAGCGCTGAGCGCGGGTGTGCCGCAGCTGGTTAGCCATGTTGCGGTTGGTGGCCAGGCAGATAATGCCTGGCCACAGTTGTATGCCTGCACATGCCTGCACATGCCTGCACAGCATGTTTTTACGGCCTGCCACTCCCGTAGCTTGCCTCTTAAAGAGTGGTAAGCATACCCGGTGATAAAACGTACCTGATGATCAGAGAAGTAGCTGCTGGTTGATATGAGCTCCGGTGAGCTTCGGAATCGGTGATGCCCACAGCACTTGCCGGTTCGTTGATTAAACCATTCCAGTGAGTATTGGCCCGATGCTGATTGGGAGCGCTCGCGGCGCGTTGATTGAGTGGCTGTGGGTTATGCCCCACAGCTAGGTGTGGAGCGCCGAACTCAGTTTAGGGGTATCTTTAGACATAGTTATTTTTCCGGGGTAAAGGATACAGATGGTAGATGGCGTGTTGAGAGTAGACGGAGGATTTCCGCTCAGCGGCGAAATCACCGTGCGCGGCGCGAAAAACTTTGTGAGTAAAGCGATGGTGGCTGCACTGCTCACCTCAGAAACTTCAGTGCTGCGCAATGTGCCACTCATTCGCGATGTTGATGTGGTGAGTGAGCTGCTTCGTTTGCACGGTGCAGACGTGGATTACGATCAAGACGCCGGCACCCTCACAATCACTCCAGGGAAATTGCATCTTCCAGACCCCAACGAAGTGATGGCGCTCGCAGGCTCTTCGCGGATTCCGATTCTCTTCTCCAGCCCGCTGCTTCACTCTCTGGGAGAGGCCTTTATCCCGGATCTCGGCGGCTGCCATATTGGATCGCGCCCAGTGGATTTCCATCTGCAGGTGCTTGAAGACATGGGGGCCCACCGTCAGCCGCAAGAATTTGGGCTACATCTTTCAGCTCCCGGAGGGCTGCAAGCGAAGAAAGTACATCTGCCGTATCCCTCAGTAGGAGCCACAGAGCAAACACTGCTCGCTGCCGTGCGGGCGCAGGGCATCACAGAACTCACTGGTGCGGCAATCGAGCCGGAGATCATGGATCTCATCGCAGTGCTGCAGAAGATGGGAGCGCTCATCAACGTGGATACCGACCGTACGATTCACATCGAAGGCGTAACCACGCTCCATGGCTTCACGCACACGTCACTCGCTGATCGCATTGAGGCAGGATCGTGGGCGTGTGCAGCATTGGCCACGCATGGAGATGTGTTTGTGCGCGGGGCGGAGCAGCAGTCGATGATGAGCTTTCTCAACGTGTTTCGCAAAGTGGGTGGAGAGTTTGAAGTGTTTGACGACGGCATTCGCTTCTGGCACCCGGGTGGGGATCTGAAATCAATGCCCATCGAAACAGATGTGCACCCAGGATTTATGACGGATTGGCAACAGCCGATGGTGGTGGCTCTCACACAGGCACATGGGGTGTCAATCGTGCATGAAACTGTGTATGAAAACAGGTTTGGATTTACTAAAGCGCTCAACCAAATGGGGGCACATATCCAGGTATACCGCGAATGCCTTGGCTCTAAGCAGTGCCGCTTCGGGCTGCGCAATTTCTATCACTCTGCCGTGATTCAGGGGCCTACTCCACTCACTGGGGCAGAGATTGAAGTGCCAGATCTGCGCGGAGGATTTTCCCACCTCATTGCTGCGCTCACTGCTCATGGCTTATCTGTGGTAAGTGGAGTGAATATTATCAATCGCGGCTATGAGCACTTTATGAAGAAGCTGTTGGCGCTCGGTGCGCATGTGGAGAAGGTGAGCTGAAAAGATGACCACGAGCAAAGTTCGTGTGGCACTCATTTACGGCGGAGTTTCAGGAGAACACTCGATTTCGTGTATCACAGCCGGTGCCGTGATGAGCTCTATTGATCCGAAGCGCTACGATGTGCTGCCTATTGGGATTCGACGTGATGGCACCTGGGTGCTAGGAGAAACAGATCCTGAGCGATTGACGATGGGTGATCCGATGCCGGAAGTGGGGGAGAGCTCTGAGTGTGTAGTATTCCCCGCAGGCGATGGCACGCAGCCGCTGCTTGCCGTCACATATCGCGAAGATGGCAGCGTGGAATCAGCTCGTTCTCTCGGGAAAGTAGATGTGGTATTCCCGTTGCTCCACGGGCCCTTTGGTGAAGACGGCACGATTCAAGGCATGCTGGAGATGGCTAATGTGCCCTATGTGGGCTGCGGAGTATTCGCCTCGGCTGCAGGTATGGATAAGCATTTTATGAAGATTCTGCTCGAAAGCGCTGGGATTCCAGTGAGCCGCTATGTGGCAGTGACGGCGAGCCAGTGGAAGCGTGATCCTAGGGCCGTTCGTGCTGCGGTGGCGGAGTTGGTGCTCCCACTCTACGTGAAACCGGCGCGGGCGGGATCATCGCTCGGGATTTCTCGAGTGGAGAGCCTGGAACAACTCGATCAAGCTGTGGAAACAGCGCATAAATTTGATCCTAAAGTGCTGATCGAAGAGAGCATTGATGGGCGTGAAGTGGAATGCGGAGTGCTCGGCGGGCACGGAATTGATGTTCCGAGAGCTTCGTGGCCAGGGCAGATCGTGCTCGGCGGGCCAGCTGAGTTCTATGATTTTGAGCATAAATATCTGGATACCGCCGCGCTCACTTTGCAGATTCCGGCGGAAATCGGGGAGGCTGCCACTCAAATCGTGCGCGAAACGGCGGTGCGGGCGTTTGAGGCTTTTGGCTGTGAGGGGCTCACTCGCGTAGATTGCTTTGTTACTCCACAGGGCGAGGTGCTGGTAAATGAGATCAACACAATGCCAGGGTTTACACCGTTCTCAATGTATCCGGTGCTGTGGGAGAAGTCTGGCTTATCCTATACGGAGTTGGTGGACGAGTTGATTTCCTTAGCGTTAGAGCGGGGGACTGGGCTGCACTGAGGCGTGCTGCGCTGAAGCGCACGGCTGCGAGCGTAAAAAGTTGGCCTCGTGGAATTCCACGAGGCCAACTTCATCTGCAAAGATCAGATCGCGCGGGTCACCTTGCCGGCTTTGAGGCATGAGGTGCACACGTTCAGGCGCTTGGGCGTGCCCTTCACGAGAGCCCGCACACGCTGAATATTGGGATTCCAGCGGCGGTTCGTGCGCACATGAGAGTGCGAGACGCTCTTGCCGAAGCCTGGACCTTTGCCGCAGATTTCACATACAGAGGCCACGATTCACTCCTTTACGAATTTATTCGTTACCAATGGATTGGCAACTTCTCAATAGTAGCTAAAATCTGGCCATTCTTCCAAGCTCAGCTCAGCGTGGCATGCGGCACACTGTGCTATTCATCTGCGATCTGCAGAAAAGGCATAGGCAGAATGCATACGATTCGTGAGTGGTGTGTGATATTGCGCAGTGGTGAGAAACACGCAGAGCGCAGCATCGTACAGCTGCTGCATATGCGGTGAGGAGCTATTCGCATGGCAAATGAACAAATTGCTAATGGAGGCTATTTAATTGTGGTTCAGTGTAGTACAGCGTGGTGACAATATCCTGGGCGTGGTTCCCGAAATCTTTACCGAAAATTGTGAGCCCACCCTTATGTAGTGCATCGTCTCGAATCCCAATTGTGATGGTGATAAATCGAGAATCGTGTAAGTTGAGTTCGTCGATCGTGGTGCCGGAAAGTGGAGCTCCATCGATTCCGGTATTTTCGTGGTCGATGCGAACGTGTTTCAGAAGGCCATATTGGCTAAATCGCGCATTCCACCAGCTAGGTGTCAATTTTCCGCGCACATCTGAATAGTTTCCAGGGCTGGTCCAGGTGCCGATATCAACTCCATTGATTTGAAAGGTGATATCACTTTTCCATGAGTTGTTAGAACCTGGATATTCACTGGCCAGTTCCAAGGAAAGCTCCAGCATCTGGGGTTCTTGCTGCCGTTCTAGTGGATTTGGGAGGCGGTATTCTACGTATCCATTTGATAGCCACAAAAGGGTGGCGTGAATACGTTCGATGTCTACGAAAGATCGTGGCTCATCAATTTTGCCGATAACGCCGTCCTTACTCGCTAATCCGCATGTAGGCTCAACCTTGAAATTCGAGAAATACCCGATAGGAGTAGCCTGTGTGGTGCTTTTAAATGGGAGATATATTGTTGAAGGAAAGACAATTTCTACGTGGTCTACGTTGAGGGTAACGTATTTTTCCCTGCGATCATGCGGATTGGTGTTTTCCTTTTCGCGAATTAGCCCCGCTTCGCGGAGCTGGGCTAGGTGACGAGAGAGCACTGCTTTACTCAGGTGGAGATGGTGTGCGAGATCGGTGGCAGTGCGTGGCCGCTCGGCCACGAGATTAAGCACCTGTAGCCGTGAGGCAGAGGCTAAGGCTTTGTACACGAGGAGAGATTCATTATCTAATCTGAGTTCCATGATGCGCTTCCAGATAGTTGCTCATTTTGAATACTATCATTCCATGCGTCGTATTGGTTTACCTAAATGGTTGATTAAATAAGCTCCTAAGTCATCTGTTTTTCTATTGTTCTTGCGAAATTTCGGTGCAACAATGGCGATAAGCACGGGGAGGTGCTTTTAGGTGTTCAAGAGTTCAAGGGAGAATCGATGAACAAGATAACTAAAGCTGCAACTATGTGTGTTGCGCTACTTGCATTAGCTGGGCTTTCGGCGTGCGGCGCTTCAGGTGGTGCTCCAAAGGCGGATAGCAAAACTATCACGGTGTGGGGCCAAACTACTGGCCCAGATGCCGATGCTGCAAAGAAAACATTTGACGATTACAACGCCACGAATCCTGAATACAAAGTGAAGCTCGTGTCGATGAAAAAAGATACTTTCAACGCCAAGCTTGCCACCGCAGCGCGCAGTGGCAAGGACGTACCAGACATCGCTTGGGTTGCTTCAGAAGAAGTGCCCACATGGCATAGCCAAGGGATTCTCGAAGAGTGGGGATCCGCGCTTGACGGATCTAAAGTGACGGCCGATGCGTATATTCCTTCTGCATGGAAAGCTGGGCAAGTAGATGGAAAACAGTATGGGGTGCCTGGCCCTATGGGAACGTGGCTTATGTATTACAACAAAGATCTTGTTGATAAATACGCACCGGGGGCACTTGATGACAAAGTGGTGACGTTCGCTGAAATAGAAAAAGCTGGAGCCGCTGCTAAAGCAGATGGAATCTGGAGTTATTCGAACGATTGGTCGTTCCAGAATTACGATAATTTATACCTGCAAATGGGTGGAAAGTGGCTTGGTGCTGATGGGAAAATCTCTGTAGATAATGAAACGTCTACAGCGGTGTTTACACAGCTTAAGAAGCTTCTCGCTGCTGGCTATATGGTTCCTAATGGTGAAGATGCTGGGAAAGCGTTCTTGAACGGGAAACTCATTTTTATTCCTGAAGGCACGTGGATGCTGAGCACTTTTAAAGATGCAAAATTCAATTGGGGGCAAACGGTTGTCCCCCAGTGGGATCCGAATAAGCTTGTGCAGTGCTCGGGTGCTGATCAGTTCGTAATTATTAAATCTGCTCAGGCGCGCTCTCCAGAAAAGTTGAAGGGCATGAGGGCGTTTATGGAGTGGCTACAAACGAATCAGCTTGAGATGCTGAAGTCGGGTGCTAACCCCACAGCTGTGGCGATGCTGGAGAACAAAGATTACGCGGCCATGCCGCAATCTTTCTTACTGAAAGATAAGCGTTTCCAAGAAGCGGTCAATGTGATCACCACTCCTGGTTTGAGCTATGTCAATAGCGAGATTGACGCAAAAGCGTGGGACATGATCGAGGGCAAAACGGATATTGCTCAAACCATGCAAGCCATACAGAAGACTGTTGCGCAGAAGATGGCTCAGTAAGGTAGCTGCGCTCCTTTGATAGATGGGATTCATAGTTGAGTTGGTCTGGCGGCAGGTGATTGCATACCGCGAAGGCGATGCCTGCCGCCACCAGCCCCATCGCTGGTGGGGTACTAGTAGATATGAAGGGTAGGTATGTAGAGATGGTGAGGCAAAAGCTCCCTCATAAACGGCGCCGTTTTAACGCGTGGCCAGCGTTGTTTATCGGCCCACACGCGGTGCTCTTCATGCTCTTTTTCTTAGCTCCAGCAGTATTTGGGATCTACATTTCATTTACTAAGTGGACGCTTTTTGATATCCCACAGTGGGTAGGCCTGGCAAACTTCAAAGAGCTGCTGTTTGATACGAACTCTATTTATCATGAGCAGCTCGTCACCGGGCTTGGAGCCACAATCCTTTTTGTGCTTTTTGTAGTACCGCTATGCGTTATAGTTCCTTTAGCGTTTGCAGCTCTTCTGCAGACGAAACCAAAATTTCAAAAGTTTCTACAGGCCATCTTTTATATTCCAACGC
This sequence comes from Arcanobacterium sp., assembly GCA_022768785.1. Classification (GTDB taxonomy): domain Bacteria; phylum Actinomycetota; class Actinomycetes; order Actinomycetales; family Actinomycetaceae; genus Arcanobacterium_A. The sequence goes on along the minus strand of JALELI010000113.1, from coordinate 19,407 downwards.
TATTTGCAGTGTCAGCAGTAATGCTGATTTGGGCTTTTCTACTGAGTCTTTCTTATGGGCCACTACCTCAATGGATTGGCCTAAAGATTAATATTGCCTCTACTCAGCCGTGGGCATGGGTGGCTTTGATAGGAATCACCGTGTGGTGGTGTATCGGCCAGAATTTAATTATTTATGTAGCGGCGCTTGGGGGAGTTCCGGTTGAACAAATCGAAGCTGCTCGTTTAGATGGCGCTAGCAACCTGCGGATTCTGCTTCAGATACAACTACCTAATATCCGCTTCCCTTTGTTTTTTACTATTGTGACCACCACAATCGCACAGTTCAACGTATACGGCCAGCCTCTTATGCTCACGGGCGGTGGCCCGAATAACTCCACCAAAGTTTTACTGATGGACATTCAGGAGAACGCATTTGGCTCAGGGGTTCCTGCTGCTGGAATGGCTTCTGCAATGGCTGTGATTCTCGGGCTGTTTATTATGGCTGTCTCGTTGGTGCAGTTCATCGTGATGAGAAGAAGCGGAAGGTGAGATTGTGAAAGTCTCAAAAGGTGCCCGTGCGGTTATTTTTATTGTTTTAGCACTCTTCGCTGTGTTGTGGATTTTCCCAGTCGTCTGGGCTTTCTTCACCTCTTTTAAATCGAATAATGAAATTATCACATCGGATTTTAGCTTAATTCCGCATCAGTGGGTGCTCGATAATTTTTATGAGCTACTCAATGGAAATGAGCAAACTCCAGTGCTGCGATGGTTTTTGAATTCGTTAGTGATATCAGTGGGGCAAACTCTCTTAGTGGTGGTGGTTGTTGCACTTGCTGCCTATGGCTACACTCGTGTGAAGTTTCGCGGGCGCGATGCATTGTTCACCTTTTTGATAGCTACGATGATGTTTCCCGGGGTACTCAATCTAATTCCGAACTACAAAATAGTGGAAGCCTTAGGGTGGATTAATACGCCGTTGGCTATTATCGTTCCAGGAGCTGCGGGAGTATACAACGTATTCCTTGTGCAACAATTTGTGCGAGGAATTCCCACAGAGCTTGACGAAGCTGCAATCGTAGATGGCGCTAATCACTGGCAAATTTTCCTTTATATAGTGCTGCCGCTAATTCGCCCAGCGCTCACAGTTGTTGCTCTATTTACATTCACCGGTGCCTGGAACGACTTTCTATGGCCGTCAATTGTGATGACTGATGTGGACGCGATGCCCATTACGCCAGGGTTACAGCTGCTCCAGGGGCAATATCAAACGTATCCGGGGATCGCCACTGCAGGAGCGCTGATTGCCCTTGTGCCGATGCTTTTGATGTTCTTCTTTGCGCAGAAGTATTTTATGCAGGCATTGGCACTTAATAGCGGAATCAAATAATGGGCTAACGGCAATATAGGTTCACACAGAAACAGAATATCCGCCGTCACCAGATGCGACGTGAGGAATGTGGCGGTTTCAGACAAGCGCGATCTTATTGATCGGGAAGAGGAAAATGAATGGTACGGGAAGAGTATCCACGGCCCCAGTTGCGCAGAGACAACTGGTGCAATCTCAATGGGGAATGGGAATTTTGTTTTGACGATTCCGACGCGGGATTGCGTGAACGCTGGTTTGATTGCAAAGTTCCGTTCAACCAGAGAATCACTGTGCCATACGTGTATGAAGCTCCGCTCAGCGGGATAGATACGAGAGATCGGCATGAGGTGGTGTGGTATCGGAGAGAGTTCGACACCCCACACATGAATGCTGATAATCGTGTGCTACTCCATTTCGGGGCAGTTGATTATGAAGCACGCGTATTTCTTAACGGAGTGCCTATTGCTGTGCACGAGGGGGGAGAAACGCCGTTTACAGTTGACATCACTGCGTTTTTAAGAAAAACAGACACGCAAATTCTCACTGTGCGGGTGTATGACCCTTTAGAGGATCAAGAGATTCCTCGCGGAAAACAATTCTGGGGTGAAAAGCCTTTGGGGATTTGGTACACCAGGAGCACTGGAATATGGCAAACAGTGTGGTATGAGATAGTGCCTCGCAGCTATTTTGAGAGAGTTGTGTTTACTCCCGATATTGACGCCGGGTTGGTGGGGATATCCGTGAAGGTGGCAGGAGCCCTCCCTGGGCAGCGCGTAGCCTATTCGATTTCTTATAAAGGGCAAAGCGTGGCAGAGGGAGAAAATGCCCTTGTGGCTGTCTCGGCGGGAGCGCTTCAGTGGCAGGTAGACCTAGCGCAGGGTGACATTTTCCGCACGGGATTTCATACGGGCGAAGAATATATGTGGAGCCCAGAGTTCCCGAATCTTTTCGACGTAGAGTTATCTTTAGTGCACGCAGATAGGGAAGCTAGCACTGACTGTGTGTGGAGCTACTTTGGCTTGCGTAAAATCCATGCTGAGCATGGAATGATTTTTCTCAATAATAAGCCCTACTATCAAAAGCTTGTGCTTGATCAAGGATACTGGCCAGAGGGGCTGCTCACAGCTCCCACTGACGATTCTTTTAAACGGGATATTCAACTTGCTAAAGAGATGGGCTTTAACGGTTGTCGCAAGCACCAAAAATTAGAAGATCCGCGTTTCCTCTACTGGGCCGATGTGTTGGGGTATCTCGTGTGGGAAGAATGCGCTTCGATCCCGATGTTCTCTTTTAATGCGCAACGCAGGTTGATACACACGTGGGGAGATATCATTGAGCGTGATATGAATCACCCGTGCATCGTAGTGTGGGTGCCGCTCAATGAAAGCTGGGGAGTGCCGCATATTCATTCAGACAGGCAAGAGCAGCATTATTCTCAAGGGCTCTATCACATGATTCACGGTATGGATCCTTCACGGCTGGTGGAATCTAACGACGGGTGGGATCAAACTGAAACGGATATCTGTGCCCTTCACAATTATTCGCATGGGGAGCGCAACGATAATGGCCAATACCAAGAATTCCAGGAATCGATTAGCTCCACACACGCATTAGTGCATCATTCACTCACTGGTCGCCCGGCATACGCCGAAGGATTTACTCATCACGGAGCTCCGATTGTGCTCAGCGAATGCGGCGGAATTGGTCTGGCAGTAGAGGCTGATGATGGGTGGGGATATACGAATGCCCATGATGGCCTGGAGCTTGTGAGCGAGTATGCCCGGGTGATGCGCGCTGTGTTTTCTTCACAAGGATTATGGGGTTTTTGCTACACCCAGCTCACAGATGTCGAGCAAGAAATTAATGGATTGCTCACATATTCACGGGAGCCTAAATGCGACCTTCGAGAAATCTTAAAAATCAACAGCCAGCAGCATGCGATGTGGATTGTGAATAATGAAGAGTGAGATGTGCATCGGACGGTGGAGCTGGAAGGGCAATGCTGCTAGAGCTGCTCTAATGGCGAGAAGGATAAAACAGGCAGGGGCGGTAATCGCTGTTATGCTGATAGCTGCCTGTGCGTTGGGTAATGACAAAGGTGAGAAGCCCAGAGACGTGCTCCACGATGGCTCGCGTATTTCTCCGCAATTGTTGGCTGCAGGAGCTGATCCCTGGATCATGAAGCGTGGCAACTTTTATTATTCGGTGGAATCTTTGGGCGACAGCGTGGCGTTACGCCGCTCTGCAGCTCTCAGTTCTATTGCCGCTGCCGAGAGGCAGATAATTCATCTAAAAACAGGAGATACAGCACACAAAGTTGGGGATTTTTGGGCTCCTGAACTGCATTATTTAGATGGCTCTTGGCACATTTATGTGGCGGGGAAGCGCAGCGGAGACGATATTCACCGGATGTATGTGCTAAGCAATCCTGCCGACAATCCTTCTCTTGGACACTGGAAGTTTGAAGAGCTTGGGGGAATGGACGACAAATTCGCTATTGACGGCACAGTGGTGGAAAACAACACAGGAAGATATTTTGTGTGGTCTGGATGGGAGGGTTACACAAATGTGCAGCAAAATCTTTACATCGCGCATATGGTTTCTCCGACGCAGGTAAAATCCGAAAAAATCCTTATTTCTCGTCCGGAATTCTCCTGGGAAACTGTGGGATCACCAAAAGTCAATGAAGGGCCTACAGCTATCACTGTGGGGAAAACTGTTAATTTAGCATATTCGGCATCTGGCTCATGGACAGATTCTTATTGTATCGGTGTGCTCACAGCTCCTGTGGATGCTGATCTAGCTGCACCAGGCTCATGGGCGAAACAGTCTGAGCCGGTATTGGCTAGTGGCAATGGAGTTGTGGCTCCTGGGCATAACAGTTTTGTTTCTACGCAAGATGGCAATGTGTACATGATTTACCACGCTGCTCGATATTCTGGGAGTGGGTGGGATCGAGCGGTCCGTTATCAGAAAGTAAGCTTTGATTCAGCTGGAGTATTGCAAGCAGCTGAGCCAGTTTCAGGCGCTGCTCTTGCACCGATCCCGATGGGAGATCCGCCGCGCGTTCGAATGGTTGCTAGCGATGTCGTGCAGAAAAGCAAGAAACTAGTGATAACGAAAGATTCCAAAGCACTGGGCGGCCAGGCACTAGCTGGATTTGAGCATTTTGATGATACAGCGGTGTGGAATATTGATATTCCACACCATGGAACGTATGCCATATTTGTGTGGGCTCGCCCAACAGATCTTGTGAAAGAGGCGAAAGCTTCGCAGGATCTGGCGTTGATTAGAGTGACTGTGAATGGCGAGCAAACTGATCGGGATATTGAACTGCCGCAATCGCAGGATTATCAACCAGCAGTTCTCACTCTGCAGCTGAGAGCTGGGCAGCAGCGGATTGGCGTGAGTGCAGACGCGCCACTCTCCCCACTGTTGATTTCGGCTATTGAACTCACTCCTAGCCGCTCCTAGCTAGTAGGCCATTCGGCAGATGCTAAACCTGCAGAGAGCAAGTGAGTAAGTGCAGATTGGCTTTTAAAACGCTTACAAGCTTTTATGCAAGAGCTACTCGCTTTTTTATCAAGAGCTACTCGCTTTTTACCGCGCGGTACAATGAGCATTGGTAAGTGCAGGGTATGTTCATCGTGCTGAATTGGTGTATGTACAGCTCTGCGCCAGGGCTCACCAGATAGGCTCGTGAGCATAGGAGGACAGTGGGAAAGCGTGGCACTGGCAGCGGTGAGGTTGCGGCATTAGTGAGTGAGCAGGGGGGAGTGCTCGCGGCTCCGCTGGAGCGCTTCGTGGGTAAGCGCACCGCGAATGCCTTGGCGAAGTTGGAGCTGCACACAGTGCGCGACCTCTTGCTGCATGTGCCATTTCGGCTAGCTCCACGCGGCGAACTCATGCCCATTGAAGCAGTGCACGATGGTGAGGCGGTAACGGTAGTGGCGAAAGTGCTCAGTGCTGCAATCCGCCCGATGCATGCGCGGCGTGGCTTTATCCTCACTGTGGTGGTGACTGATGGCGAGCACGATCTGGAACTCGCATTTTTTGCCAAAAACTCACGCCCGCTCAAATTCCATGAAATGCAGCTTGAGGTGGGCACTGTGGCCACTTTCTCGGGCACGATCAGTTCTTATCGAGGGAAGCTGCAGCTCACTCACCCGGAGTATTCGTTGATTGGCGATTTTAATGCGGTGGATCGCGATGTCCTCGCTCGCCCAATCCCGATCTATCACAGTGCAGCGGGAGTGCCCTCTTGGAAAATCGGCCAAGCCCTCGCAGTGGTGATGCCACACGTGAGCGAAGCAGATGTGCCCGATCCGCTCCCTGCAGAGCTCCGTGAGGCTCACCATCTACCCGCCAAATTAGAAGCGCTCAAAGAGCTTCACCAACCGAGTGACCTCTCTCAATGGCAGAAAGCTCGAGAGCGAATGGCTTACGAAGAAGCATTCGTGCTGCAAACAGTGCTCGCCCAGCGTACTGCACATGCAAAAAAGGAACCGGCACGCGCATGCCCACAGCGAGTAGACGGCGTGGCTGCGGCTTTCGATCGTCAGCTTCCTTTCACACTCACAAATGGCCAGCTGCAGGTGGGGAAACAGATTGCACATGATATAGCGAGTTCAGTGCCAATGCGAAGGCTATTGCAAGGAGATGTGGGCACTGGAAAAACTATTGTGGCGTTGCGCGCAATGCTGCAGGTGATCGATGCCGGAGGGCAGGCAGTGTTGCTCGCTCCCACAGAGGTGCTGGCGCGCCAGCACCTCGAGACTTTTGCGCATATGCTAGGAGAGCTGGGCCATGGAGGAGAGATCGGAGCACCTGAGCAGGCAATCCGCTTAGAACTACTCACGGGTTCGCTCTCGGGAGCTGCTCGCCGTGCAGCTCTAGCGCGTATCGCCGCTGGCGAGGCACAGCTTATTGTGGGCACTCATGCTCTACTCTACGATTCAGTGCAGCTGCCTTTTTTGGGGTTAGTGGTGGTAGATGAGCAACACCGCTTTGGAGTGAATCAGAGAGATGCGCTCGCACGCGGAACACATCTGTTGGTGATGACGGCTACCCCGATTCCACGCACGATTGCAATGACGCTTTTTGGGGATCTCGATGTGAGCACTCTCTCGGAGCTGCCCAAAGGCCGCGCTGAAGTGCGCACGGTGTTGGTGCCTGAATGGAATGAGGCCTGGCTAGCCCGTGTGTGGCAGCGCGCGCGGGAAGAAGTGGAACGTGGCGGGCGAGTGTATGTGGTGTGTCCCCGGATTAGTGCGCGGGCAGATGAAGAATCTGAAATAGCCGTAGAGGATACGGCACATGCAGTTGGTGGTGCTGCGAGCATACTGGGAGCAGCTTCGAAAAGGGAGCAGAGGGAGCAGGCGGCTCAGGGAATGCAGCTTGAGATAGCCACTGGTAGGAGCGATCAAGAGGCGCTGATTGCTCAAGAAGCCGTTATGCTGGCCCCTTTCGAGCCGCTTTCTCCGGGGCGTGAGCTCGCTTCTGTGGAGGCCATGCTGGAGCAGCTTCGCAGCGAGCCGGCGTTGCAAGGGGTTGCGATCGGCAGCGCACACGGCCAGCTTTCTGCAGACGTTAAGGCGGCGGCAATGGCTGATTTTAGCTCTGGCAAGGCTCCGGTGTTGGTGGCCACCACTGTGATCGAAGTGGGAATTGACGTGCCACAAGCCACCATGATGGTGATTATGGACGCCGATCGTTTTGGGCTGTCGCAGCTCCACCAGTTGCGTGGAAGAGTGGGCAGAGGAAGCGTGCCGAGCTTGTGCCTCGCTGTGTATGGAGCTGCTACGGGCACGGTGGCCTATGAGCGGTTGAAAGCGTTTGCCGGCACTCGCGATGGGTTTGCGCTCGCAGAAAAAGATCTCGAATTGCGGGCAGAGGGTGATGTGCTCGGGGCTGAGCAGGCCGGGAAGCGCAGTTCGCTGCGGTTCCTTTCTGTGATTCGTGACGCCGATATTATCGAAACTGCCAAAGCTGCTGCTCATCGAACGATCGCTCAAGATCCAGAGTTAAGCGACCACATAGAGCTCGCTGCCGCGGTGGCTGCAGTGGAGCATACGGCCAGCGCGGCATATATTCGCCGCACGTAGGGCCAAAGCGCAGAATTCATAAAGAAAAGCAGAACACATACAGAAATATAAATATGTGGAGAAAACGCACCCGCACAGAGGAAGGGCAAATCACTCGTTGCACGCTGCTCACCGAGGGGAAAAAGAAACACACGCACGGTAAAGGGAGAGTTTCCCGTGAGCTGATGCTTGAGAACTATTGATTTCTAAGAGCTACCGGGCGTCCGAGAGCCACTGGGTGCTAGAGAGCCGTGTGAACACGGTATTATCGAAGTATGACTCGGATTGTGGCTGGGCAAGCGCGCGGGCGGAAATTGGCGGTGCCGAAATCAGGCACGCGCCCCACGAGTGAGCGAGTGCGAGAGGCGCTCTTTTCCCACCTGGAGCACTACGGCTATGTGCGTGGCAGCGTAGTGCTCGATCTCTTCGCCGGATCTGGAGCGCTTGCACTGGAAGCTATTTCACGTGGAGCTGATCGAGCCGTGGCTGTAGATATGAATCCCACAGCAGCTAAATTGATTAGAGCTAATGCGTGCGCTGTGGGGTTTGCACAGCAAACACATGTTGTTACTAAAAAGGCAGATTCTTATCTAGCTGCTGATGTGGGCACACTACCTGAATTTGATGTGGCATTTCTCGATCCGCCCTATAGCTACTCAGAGGAAGAGCTCTCTCGCACTTTAGAGTTGTTGGCGCCGCACCTGCCCAGTGAAGCCCTCATCGTGGTGGAGCGGGCAGCCCAATCGGAAGAGCCGCGCTGGCCAGCTGGGTTCACGCTCTGTGATGAGCGCAAAATGGGGGATACCCGAGTGTGGAGCGCCGAGCGTGCGCTGGAAAGCGATAGCATAAAAGCATGAAAATTGCTGTGTGCCCTGGTTCTTTTGATCCCATCACGCTTGGGCATGTGGATGTGATTCAACGTGCGCGCACGATGTTTGATCACGTGATCGTGGGGGTGGGAAGAAACACCCGTAAAAACTATTGGTTTTCTGCTCCGGAGCGTGTGCAGCTAGCGCGGGGAGCGCTTGCTGATATTCCTGGGGTGCAGGTGGAGCTGATGGACGGCCTCGTGGCAGTATTCGCGCAGGAGCATGGGGCCACTGCAATTGTGAAAGGGCTGCGTGGCACCGCTGATTTCGATAATGAACAGGCGATGGCACTGCTCAACCGCCATCTCTCAGGCTTGGAAACAGCGTTGATTATAGGTGATCCTGCTAAGGCGCATATCGCTTCGTCGTTTGTAAAAGAAATTGCCGCATACGGCGGAAAATTTGAAGATCTCGTGCCAGCGAACGTGGCGCAGGCGCTACAACAGCGGGCACAGGAACGGAAGAAAGGTAGCCACGATGAGTGAACTCACAGACAACGAACAGACTGGAGCCTCACTGCTCGAAATTCTCGATGAGCTCACAGAGCGGGTGGCCCATGCGAAAGCGATGCCGCTCTCGGCGTCAGTGTTGGTGAATCAAAGCGAGCTTCTCGATTTGTTGGAGACGGCGCGCGCTATTGTGCCGCAGCAGATCGTAGATGCTGATTCAGTGCTACAAGATATTTCCGCCGTCACGGATCAGGCTCATAGTGAGGCAGAGGCGATTCTGGCGAAAGCGCACAGTGAGGCAGAGACTCTCGTGGCGCAAGCTAAGCAGCAGGCGCAGCAGCTCGTGGAGCGCGATGCGATCACGGTGGCGGCACAATCGCATGCGGCAAAAATTGTTGATGAAGCTCGGCAAAAGGCTCAGCACATTAAACGTGGAGCCGATGAGTATTCAGATTCTAAGTTGGCTGATCTGGCAGAAGAGTTGGCCGCTCTTCAAGATGCAATCGATGCGGTGCAGGATCAGATTGCGGCGGGGAGGAATGTCCTCGCTGAACGTGGGGCTGCTGAAGAAGAGCTGGCTAGCGGCAGAAGCGGCGGGCATAGGCGCCTCAAGAAATAGCTCAGCACGAAGTGAAAGCGGGAGCGAGCTATAATACGTGCGCATGGTAGCACAGGTAAAGTGCGTAGGCACGGGAGTTCGGATAGCTGCAGGGAACCAGAGATCGCTGCGCTGTAGGCGCGCTGCCGGCGCGAGGTGTGTGGCGATCGGGATTGCAACGATAGAGAGGTGGCACGATGGGAAAACGCTCTGAGTTTGTGGTGTCGATTGCTGATCTTCCCCGGCAAGAGGGAGCGCAGCGGCAGTATTCATTCACGTTTTCGGCTCCTGCTGGAATCGGCGTGGATTTGCTCAAAGTGCCGCAGGGTGCGCCGATCACCACTGAGATTACTTTGGAATCTGTGCGTGAAGGCGTGCTCGTGCACGGTGGGGTGTATACCCGCGCTGACGGCGAGTGCGCCCGCTGCTTGCGGCCGCTGGAGCGCACAGTGAATGAGCAGATAGCTGAACTCGTCTATTATCCACAAAGCCTAAAAGCACTCATAGATAACGGGGCTGACGACACTGATGAACTGCCGATGACCGATGGGGATTCTATTGATCTGGAGCCGTTGATCCGCGATGCAATTGTGCTTGCGCTCCCATTGCAACCACTGTGCCAGCCACAGTGCCGAGGGCTGTGCCCAGAGTGTGGCGAGCGTTGGGACGATCTGCCTGAAGATCACCACCACGAGCACTTCGACCCGCGTTTTAGTGCCCTTGATGAGCTAGCTGCCAGGCTAGCCGCTGAAGAAGGAGACAATGTTTAATCCCAATACAACTGAGCTTATGCACGCATGGGGCGTGGATCTCGAATCTCATATACGCACCCTCGCTCTCACTCACCGCTCATGGGCATTTGAGCACGGGACGGATCACAACGAGCGCCTGGAGTTCCTCGGAGATTCCGTGCTGGGGTTTATTGCAGCTGATTGGATCTTTGAGCAGTTCCCAGAGGATTCCGAAGGCGATATGTCTAAAGTGAAATCTGCCAGCGTGAGTGAAAAGGCGTTGGCGATTGTGGCGCGAGAGTTGAATTTGGGCAGCTATATTCGCCTGGGTGTGGGAGAAGAACGCACGGGAGGGCGTGAGAAAGATTCGATTCTCTCCGACACCGTGGAGGCACTCATCGCCGCCACGTATCTGCAACATGGCATGGAGACCGTGCGCGCTGTGGTGGAACGGCATATTGTGCCGATCATTCGCAAGGCTGCTGATCTAGGGCCGGCTCTCGATTGGCGCACTGCATTTGAAGAGAAGGCACGGGAGCTGGGGATTCCTCATGTGGCAGAGCTGCGCTATGAGGTGCAGGGAGAAGGCCCCGATCACGCGCGTGTGTATACGGCAAAGCTTTATCTCGCCCAAGATTTTTGGGGAGAAGGCACAGGATCGAGCCAAAAGATCGCCAAACTTGCTGCCTGCGCAGATGCTTATCAGAGGCTCACCAGTGATGTAGGTGGGCGATGATAGTGAGTGGAGGCTGCGAGCCACGGGCTCCGCGGGTGCACCTGCGGAGGCTGTGCTGGAAACGGGAACTTGCCGCGCAAAATAGGTACGCTAGGGCATAGCAACTAATCAATACGGCCGGGATTGGTGAAACAGTGAATGAAGAGCGGGGCGCCTGAGAGTGGGGCGCGCCGCGTGAGATAATGCGAGGGGTAATGGCAGAAGGGCACAAAGATATTCAAGTGATGATCATTGACGATCATGAAGTGGTGCGCCGAGGGATTGCTGAAGTGGTAGACCGCTCGGAGGGATTGCACGTGATCGCTGAGGCTGGCTCAGTGCAGGAGGCACTGCGGCGCGCCAAATTGATGAACCCAGATGTGGCGCTCGTGGATTTACGCCTTCCCGATGGCACGGGCATCGATATTATTAAAGGCCTTGCCATTGAGAGCCCCAACACTCGCTCTGTGGTGCTCACGAGTTTTGATGACGACGATGCTCTCGCTGAATCGCTAGAGGCTGGGGCTAAGGCATTTTTGCTCAAAACCGTGCGAGGCGCAGAGATCACAGAGGTGATTCACGCTGTGGCTGATGGGAGAGTGCTGCTCGATGAGCGCACAGTCACTCGCCGGCGTGCCGATCACGATGATCCGACCGCGGATCTCACTCCATCAGAGCGGAAAGTGCTCGATCTGATTGGCGATGGCCTCTCTAACCGCGAAATCGGCGATAAGCTCGGTGTCGCAGAGAAAACGGTGAAGAACCATATCACATCGTTGCTTTCTAAGATGGGAATGCAGCGGCGCACCCAAGTGGCTGCATGGGTGGCTGGCCAGCGCGCCGCGGGGTGGCGCAACAACTAGCGCAGCGGGGCTTGCCAGATCATCTGCGCCCCCGAGTGGCCATCGGCGCGCTTTTTTAGGCTGAAAGTGCCGCGGTGTCGGCGGGCCCGCGCAGCTAGATTAGAGAGCCCAGAACGGCGCGATAGAGATGGCGCGATGCCGGCGCCGTCATCAAGCACCACCACGGTGATGAAATCGAGGGTGGTGGTGACGGTGATGGAAACGGAAGCGGCGTGGGCATGGCGAGCAGCGTTAGACAGTCCCTCGCGCACAACAGCCACGACGTCGTCAGAGATATCAGCTCCCACAGCGTCGTCAATCAGGGTGTAATCCGATTCTGAATCGACGGGCTTGCCATTGAACGTCACGAGCAGCGATGGCGCGAATCCAAGTGATTGCAAAGCCATCTTAGTTTCGTGGCGCAGCCGATCCACTAAGGCTTGCGACGATCCTTCATCGCGCAGCGATTGCACGATTTGGCGAATCTGGCCCACTGAATCATCAATAGCTTCTAGCGCTTTATCGAGTGCCGTGGTAACCGCTGTGGGCGGATTGCTCGCCATAAGCTCCTCACGCACCGCAGTGATGTGCATTCCAGAAGCGAAGAGTTGTTGGATAGCGAGATCGTGCAAATCCCGTGAGATACGGGAGCGCTCATCGAGCTCGGCGGCTTGCTCTTTCGTTCGGCGGGCTTCGGCTAGCTCTAGGGCTATCGTTGCCTGTTGTGCCACATTTTCCGCCATAGCGAGATCGTTGAGATCGAATTCTGCAGAATTTGGATAGCGCAACAGCACAATCACTCCGCGCCCTCCAGAGTGAGAGACGAGTGGGGCGTAGAGAGTGGGGCCAAATCTGCGCAGTACAGGCACCCGTACATGTGCCATACGCTGCATGGAATCCACAATGATGCCAGCTTGTTCGTGGATCACGGTGCGAGCGCGCCCCTCGCGGGGAAATGTGAGGCCGAGGTACTGTCTAGCACCTTCGCCTGCCACAAACTCGCAGGCCCAGGCATCATTAATCGAGGGAAGCACCATGAGTGCCACGTCGGCTCGGCCGGCTGCGAGCATTTCATCGGTGATCACTTGCAGGGCATCTTCCTCTTCACTTCCTTCCAATAAGCTGGAAACAATGTTTTGGGAAGCAGTGAGCCACCGAGAGCGGCTTTGAGCTTGTGCGTAGAGCCGGGTGTTGTGCACCGCCACTGCAGCAGCTTGGGCGAGCAGACGCATATTGTGGGCATCAGTGGCGGTGAAATCTTCCGGTTTATTAATGAGAAAAATTCTTCCCCACACATGGCCATGCACCAGCACCGGCAGCCCCATAAAATTGTGCACAGGCAGCAGAGAACGGGGGAGAACATTCTCGAAGGCTGCTTCTGGCACATCGTTGATGAGGTTGAGGCTGGTGGCTGGCACATCGGGGAAAATAACATCGCGCGCAAGCGGAATTGGCAGGTGCCCTTGCTGCTCGGCAGTGAGGCCTGAAGTGGCAAATTCGATAATGCTGCCGCGCGAATCGAGGATTCCGATAGCACTCTGCTGAGCCCCGGAGAGGCTCCGGGCAGCGTGCGTGAGGAAGGCGAGCGCATCGGAGCGATCGAGCTTACTGGTGAGCTCCACAGTGAGTTCGAAAAGCCGGCGAAAGGTGAGGTCGTCATTCTCTTCGCTATTCTCCATAGTGGCCTCCCTCAAATTGCTCTTGCCGTACGGCCCAAGCATATTCTGAATTGGTGCGCAGCAGCTGTTCGTGCGTGCCGCGGGCAATCACACTAGCCGGAGTTTCTGGTGTGGCTCCAGCTGGTGTGCCAATCATAATCACCTCATCAGCAGCAGCCAGTGGAGAGAGCCGATGCGTAACCACCACAACTCCGCGCTGGGAGCCTCCAGCAGTGAGAAGATCAGTGATCAGCTGGTCGGCAGTGGCTGGATCTAGGTGCTCTCCAGGCTCATCGAGAAGCAAAAACGGGGCTGAAGAAGCGAGCGATCTGGCGAGCAAGAGGCGGCGCCGTTCGCCGCCTGAGATAGTGGCTGCATCTGATCCGAGCATAGTGTGCACGCCGTCTGGGAGCTGCTTGAGCCACTGCCCTAAGCCCGCTTGTGTGAGTAGCTCAACGGCTTCCTGCTCCGACACATCTGGGCGAGCCACCCGTAAGTTTTCCAGCACAGTGGTTTCAAAAATATGAGCATCTTCAGCGGTGAGGATCAGCTCTTTCGACACTTCTGATCGCTCTAGCCGATAGGCGTCGCGTCCGCTGAGGTGCACTGTGCCAGATTCTGGGGGCAACATACCAGCGAGAGTGAAGAGCAAAGTGGATTTTCCAATTCCCGAGTGCCCAACGATAGCAATTGCTTTGCCTGGCTCAAGCTGCAGATCAATAGGGCCACACACATGCGGGCGAGTGGGCCAGCCCACGGTGAGCTGCCGCGCTGTTAGATATGGCTGCGCCGCGGCGGGGGAGGAATCGTGCTCGGGCGTGTGCGCGGCACGTGCCACTGTGAGCAGATCCATAACGCGCACGGCGGCGCGGCCGGAGCGCACAAGCTGCACGGCGGCTTTTGCTAACCCCTGGGTGGCCTCAAACGCTGCGAGCGGAGTGAGGGCACACACCACAAGCCCAATAGTACTGAGCGTGCCAGCTTCCACTTGCTGTGTGCCAATGAGCAACGCAGCAAAAACGGAGATGCCCATCGCAAAAGTATCGATCGCAGTGGCTAGCGCAGTGGGGCGAGCCGAGGCATCTCGGCTCGCCTGAATCCGGGCTTCCAGCTGCTGCGCGGTTTGTTCGGCAGCTGCGAGTTTCCCATTCACTCGCAGCTCTGACGCATGTTCAAGCACGCTGAGTGCCTGAGCATTGAGCTCGGCGCGGTACGCCACTTGGTCAATCTCTGCGCGGCGTCCGCCCACCATTGCGAAGTATGGCCCAAGAATCCCAGCGGCGAGCAGGCACAGCGCGAGCACGAGTGCGATTGCGGGGGAATAGCTGGCTACGATAGCCACAGAAATCACACTCACTATTGCAGCCACACACAGTGGAAGCAGCGATTTCACCACCACATTGCCAAGCTCATCTACGTCTGATCCGGTGCGGGCCAGCAGATCGCCACGCCGGATTCCAGACACTACATCAGTGGTGGAATCTGCCATTGTGGCGTATACGGCGGTGCGCACGGCAGCCATGCCCTGCAGCGCCACCCAGTGAGAAGAGATTCGCTGTAGATAGCGAAACACTGCTTTTCCAATGCCAAACATGCGCACGCTGGTGGCAGCCACAGATAGATCGAGCACTGGAGGCATCTGGGCAGCGCGGGCGATGAGCCAGGCAGATACAGATCCTAAGCCAACTCCAGACCCCACAGCTCCAGACCCAAAGAGCACGGAGAGGGCGAAGCGTTTTTTATTGATATCGAGCAGCCCGAGAGCTTCACGCAAGGCATGGCGCTCGGCGCGAGGAAAAGCTTTTTCTAAAGGGTTCCAGGAGCTCATTGGGCACTCCTTTCGCTCGCTGTTGAGCCGTCTGAAGCAGATTCTTTCGCGCTGGCTCCACGCCAACTACCGGGTAGGGCATAATCCAGTTGTTCAGCTTCTTTACGGAGCTGAGCTAGGCGCTCGGCGCGCTGCTTGCGCATGCGCTGCACATGTTCTGAAATATCCCGAGTGCTAGGGTGCACCGTGATCACCGAATCTGCCTGGGCCACAATTGCTGCACGGTGGGCAATCACCACCACTGTGCGGTGGGCTGTTTTCAAAGCGGTGAGCGCATTGGCCACGTATTCTTCACTCACTGCATCGAGGTGGGCTGAGGGCTCATCGAGGATCACGATTTCGGTGGTGCTCATCAGGGCTCGCGTGAGCGCTAAGCGTTGGCGCTGGCCCACTGAGAGCCCCACGCCGCCTTGCCCCACACGGGTGTGCCAGCCGTGTGGAAGGGTATCAATGACGGCGGTGAAGCCGGTGACGGCGCAAGCGCTCGCGAGCTCGGGGGAGAGCTGTGTCGAGTTGAAGTGCTCGGGATCGAGGCCCATGTTTTCTAGCACTGTGCCAGGCACAATAGCCGGGCGTTGGGGCACCCACGTGATGTGGCTCCACCATTCTTCGCGTGAGATTTCACAGAGGTCTTCTCCTCCCACGGTGATTTGCCCGGCGTCGGGCGCGATGAGCCCCAGCAAAGCGCTCACTGTGGTGGATTTTCCCGCTCCTGAAGCTCCGCGAAGCACAGCAATTGTGCCGGGTTCAATTTTTGCGGTGAGCTGTGCTGGGGCCACAGTAGCCCTTCCGGGAGCAAAGATACTCACGTCGTTAAATTCAATGGTGGCACGGCTGAGATCAGGCACCGGCTTGTGGCCAGTGTGCTCTGGAACGGGGGTCTCTAAAACTGCAAATGCCTCCCGTGCTGCTGCCACCCCGTTGGACGAGGCGTGGAACTGAGTGCCCACTTCCCGCAGTGGTTTAAACACTTCGGGAGTGAGCATGATAATCACGAGCCCTTCAAAGAGCATGAGGTTGCCAGCCACCATGCGGAATCCCACTTCAACCGCCACAATTGCGGTGGAAAGTGTGGCGATAAATTCTAGTGCAGCTCCAGAGAGGAACGCCACGTAGAGGGTCTGCATGGTTTTCTGGGCAAATCGTTGGCCGAGCATACGCACCCGAGCCTTGGGCCCTTGTTCACGCCCAAGTGCTTTGAGTGTGGTGAGGCCGGAGAGCAGATCGAGCAGTTGTGAGCCGAGCAGTTCCATAGCTTTTAAACGCTCGGAGGAGAAGTGCGCCGTCATCTTTCCAATGAGCACCATAAAGATAGGGATCAGCGGAATACACAGCGTGATGGCGAGGGCGCTCACCCAATCGAGCGTATACATCACGATAAGCAATAGTGGAGTGGCGGTGGTGCAGAGAAAAAGCTCGGGTAGGAAAGATACGAAATACGCTTCTAGATCATCGAGCCCGCGGGTGGTTTGAGTGACTATTTTGGCGCTGTTGCCGCCGCTGAGCCAGCGTTCTCCTAGATCTCCCGCATGGCGCAGCACGCGCTCCCGCAGACGGGCGATCACTTTTACGGCAGCTCGATGCCCCACGGCGTGTTGAAGATAGGTGAGTAGTGCGCGGAGCGTAAAGACGCCGAGCAGCGCCCATATGAAAGGCTGCACGTGCGCAAAATCAGCGGTGCGATAAAAAATCGGGGCCGCTGCACTGGCGATTAGCAGGGTCTGAGTGGCCACCAGAGCTGTGACGGCGATGCCAAGGGCTACGAGAAAAATGATGTATCCCCGTGTTTCACGTGCATATTTTAGCAATCGAGGGTCAAATGGCTTCACGCTGAGTTTGCCTTTCTTCACGTTCTGTGCCGCTATGCAAGAGTGTAGTCAATTGCTCCCGCAGGTGCTGTGGCAGATAAACACACACCTAAAATTATGGGTATTGCCGCGGTGCTGTTGCCGGGCTATTCTGTGCGCGGCCGAGCGTATTTAGCCGCTGGTAACTACCGGGTTTATCTAGAAGCTGTTAGTGACTGCTAGTAAACTGAACGGTTCCCGGCGCTGCGGTGAGAACCAGAGCACCAGGAACCGTTCAGTTTCACTGAGATATTCGCTATCTGCAGCAGCCAATAGAGATTCTGCAGATAACTCGCCGATGAGCTCAGCTCAGCTTTTCAAACTCACGCTCTTTTTTGAGATCAAGGCCAGCGGGCTGATCTGGAATGTTGTGCACCGACACGCGGCGAGAGAACTTCCAGTAGGCCCAAATCGTGTAGAAGAGCACGATTGGCACGAAGATCACCACTGGCACAAGCATCACGATGTGGGTGGGCGTCGTGGCAGTAGCCTGGGCGAGTGTGAGCGTATAGGCCGGATTGATCGAGCTCTTCAGAGCGTTCAGGCCGATGGTGGAGAAGATAAACACCACAGCCACAGCCAGCGCTGCGAAGTGCACGAAGAAAGCGCCTTTATCGTTGCCTTTCACTGCCAGCAGGAGCGATGCAATGAGCAGCACAGCCGCCAGGAGCAACGGGATCCATGCAAGAGCATTCACGGAGTAGGCGAGCTGGCCCCACAGTGCCCATACTGCAGTGAGTGCAGTGGAGATCAGAGCCGTCTTAGGAGCGAGCTTAAGTGCCCGCTCGTGCAGATCACCTTTCGTCTTCAGAGCTAGCCAGAGAGCGCCGTGATTCAAGAAGAGTGTGAGCACCACGAGGCCGCCGAGAATCGTGAATGGAGTGAGCAAGGAGAAGAATCCTCCAGTGAGGAAGTGCTGATCTGCACCAGCCACTTTTGCTGAGAGATTCACTGTGGCTGGATCGACAGCCACGAATGTGCCGTTTTCATAGTGGCCCACCTGAATTTGCATACCTTGTACGAGGTTGGCGAAAGCCACGCCCCACAAGATTGATACGATCCAAGCCACCGCAGTGTGGATCGTATCCCAGGTGCTACGCCACTTCGGGGTTTTCACTTTACCGCGCCATTCGATAGCCACAATGCGCAGAATCAGGCACAGCAGCACGGCTACGAGAGCGAAATACATGCCCGAGAACATAGTGGCATACCACTCTGGGAATGCTGCGAACGTAGCACCACCAGCGGTGAGCAGCCACACTTCGTTACCGTCCCAGTGAGGGCCGATTGTGCCCAGCATCAGGCGCCGCTCTTTATCGTCTTTACCGAGGATTTTGAGCAGCATACCTACGCCGAGATCGAAGCCTTCGAGTGTAACGTAGCCAATCCAGAGCACCACAATGAGGATCAGCCATAGAACTTGCAACCATGAAGTTACCATTTGTTTTTCCTGCCTTTCCTCAGTATTCGAAGCTCAAAACAGTGTCGTCTTTAAGCTCCACCACATCAGTGGCGAGATGCTTATTCGTGTTAATTCCCTCACGCGCATAGCGCTTCACGAGCACAAACCACACAATGCCCAAAGCGAGGTAAAGCAGGGTGAAGATCACGAGCGAGAGAATGATTTCGATGGGGTGCACAGTGAGCGAAGCCGCTTCCATTGTGAGCTGGTGCACCTTCACATCGCCGCCGAAGTTTGGATACACCACCCAGGGTTGGCGCCCCACCTCAGTGAGGATCCAGCCGGCAGTGCTGGCCAAGAATGGCAGCAAGGTGCTCCAGAGGAAGAGCTTGGCGGTGCCCATAGAGATACTTTCGGCTTTCTTGAGTTTCACCAATCCTACGATGGAAAGGATCAAAGAGATAAAGCCAAAGAGCATCATGATACGGAACGAGTAGAAAGTGAGCCCTACATTGGGAATGTAGTTCACTTCGGTGCCGGGATAGGCATCGGCAAATTCTGCTGAGAATTTCTCCTGCAGATCTTTGCCACCCTGGATTTCGCCGTCAAACCTATTGGTTGCCATGAACGATTCCAGGCCTGGAATCGGAAGCGAAATCACGTTGGCTTCGCCTTTAGCCAGGTCGCCGCCAGTGTAGATCAGCCCGAGTGGAGCGCCTTTTTCTGTGACGTTAATGCCCATGGCTGCAGCCATCTTAGTGGGCTGCACTTCGGCAATGTGTTGGCCCGCAAAGTGGCCAGAGCCAATCACCAAAATAGATCCTACGAGCATTGCCACGAGGCCAAAATGAGCAGCTGGCTTCCAGAGGTCTTCGGCTTCGGGAGCGTTCTGCTTGATCGTTTTCACGAGCCACCACAGCGCGAGTGCGGCGATAGCTGAACCAGCGAGCAAAATCGAGGCCGAGAGAGTGTGGAGGAACGTGTACATCGATGTACCCGAGAAGATCACACCCAAGAATCCTCCGGCGCCGTTGAGCT
>JALELI010000106.1 GCA_022768785.1 Arcanobacterium sp. | reverse complement strand
CAGAGGGAAAACAGCAGCTCTGAAAGATACTGCAATCCCAGGAGGGGCTAGCTCTGCAGGTGATCCTTTGCTGGGTAGCTCCTTGTTGAGAGAGCCTTTCGAATCCGACAGTGTTTTACACAACGAGCGCTCGGGTAGCTCCCTGTTGAAGGAGCCCCTACTATCTGCAACCGGAACTACATGCCGCGAAGAGGAAAGTGCAAGTGAACGCGGAACTTTAAGATTCGTTGATCAGCGCACATTTGGGTTTTTGGATTATGCTGAACTCGTGCCTGCTCCTGATGGGAGGATTGTGCCAGCAAGTGTGGCGCATATTGCTCCTGATGCTCTTGAGCTGGCTGCTGCTGATCTCGCGGTGCGGCTGGCGGGTGCTCGCCGCGAAATAAAGCGTATCTTGCTCGATCAAACCGTGGTGTCGGGAATCGGGAATATCTATGCAGACGAATCGCTTTTTGCGGCAAGAATCAATCCGCGTGCCAAGCATCTGAGCTTAGCACGCGCCACGCGCCTCGCAGCAGCCGTGCGTGAGATACTGCTGCGAGCGCTGGCAGCTGGCGGCACATCGTTTGATCAGCTCTATAGAAATGCCAACGGTGAAGCTGGCTATTTTGAGCGAGAATTGGCGGTATATGGCCGCACCGGCGAGCTGTGTCGCAACTGCGGGGAGCCACTGCGCGCAGTGAAATTTGCTGGCCGGCACACCCACTACTGCGCCAGCTGCCAGCGGAGATAGTTGTGAACTATTGAGCTGTTTGTCTGTAAACCAGCAGGGTGCGTGCGCATGAGCGGCGGATATGATTCACATGATCCACATTATTCGCATATTAATTTCTATTTCCCCTGGTGGTGATCCTGGGCTTGGCGGAGATCGGCTTCTGATGCGCAGTTCATGCACATGCGTGTGCAACTCATGCCATGCAGTGCAGTTTTCCTATTTAGGCTGCCTGCTCGGTTGCGCTGCCTGTCCAATTAGGCTGCCTGCTAAAGGAAAAATTGCGGGTAATCTCACCGAATATTTCAACTTATGCAGTTTTTCCCTTACTCTTGCAGATGTGCAAGAAATAGATTCCACGCATAGTTCTGATCATTCCGCTCACGCATTGCGCCGCGGGCTCACGCACCGGCAAGTTTCGATGATTGGCCTCTCCGGGGCGCTCGGAACTGGCCTCTTCCTTGGCTCTGGCTCTGTGATAGCGCTGGCCGGCCCGGCCACGATTCTCTCTTATCTGATCGCTGGTTCATTTGCGTTGGCAGTGGTGTGGGCATTAGCTGAAATGGTCTCCACTCACCCTGTGGCTGGTGGGCACGGCACGGTGGCAGCTGCTTATCTCGGCCAACGCGGAGGGTATGTGGCGCGGTGGAATTTTGCTATTCAATCGCTTGTAGCGGTAGGAGCTGAGGTGACGGCCACAGCCACGTATATCCGCTTTTGGTTCCCAGATGTACCGCTGTGGGTGGGCACCATCGGGTGCGCTGCGGTGATTGTAGTGTTTAATGCGTTCTCGGTGCACCTCTATGGTTCATCTGAGTATTGGTTCTCCATGATTAAAGTGGTGGCCGCTGTGGCATTTATTCTGCTGGGGCTAGCACTCATTATTGGTGCGGTGCCAGGGGTTCCTGCAGTGGGGTGGGGAAATCTCAATCCTACGCAAGGGGGATTCATGCCAATGGGAATAGTGGGAGTGCTCGCAGCGGCGTGCATGGCTGTGTTTTCTTTTGGTGGGATTGAAAATGTGTCGTCTACAGCTGCCGAATCAGAGAATCCTGAGCGCGATATTCCGCAGGCTGCATCGGCGATGATTTGGCGTATCGTGATCTTCTATCTCGCGGCTATAGCAGTGGTGCTCGCACTGCAGCCGTGGCAAAAAACTGCCGCTTCTGGCGGCACGATTGAGGAGTCTCCATTCGTGCGCGCGCTGTCGCTTTCTGGGGTGGAGGCTGCAGCACATGTGATGAATGCTGTGCTCATTGTGGCAGCGCTGTCGGCTGCAAATGGTTGCCTCTATGCTGCCACGCGTATGATTCATTCGCTTGCGGTGGAGGGCCAAGCTCCAAAAATTGCGGCTCGAGTGGCTCCCAACGGTGCTCCACGCGGGGCTGTGTGGATCTCTGTGATTGGGGTGAGCCTCGCAGCCGCACTCTCGATTTTTGCTCCAGACAGTGCCTTCATGCTTTTACTCGGCGCCGCCACAGTGGCTATTTTGGTCACGTGGTGTGTGATCATGGCTACTCATCTTGCTTTCCGCAAAGCGCGCCGTGCAGCGGGTTTGCCGCTTGCAGCTCGGCGGCTCTGGGGCTCGCCAGTGGTGAACTGGCTCGTGATTATTGCATGTGTAGCAATTTTTGTGGCATTGCACTGGCTGATGCCGCTCGCATGGTATGCCGGTGTGCCATACATTGTGGTGCTGTTCGGTTCCTTTGAAGTGCTTCGGCGGGTGCGGCGGCTAGAGCCTCCGCGAGATTTGCTTGCTGAAGAGGTGGCGATGCGTCGCGGTTGAGGCGTAGCGATTGTTGCAACTGACGCAGCTTGTGCGATCGCTCGTACGTAAGGCAACCTGCAGATTTACTCGCACGTAAGGCAACCTGCAGATTTAACAGAGCTACACGATTAACCATTCTTTCACACGAGGTGATTTGTGGGCACAAAAACTCGGTGAAGTTTCCGGCGTCACTAAGCATGCCCTCACGCGAGGCGATTCATGCCAGGGATTTGGCTGGCATTTCGGTAGTTTTCGTACTTTCTCGTACGCGAAAAGCCAACCGCAGGTAGGGGCTCACTAGCTGTCTATCCCGTAGTGCTGCTTGGGGCACCTACCGAAATACCCGCTGTAGTTGGGCTATAGCTGTAATTGGGCTATAGCAGACGCCTAACGTTCGATACGAAGTAGCTCAGAAATAGTGCGAAGGCGTTCCGGCTCTGTTCGTGCCACGGGAAAAGAGCGTTGAGCTGGCTGTGGCACAAGCATTCCAGAGTGATACATCCAGAACCGTATTTCTTTGCTTTTCTGCTCGGTGCTAGGAGAGCTTTCCCCTGGCTCCTTCCAGGTGTTCTGCCCTTTAGCGGGGCTCGGTGGAAGCGGAATGTGGGCGAACGCCTCAGCATCTCCGCGCCCCAGATAGAACGGGAAAGTAGCAGGAAAAGCTTTACGCCCTAGGTATGTGGCAAAGGCCGGGGCTGCGAGTGCTCGTTCTAGCTCATCGATGTGCTCAAGTGCGGTGATACGCACAATGAACTCACCATCGGCTAAATACGTTCGGCGCACCACGCTGGTTTTGTTTTGAGCATCAGGAGTAAAAACGAGGGCTTTCGCTCCGCGTGCTGGCATGCCCATAGCAAGCAGGAGCCGCCTGCGAAATTCCGCGGCTTCGGGGCGTGGGTTGATGGTGTGGAAATCATCTGTGATAGTTGGCGTGCGATCTGGCCGCACCCAGAATTCCACGGTGTTCAGCCATTGTGGAAGTTCTCCCCGCTTTGCCCCTAAAGCTCCGCCGAGTAACCCATGCAGCGCAGTGCGAGTGGGGTA
>JALELI010000080.1 GCA_022768785.1 Arcanobacterium sp. | reverse complement strand
GCCGCGAAGGTGCAACATCGATATACTGCAATTGATCCGAGCAAGTTACATATCCTCAATCTGCTTGCCACTCTCGATCAAAAAATCTTTGACGCCATCACGAGCGGCGTGGAGATGGCAGAATCCGTGCTGGGAGAGTTGGCTCCTTCTGTTTATCTGAGCCTCACAGATCACATTGCTTTCTCCATAGAGCGCATCAAACGCGGGGAAACTATTGAAAACCCACTGCTCGTAGAGATTCGCACAGTATTTCCTGAAGAATATCAGGCGGCGGAGCTGGTGGTGAGCGTGATCAACCGCGATCTGGATATCCCGCTTCCACCAGCAGAGGTTGCGTATTTAGCCCTGCACTTAAATGCCGCTCGCTTGGGAGTGCCGGTGAAATCGCCCTTAGGCCAGGCTAATTTTATGGCGCAGCTATTAGCCGACGCAAAAAATCTGCTGGGGGTGGGCCATGAGCAGCTAGATGAGGCAGAGCTCATCGGTGAATTACTGCGTATTTACACTCGAGTGCAGGCCGATACCCCGCGCACTACGCCGCTTGTGTTCGCAATTCGGCGTGATTTACCGATGGAATATGCCGCTGCAGAGCAGCTCTTAAAACGCATGTATACGCCACGCACAGATGTGCGTGAATGGAAAGGCGAGAGCGCGATGCTCGCCATGATTTTGCATTCGTGGAAACAAAGTTCTCAATCTCGTGGAACTGGAGCTGAGGGTGTTGCCGCTCTCAGAACCAGAGCTGAGGGTGCCACCGCGCCGCTCGGCGCCGCCGTCACCGCTCACACGAGTGGTGAATCGCAAACCAGCGATTCAGCGGATTCCACACGGGGTATTCACAAATAACACCATCAACATATTGGAAGGAAAGCTCACAATGGGTGGGAAGGTATTTGGAAACTTGCAGCGCCTTGGCAAGGCGCTCATGGGCGCCGTGGCAGTGATGCCAGTGGCGGCAATCCTCATGGGTATTGGCTACTGGATCGATCCAGATGGCTGGGGAGCCAACAACATCGCTGCAGCCATACTTATTAGAGCCGGTGGCGCAGTGCTCGATAATCTGGGCTATCTCTTCGCCGTGGCCGTGGCATTTGGCCTGGCGCGGCAAGGCAATGGCGCGGCTGCTCTCTCAGGGTGGTTGGGTTACAAAACTGTGATGCTGCTTATCGGTGAAGCGGCTGTGGCTGGGTATAAAGGGGTAGATCCCAGCAAACTCGAAGGTGCAGCGAAGCTCGATTGGGTTGCACAAGGGTGGGGTGCCATTAACGATAAAAATGCGCTGATCGGCATCTTAATCGGGGTGCTTGCAGCGTGGACGTATAACCGCTTCTCCACCACAAAATTGCCAGATTTCCTGGCATTCTTCTCAGGGCGCCGCTTGGTGCCGATCCTCACGTCGCTGTTTGCGATCGTGTTCTCTGGAATCATGTTTATCGTATGGCCGTTGGTGTATCACGTGCTCTTCGCTTTCGGGCAGTGGATCGTGGGGCTTGGGCCGATTGGTGCAGGCATTTACGGCGTGACCAACCGTTTGCTGATCCCCACTGGTTTGCACCACGCACTGAACCAGATCTTCTGGTTCCCCGTGGCTGGTATTAACGATATTGGTAACTTCCTCGGTGGTTCCAAGACTATCGCAGCTGCTGCAGCTGCTACTGATGCAACGTCGTGTGCTGCCTTGGGCGCTGCGCACTGGACTGGCAGCGCCTGCGAGGTAGTAGGTTATGTGGGTATGTACCAGGGCGGCTTCTTCCCGGTTATGATGTTTGGCTTGCCGGGTGCCGCG
The DNA here is from genome assembly GCA_022768785.1 of Arcanobacterium sp. Lineage (GTDB taxonomy): Bacteria > Actinomycetota > Actinomycetes > Actinomycetales > Actinomycetaceae > Arcanobacterium_A. The sequence goes on along the minus strand of JALELI010000080.1, from coordinate 19,446 downwards.
TTGGCAATGTATCTCACCGCTAAGGATTCCAAGAAGAAAGTGGCTGGCGCGCTTATGTTTGCTGGCGCTCTCGCATCGTTCTTCACCGGCGTCACCGAGCCACTCGAATTTGCTTTTATGTTTGTGGCTCCGGCTCTCTATGCCGTGCACGCAGTGCTCACAGGCATTTCAGTGGCTCTGGCCGCAGCCTTCCACTGGACGGCTGGCTTCGGCTTCTCAGCAGGTTTTGTGGATATGGTGCTCTCTGCTCAAAATCCGATGGCTAATAAGTGGTACATGCTGCTCGTGATGGGTGTGGTGTACTTCTTCATTTACTTCGGGGTGTTCTATTTCCTCATCAAGAAGTTTGATATGAAGACTCCTGGCCGTGAAGATGACGAGGCAGCTGCTGAAGCGGGGCTCGCCGTTGATGCCTCTGATGCGGATAAAGCTCGTGCAATTATTAAAGGGCTCGGCGGTGCAGACAACATTTCAGTGCTCGACTACTGCGCCACTCGCCTGCGGGTGACGGTGAAAGATGATTCTGTGGTTCAAGAGGGAGCGATTAAAGCGGCCGGTGTGGCAGGTTTGATTCGCCCAGCAGATAATAGTGTGCAAGTGGTGATTGGGCCACAAGTGCAGTTTGTGTATGACGCTGCTGCTGCAGAACTCGGGCATGCTGGAGTAACTCTCAACGGGGAGCAGCCAGCCTGATGTTTGGTTTTGGAAAGAAAAAAGAGAGTTTTATTGCACCACTTGCTGGCACTGTGGTGCCAGTTACCGAGGTGCCAGATCCAGTGTTCTCGGGCAAAATGCTCGGTGACGGCTACGCAGTGATTCCGAGCGACGATGCCGCGCAGATTACGGTGGTGGCGCCAGCGGCCGGCACTTTAGTGCAGGTGTTCAAAACTGGGCATGCTTTCTCGATGAAAACTACTGATGGGGTGGAAGTGCTGGTGCACATCGGCCTCGATACGGTGGGGCTCAAGGGCACAGGCTTCACGGTGTTGCAAGAGAGCGGTGAAGTGACGGCGGGCGCTCCAATTGTGGAAGTAGATCTCTCAGTGGTGCGCGCCGCGGAACTCGATCCAATCACTATCGTGGTATTCACCAAGAAAAATCAGATCGCTGAGCTGAAGGTAAACAGTGGGGCTACGGGCAGTGAGCCAGCTGCGGTGGCCACGCTCGCCTGAGTGATACGCGAGATAACGAGTGCACCATGTGCGCTGAGCGCACACATGAGAGCAGCGGGGGCGCTAGGCAACCAGTGGTCGCGCTCCCGCTGCTCTGTGCTCATGTGAATTGCGCTGCTGCGAAAGGAATCGTATTGCGCTGCTGCGAAAGGAATCGTGAACGCGTGCTTATCGTGAGGCATGCGCAGTGATGGCGGCTTTTTCAGCAGCGCATATGCTTTCGGCAAAGGAGTACGGGCGGAGGAAGCTCCGTATTTCTATCATCAAACGGTGAGATTTTCCCACTGTGGGAACAACGCGATAAGAGCAAGAATATAACTGTAGAAAAAGCATGAAGAGCTTCAGAATATATACGTATCTGAATAGCTGGAACGAGAAGGAGATAACAAATGATTTCACGGACTGTAAAAGTCGGTTCCCCCAACGGATTACATGCACGCCCGGCGGCTATATTTGCAAATGCCGCTGGCGACTATGATGATATCGAATTTCGTCTCACGAAAGGAGAGAAAACTGTAGATGCTGCCAGTTTGTTGGAAGTGATGACACTGGGAGCAGAGTTTGGCGATGAGGTGATTCTCTCCACAGATGACGATTCGGCCACCGAGGCGCTTGATTCCCTCGCCACTTTGATAGCCGAGAACCAAGAAGGATAAAACTGGAGCTCGAGATCCAGAGCTCGATATCTGTAGACAGCACACACAGCGTAGGTGAAAAGAGAGTGCACGATGAGCGAAGCAGCAAAAACGTATCAGATCCAGGGTCTAGGAGTATCTGCCGGGTCAGTGTATGGGCCAGCAGTGGTTGTGGCGAATGCAATCGACGTCGATGAAACTGAACCAGCCACCACAGATATAGCTGCTGGAATGGAACGAGTGAAAGCCGCTATGAAAGCTGTGAGCACGGAGTTTGCTGAGCAAGCTGCTGCAACAGATGGAGCTATTTCAGATATTTTATTGGCGCAGTCTGCACTCGCCAATGATCGAGGTTTACGCAAAGCGATCACTAAAAAGCTGGAGCTAGGAGCTGGCCTCACCCATGCAGTGCGTGAAGCGGTGAATGAATATGCACAACAGCTCACCGCACTCGGCGGCTATATGAGCGAGCGGGCGGCAGACCTCACTGATATTGGAGATCGGATTATCGCTGATCTGCGCGGCTTGCCAGCGCCTGGGATCCCGAAACTCACCGAACCGAGTGTGCTGATTGCAAAGGATTTCTCTCCAGCTCAAACCGCTAATTTACTGCCAGAGATGGTGCTCGGAATTATCACTTCTGAAGGAGGGGTGACCTCCCACACTGCAATTTTGGCTGCGCAGCTTGGAATCGCGGCGATCGTGGGAGCAAAAGGCGTGGTGGATATTCCGCCAGGCACAATGGTGGGGCTCGATGGCAGCTCAGGAATGGTATGGGTGCGCCCCAGTGCTGATGTGCGTGCCAACTTGGATAAAAAAGCGCAGATTAGAGCCGCAATTCTAGCTCATTCTGGCGGAGCTGGAACCACGAAAGATGGCTATCCGGTGGTGCTATTAGCGAATATTGGCACAGTGCCAGATGCCCTTTCTGCAGCGCAGTGCGATGTGGAAGGGTCAGGGCTATTCCGCTCAGAGTTTCTCTTCCTGGATCGGGCTGAGGCTCCCACCTTAGAAGAACAAATCGAAGCGTATACCGCGGTGTTGAAAGCTTTCGGCACCCGCCGTGTGGTGGTGCGTACGCTTGATGCTGGTGCAGATAAGCCACTGGCTTTCGCCAATCAAGAGAAAGAAGAAAACCCCGCGCTGGGGCGGAGAGGACTGCGCCTCTCAATGGCCCGTGAAGAGCTATTAGACACCCAACTTCAGGCACTCGCGGCAGCGCAGCAGGCCACCGGCGGAAACTTGTGGGTGATGGCACCAATGGTGAGCACTGCCCAAGAAGCGAAATGGTTTGTGCACAAAGCTCGTGGATTTGGGCTGCACACGGTGGGCATTATGATCGAAGTGCCAGCGGTGGCGATCCGCGCACAGCAGGTGATGAAGTATGTGGATTTTGCATCTCTAGGCACCAACGATCTCACACAGTATGCGATGGCCACAGATCGGCTCAATCCGCACATGCCAGATTTGAATAGCTACTGGCAAGGGGCGGTGCTCGATATGATTAAGGCGGCCTGTGATGGCGCGCATGCAAACGGAAAATATATTGGAGTGTGTGGGGAAGCTGCAGGGGATCCGCTCATGGCGTTGGTGCTGGTGGGGCTGGGTGTGAGTTCGCTGTCTATGGCGGCTCCTAAGGTTTCAGCGGTGCGCTTCTCGCTCTCTCGCCACGATTTCACCGACTGTGGGGCGATTGCGCAGGCAGCGCTGGCGGCAGAGAGCGTGGAGGAAGCCCAGGAGGCGGTGCGGGCACTGGTGGCCCCGGAAGTGCTGGAGATGATTGCTCACTAGTGCAGCCGAAACGCCTGTGAAGAGTTCGCGATAGGATAAACACGTGGATTTTGATCCGGTGTTTTATGTTGATTATCAGTTGCCGAGCAGCTTCGAACTGCGCGTGTGCGCATATCGAGTGCCATTGCGGCACCGGTTTCGGGGAATTACTGAGCGTTCAGGGCTGCTGCTGCACGGACCCGCTGGGTGGGCCGAAGTCTCTCCATTTTGGGATTACGGTGTGGCGTATTCTGCACGGTGGCTCATGGGAGGAATTGACGCCGCTGTGAATGGCTATCCCGAGATACGGCGCCAAAATATCCCTGTGAATGCAACGATTCCAGCTGTGGAGCCGGAGGCTGCATACAGTATCGCGCGGGCAAGCACGGCTAAGAGTGCAAAAGTGAAGATTGCAGAGCCAGGCCACAGCCTCAACACGGATTGTGAGCGCTTAGCTGCGGTGCGTGATGCGCTTGGAAATGATGCACAACTGCGCGTGGATATTAATGCTCGCTGGAGTGCTGAGTATGCGATTTCAGCGATTCCCCACTTAGATACTGCAGCTCGGGGGCTTGAATACGTGGAGCAACCGTGTGCCAGTGTAGAAGCACTCGGGCAGGTGCGCCGAGCTGTGGGGGTGCGTATCGCTGCAGATGAATCAATTCGCCGTGCAGCAGACCCATTCCAAGTGGTGAGAGCACAGGCAGCAGATCTCGTGGTATTAAAAAACCAGCCTCTTGGGGGAGTGCGCGCTGCGCTGGCGCTCGCTGAGCAACTTGGCCTGCCAGTGGTGGTGAGCTCTGCGTTGGAAAGTTCAGTGGGGCTCTATGCAGGGGTGCGCCTAGCTGCTGCGCTCCCGGAGCTGCCGTTTGCCTGTGGCCTCGCCACAGCCCAGCTTTTAGCAGACGATGTAAGTGCCGATCCACTACTCCCCACGAATGGAGAGATAGCGGTGCACACAGCACCGTTACCAGTGGACGGCAGGGGCGGCAACGATCCCAAGGCCGGTATCTTAACCGCAAATAGCGGTGGTGCGCACGCGCAGCTCATCGCTCGGTGGGCACAGCGGCTCGCGGATATGTGGAGCTATTTACAGTATCGTGGCCAGCTGAGTGAGGCGGCGCACTACACGTGGGTGTGTTAATTGAGTGGGTGCTACCAGCTAAGGAGCATGCCAGAGTGGTGAAGTGTGGAAATGCCAGGAGAAGCAAGAGAGCAGCGGCAATGAAAGGTGAGATACGGTGAGCGAAGCGAGCAAAACAGCGCAGACGATTGTGGCTGGCTGCCTCGAATATGGGATACGTGATTTCGTGCTCTGCCCTGGATCTCGTTCGGCTCCGCTCGCTTATGCGCTGCAGAGCGCAGAAGCTGCCGGGTTGATACGGCTCTATGTGGAAACTGATGAGCGAGTGGCCGGATTTGTGGCGCTTGGTTTAGGAAAAGCGGGGAATACGGCAGCAGTTATCACCACCTCTGGATCGGCAGTGGCCAATCTGCACCCCGCGGTGGAAGAGGCCGCATACGCTGGAGTGCCGTTGCTGATACTCAGCGCAGATCGGCCGCATGAATTACGCGGAGTGCGGGCTTCGCAGACCACTGATCACATAGGTGTGTTGCGAGCTTCCGTGCGGGCCGCTTACGATATTCCCACTGATTACGGCAGTTGCACTGCGTTGCAGGGGCTTATCCATCGGGCGATTCGCGCTGCTCAAGGCCGAGGGTTCACCGGAGGAGGCCCAGGGCCAGTGCATGTGAACATCGCTTTTCGAGAGCCGCTCTTTGCAGAAACGGTGTGGCAAACTGATTCACTGGTGAAGCGCTATGGGAGGGTTTCGGCATCAGGGGCGGATTCCTTTGCAGATTCTTGTGCAGATGGGGGCACTGAGCACAGCACATCGCAGCTGGCGGCAACGGCAAAACGCACGGTGGTGGTCGCTGGAAGCGGCGATCGCTTGCCAGAGCTGCGCACATACGGTGGTGATACTTCCCGGTTTCTCCAATCTGATTTTGCGGCGAGCTTCGCTGGGATTCCTGTGCTGGCTGAGCCAGCAACCGTGCTGCGAGGGCTTCCCACAGCAATTGGAGCACACCCAATCCTGCTGGCTGCTTCGCTCCCATTGCGAGCTCTGATCGAGCGCGTCGTGGTGATCGGGCACCCCACACTCACACGAGAAGTGAGTGCCCTGCTCGCAGATCCTGCTGTGGAAGTGATAGTGGTTGATGAGCCTCCCACCTATACCGATGTGAGCGGAAATGCTGCGCGCATTATTGACGCCACCGAACTTGGTGCCTATTTAGAAACTGATCTCAGCTGGCTTTCGCTCTGGCTCAGTGCCGCACGCCGTGCGGAACATGCGCTGGAGCAATGGGAACGCAGCGCTGATACACTGGATTTTCCGCGCCTTGCACGTGTGGTAAACCGAGATGCTGGGCGCATTCGTACGCTGCTCGCGGCGTCGTCAATCGTGCGTGAAGTGAACCTCTACACCCCAGCACCTGGGCCAGTGTATGAAGCTAACCGCGGTTTGGCGGGGATTGACGGCACAGTAAGCACCGCGATCGGTATGAGTTTAGCCTCTCAAATGCCAGTGCGAGTGGTGCTTGGTGATCTCGCATTTATTCACGATTTGGGTGCGCTAGTGGCCACCGCGGGGCAAACTCGTGGCAATGTGCAAGTGGTGATCGCTGATGATGGCGGTGGCTCACTGTTTTCCACGCTGGAATATGGGAAGGGAAGTGCGGAGGCTTTCGACCGCGTTTTCCGCACTGAAAAAATGCTGGATATGGAAAATTTTGTGGCCAGTTTAGGCAGGCACGTGCGCTATGTAGACGTATCGGGGAGTGCGGAACGCTGCGCACAGGTACTTGCGGATTACGCAGGAGGGATTGAGGTTGTGTATGCGGCATTGCAGCGGGAGCCACTCAGCACAATGCGAGAGCATCGGGCTCGGCTACGCACCCGAGTGCTCAGCGTGCTCACTCGTGACAACTAATCTATGACTAATCCGCGAGGAATAGGGGCGAGCCGCATAGCAGAGGATTTACCGCAGCGGTACGTGAGACGCCGCTGCACCGAAGGCTTCTAGTACGGGTTGTAGCTTTGCTGATGTTTCAGAGAGTTCGAGCTCCGGCTGCGAATCTAGCATAATTCCTCCTCCTGCCCAGGCGCGGGCGGTGCGCGCAGATGTGAGGCGGGCGCAGCGCAAGGCCACACACCATTGAGCGGCGCCGCTTGAAGAGATCCACCCAATAGGCGCCCCATAGCGATCGCGGTCGAAAGGCTCGGTACGGGAGATAATCGCGAGAGCAGCGCCACGTGGGGATCCGCCTAGCGCAGCAGTGGGGTGTAGCGCAGCGATCACATCAAAAATAGAGATTCCCGCATGCAAAGTGGCATGCACATCTGTGGCTAGGTGCAAAACATTGGGAAGATGTATAACGAAAGGATCGCTCACTCTGAGAGTAGCGAGCGGGCGGAGAACCTGCACCACGGATTCGGCTGCAATGCGGTGCTCTTCGCAGTCTTTGCGCGAGGAAATAAGCGCCGCATCAGTGGCCGGAGAAGAAAGGGCGTGGGAGCTCGACGCCGTCGGAAGTGTGCCCGCAAGCACTCGGGTGGCCACGTAATCGGTGGCTTCGCCGCATTCCGAGAGCGTGGACGCCAGCATTTCTGGAGTGGCTCCCACCATTCCATCGATGGCAAAAACCCACGTATTGCGGTAGTTACGGTTGAGAGTGTGCACAATGGCACGGAAATCGAGATCAGTGGGTGAAGAGAGCTCTACCTCCCGCGCAAGCACCACTTTTTGTGCCTCGCCGCGAGCGATGCTCGCTCGCACTCGCTCTACCTGCTCTTTCCATTCTTTTTTCGGCGGGATCTCACGGGTGATATGAGCGTGGATAGCGCTGAGAGGGAGTGCGGTGGGCACAGCATTAAGCGCGGGAATGACGGCGTTGAGAAGCGCACGGGCGTCGGAGCTGAGAAAGGAGAGCGCGTTTGTATCGGTCAAATCAGCGGGATATGGGCTCACAAGGGTGAGCCAGGAGCGCTGGCCGCGTTTCCCAACTAACACTTGCGGAATAATTAATGTTGAACCCGCCTCAGACTGTGGAGCAAAGCTGAAAGAGCCAAAGGCCACGAGCCCACTCCCAGGAATTTGCACCGAATCACTAATGTGGGCGTTCTTGAGAACTGCTTCCCACCACGTGTGTGCTATATTAAAACGCTCATCGGGGGAGCTGCCGTTAGCCGGTATCGTCGATCGAGCGGTGCTCTGTATAGTGCCTGTTGGCGCAGTGGGCTGCGGATTGTTTGCAATATCTGCGGTCATTCCACTATCTAATCGCGCTGCCACTCCCGCGGCCACCATGCCGTCATCGTGGCGAAGCCACGCCAGTGTTGTGTGAGAATCCGGAAGGAGCGCAGTGAGTGTTGGCACATTGGAGAGCGCGATAGTTTGTGAGTAGAGTTGTGGAATGTTTAACACGAGCATTGATCATACGTCATAAAAGGCTAAAGTGCGTATCGTAAATATGAGGTTATGCGCGCTGCGGCACCGCTATGCGCCTAATGTGAAGTGTTGGAATAGCGAGTGTAGGGGTGAGTAAGCAGATTGACGCGATGATCACAGTGAGTTTTATTCCGGTGTATCTAGCTCTTGCAGGGGTGTGGGTTGCCTTTTTTCTGCGTGCTCCACGAGAATCTCGGCCGCGTGGCACTCAACTTGTAGCGTATGCACTCTTTGGAGTGTACGTTGGCGTCATTATTTTTTTTACGTTTACGCCGTTTGTGTTTGATACGCGCACTGCCCACTTTGAGCTCAATTTAGTGCCAGTGGTGCAATCGTATCTCATGGTGAAATACGGAATTTTGCGTATTGCTCTGTACAACCTCATTGGCAATCTGCTGCTCTTCGTGCCGCTCGGAGCACTGGCACCGCTCGCCTTTAGCAATATGCGGTCTTGGTGGCGAGTGGCTGGAGTGCTTACAACTGCTTCACTGTGTGTGGAGAGCTTACAGCTGATATTCACAGTGCGGCTCTTCGATGTAGACGATATTATCCTCAATTCGGTGGGTGGCGTGGTGGGCTACGCGGTGTTTGCGGTGGTGTTGGCGCGGATTCCATTTGTGCGCCGAGCTGTGCACGGTTGGGACGAACGCGAGGGGTGGCGCAGGGAACCTCGTGCTCGCAGCCGGCGCACGCCATACGGAGCTGAGGTGCGCTCACGTGCAGGTGCCCCGCGTGTGGGTGCGCGCAATCCTGCCTCCGCTGCCTCAAACCGGCGTTTCCCACTCACTATCACTGGAGTTGTAGGCTTTGCAGGGTTTATTGGGTTGGTGATTGGCGTGGCGTTTGCTGCCACGCTGGCCACATCTGTGTAGCCAAAGCCGTATCGGGAACGCGCTATCCCGATCCAGCTGCTGCCGCTGGCCATATCATGTGTAGCACTTGCGGGAGCGCGGGATATAAATATGCATCGCACATATGAAAATATTTCGCGGAATAAGAGAGTTTTCCACATACGCAGCCCGTTTCTAGTGCTAAGCCGTGGCTGTGATATTTTGTGGAACTAGGAGTAGCACACTATTCCATATTGCTGCTTAGGGGAGGAACATACTCTTGAACGCTCTTGCATCATTTTTCGGGAATATTTCCGATTTCGTCTACACATATATCCTGATTGGCTTGCTACTGTTATCGGGGATCTATTTCACAGTTCGCTCTGGGGCGGTACAGTTCCGCAACTTTGGGCACATGGTGAAAACAATTTTCACCTCGCGCGATAAATCAGATGGGGCGATTTCGTCATTCCAAGCTTTCGCCATTGGCCTCGCTTCGCGTGTGGGCACCGGCAATATCGCCGGTGTGGCATTGGCATTGGTGGCTGGTGGCCCAGGGGCTGTGTTCTGGATGTGGGTTGTGGCTCTCGTGGGAATGGCCACAGCATTTGTGGAAGCCACCCTTGCGCAGCTCTTTAAGATTCGGTGGCACGATGGCACATTCCGTGGTGGGCCAGCTTTCTATATCCAGCGCGGGCTCGGTTCGCGGGGCTGGGGTATGGTATTTGCTGTTTTCTTAATTTTCTCCTTCGGCGTCTCCTATGAGATGACGCAGGCAAACACTATTGCCACCACACTCGATTCACAGTATGCGGTTTCGCCGTGGATCACGGCTGTGGTGCTTGTGGTGCTCACTGCTCTGGTGGTGTTTGGTGGAATTAAACGCATCGCGCGTATCACTGAGTGGATGAGCCCGATTATGGCAGTGGTTTATATCTTTATTGCACTGGTGATCGTGTTGATCAACTTCAACAAAATTATCCCCACGTTCGGGTTGATTTTCGCTTCGGCATTTGGTTTCCAGGCCGGAGCAGCTGGCGTGACTGGTGCAATCGTAGCCGCTATGCTCAACGGAGCCCGCCGAGGATTGTTCTCCAACGAAGCTGGCGAAGGCTCCGCTCCGAACGCCGCTTCCACAGCTCAAGTGAGCCACCCAGTGAAGCAGGGCATGATTCAGGCTATGGGAGTGTTCGTGGATACGATTCTGGTGTGCTCGGCCACGGCGTTTATGCTGTTGAACTCCAATATGTATGTGCCAGGTACGATTGGGGAAAATCCAGGCTCGAAGCTCGAAGGTGCTCCACTCACGATTGCGGCCGTGGCTGATCAGTTGGGAGCCTGGATCGCTCCGGTAATGGTGTTGCTGATTTTGGTGTTCTGCTATTCGTCGATTATCGGCAATTTTGCGTATGCTGAAGTGAATGTGGACTTCATTTCCAAAGGGAAAATTGATTCCACTAAGGTGCTCGGTGTGATTGCCACAGTATCGGTGTTTATTGGCTCAATTTCGGAGCTCAAAGTGGTGTGGAACTTCGCTGATATCACGATGGCCGGTATGGCATTGATTAACTTGGTGGCAATTTTGCTGCTTGGCAAGTGGGCTTTTGGCGCTTTGCGTGATTTCCGCGAAGCTCCAGAGCGGCCATTTGTGTCCACAAACAACCCGTATATGCCAGGTGAACTCCCCACCGATATCTGGGTGGAGCGGGAGAACCCACTGGCCTAAAGCTGGTTGCTGCTTAGTTGCCTAACGATTGTTACTGCCTAGCGGTTGGCGAGGAGTGAGCCAAGGAAATAGCCTAGTGCGGCCATCGTGAGGCAGCTGAGCAGCATCAGCACTTGATACGCAATGCTGCGCCGCGTGCTGTGCTCACTAATGAGCTCTACGGCGTCTACACTCGCGGTGGAAAATGTGGTGAGCCCACCGCAGAATCCGGTGCCCGCAATGGCGAGCCACTGAGCTTGCTGTGCTTCTTCGCTGCCTGCCCACAGAGCTGTGGCAACACCGAGTAAGAAGCTGCCCACACAATTCACTGTGAAAGTGCCGAGCCGCCATGAGTGCAAGGGCATCGCTCTATCCACAAGATATCGCACCACGGCGCCGAGCCCACCGCCCACGCCAATCAGAATCACAGAGAGGGCACTCATCGACCTTTCCTTTCCGCCCGTTTTTCCGGCTGTTTCGCTGTCTGTTTTCCCGCCCGTTTCATTGCAAGGGCGTTGTGTGCGGAGCCGATGGTGCCGTGTGCGGAGCCGATTGTGCGGTGCTCAGAGCTGGTTGCGCTGTGCACACAGTCAGTCTGTGACGAGGCACTCTGTGCACTCAGAGGAGCACAGAAACTGCTGCCCTGAGAAGAGTTAGCGCTGCGGAGATAATGAGAACGGGCTCCTATCTGCAAACCAGCCCATGCGGCCACCGTGCCAATGCCTATGGAAAACACGGCGTATCCGGTGGAGATTGCGCTGTGCCCAGCTTGGGTGAGTAGCACTGAATCCACTGCGAGAGCGCTGTAAGTGGTGAATCCGCCGAGAAATCCACTGCCGAGAAAAGCTTTCCAACGGGCGCGCTGCCGTGGATTAATCGCAGCGCACAGCAGTCCTGTGGTGAGTAGCCCCAGCAAAAAAGCTCCAGCCACATTAATTATCCCTGTGGCAAGCGGAAATGGTGCCACAGCTGCTGGCACCGCATGCACAATGCCAAAACGAGCTAGCGCTCCCAAAAATCCGCCAAAGAAAACGAGTAGCACATTCATAAGCATGCTGCTTCCTCTATCTGCTGATTATCGTGCTTTCTGATTTTATCGCGGGAGCAAAATGAGCGTGAAAGCGCGCAGGCCGCGTAGAGCTGCCCTGATAAACTGGGCGCATGGCTGTAACAGTGGCAGATATTGTGAATGTGATGAATCAGCATTATCCTCCGGCACTCGCTGAAGAGTGGGATCGCGTGGGACTTTCAGTGGGAGTGCCAAGTGCGGAAGTGCACCGGGTGGGTTTCGCAGTGGATCCCTGTGAAGCCACAGTGCGGGAGGCGATTGAGCGGGGAGCACAGATGTTGATCACACATCACCCGCTCTTTTTGCGGGGCACTCATTCGGTGGCGACCACAACAGGAAAAGGTGCGTGGGTCACCGATTTGATCCGCTCTGGGTGTGCATTGTTTTCCGCGCATACCAACGCTGATTCTGCCGCTGATGGCTCTGGCGCAGCGCTGGCCAATTTGCTCAAGCTAGAGAATGTGCGCCCGCTAGAGCCGAGCTCGTTTGATCAAACTCTAGGGATTGGCACAGTGGGAGAGCTACCTCTTACGATGAGTGTGCGCGAACTAGCACAGCGGATCAAAGCTTTGATTCCGGAAACTCCGGCTGGCATCACTCTAGGAGGAGATCCTGAGCGCATTGTGCGCACAGTGGCACTCTGCCCTGGTGCTGGTGATTCCCTCTTTGCCCAGGTGCGTGCGGCTCATGCCGATGTGTATGTGACGGCAGATTTACGCCATCACCCAGCCACTGATCACCTGTGGAACGGAGGGTGCCCGCTGATCGGGCTCAGTCACTTTGCCTCTGAGTGGCCATTGCTTGTGAATCTGCGCCGGCGTGTGAGCGTGGAGTTGGGCCTTAGCGCATATATTTCAACGATCGTTACTGATCCGTGGGCGGAGCGAATATAGGCGCTCTGATAGATGTACTAGCAGTAGGAGATAGGCAGGGAGATGAGCACTCTGCCACTGTGAAGAGAAAGGCCAACGATGGCAACAGCACCTCGAGCAGATCAATTAGCGCTACTCACTGTGGCGCAACTCGATTCGGATATTGCGCGTTTGCGCCAAAGCGATGTGCGCCACCCACTGCGAGTTAGCGCCGGCGAGCTAATGAATCTCGTGGCGGCAAAATCTCAAGAAATAGCAGATAACGAGAGGGCAGAGGCGAATGCACGCGAAGCGCTTAGTGCATTATCAGAGCGTACCGATGCTCTCACTGAGTTATTGCGGGAGAAGAAAGCTTTATTTCGCGCTGGCACTGGAATGGATTCGAGAGGTTTGCTCACGCTGCAATCCGAAATCGACGGTCAGCAAGCTAAGCTTGATGAGCTATCCGAAGCGGAATTTGAGGCCTTGGAAGCGGTGGAAAACTGTGAGGCGCGATCCGCTCAGCTGCGAGAAGAACTGGCAGAACTCAACCGCAAACTACTTGCTGAGCAGGTGCAGCTGGAGAACGCCGTCACCGATATTCACAGTGACATCACGAAGCTTACCGAGGAGCGGGAACGGCGGTACGCCCCGTTGTCGGATTCACTGAAGCGCGAATATGAGCGAGCGGCTACCAGTGGGGGATATACGGTGATCGGAGTGCACCCCAACGGGCGCTCAACTGGTGGGATTGAGCTCTCTCCCATTGAGCTAAATCGCATCAAGAACGCCGATCCAGAACAGGTGTGGATCTCTGATGAGTACGAGTGCATCGTGGTGCTGCTCGATGCGTGAGCATTGCTTGCCTGGTGAACAGCCGTATGGAGTGCAAGAAATTGGGATATCCGTATCGCTGAGGAGCGGCGCTGGCCAATTTGCTCAAGCTAGAAAGCGGCGGTAGCGCGATGCCTAGCTCTGGCCGGGCCGCTCCGCTCTGGAGTGATTGCAGGTGCCGTTTCTTCTTCCCATTTGGTAACGCCATTTTCGGGTTGAGAACTCGCAGTGAGGGCGGGCTGGGGCAGTGCCATTAAGCGATGGGAGTGGCGGGGGCGCCGAAGAATTCCTGGCCCGCAATTTGGGTAGCTGGCTATGAAGAAGCTAGGCTTGCACTGCACACGAGCCGGCTAGGCAGCCGCGGGTGCGGCGATCTCCAACTTGCCGCACGCGAGGAACGTCCGGACTCCACAGAGCACAGTGGTGGGTAACGCCCACTCGGGGTGACCCGCAGGAAAGTGCCACAGAAAAAATACCGCCCACGTTGTTCACGCTACGGCGAGAGGAATGTGGGTAAGGGTGAAAAGGCGAGGTAAGAGCTCACCGCGCGGCTGGTGACAGCCGTGGCATGGTAAACCCCACTGGGAGCAAAACCAAGCAGCGCACGAAGAAGCTGCTCGCTGAGTGCGCGGGTAGGTTGCTTGAGCTGCGTGGCAACACGCAGCCTAGATGGATGGCTGCCGCTGGCCCTGCGGTATACGCAGGAGCACCAGCACAGAATCCGGCGTATCGGCTGGCTCGTGTGCCTACTGTGCCTCTTTGATTTTCGACAGAAGCTAGAGTTTCCCTCCAGCATTTTTCCAGTTTTGGGCAGTAGCTTGGCAGTGTGATGAGAGAGGGTTCGCAGCTGCATCGGCCGTGGTATACGCGCGCCGCCGTCTGGGCGGTGATGGCAATTGTGCTTTTGGCGCTATTGCTTAGCTTGTGTGTGGCCTTTGTGCTAGCCTATCGATTTTTCTGGCACAACCGGGATTACTCTCAGTTAGCTCCGAAGGCTGGATATGCTCGGAGTGCTGAGGGAAAGAATACTCCGTGTGAGGGATCCATTAGTTGCCTAAAAGGCTTTTCTTCGGAGCGCAGTGCCTCAGAGAACGATGGGAAAACGGGCGGGGACCCGAGGAAGAGCGCGGGAGATTCAGCGGCGCCAACGGCTCCGCGCTCTGCTCCTGTGATGCAGCCGGGTGGCTCTGGCGGAGCTGGCACGAGGCTGGGTGCTGATAGATTTTTAGTGACGGCGTTCGATCTCCAACAGGTGAACAGCGCTGATCGAGTGGTGCGGCGAAAGTTTTTGTGCGCCGCGGTGGCAGTGTACAACCCATCAACTGCGGGAGGGTATCTGGATTCTTCGCAGTGGGTGCTCACAGCCCCTAATGGCGCTAGGTTTGCTCCGCGCGTATTTGCCACAGCGAATGATATTTTTCGCCGGCCCGTGGCCGCGGGAGCTACGAACCGTGGGGAGTTGTGCTTCATAGCGCCAGACATCTCGGGAGAGTATCAGCTCAGGTTTCGCCCGATGCCCGGATCTGTTGAACGCTTCTCAACATGGGTGCTAGTACGGCAATAAAGCACTCACGGCGCAATAAACTCACCGGCGCAGTAAACTCACCGGCGTGGCGTAAAAGCACCTCAAAAGCTGCTCCTACACAAGAAAGCTGCCCTACACGAGTTTGCGCCTGTAAGACACTGCCACTGCTTATCTTATTCTGCTGCCTGCATTGCCGCTCTGGCGAGGCGATGTGCCTGGCGCTTATTTGTTCTATACGAAAGTATCAGTGCCCGTAGCACAGTGCTCCACTATAAACGCCGGACGCATACAGCGAGTTTGCTACTGAGCGGTTTTAGCAGCTTTAGCGGTTTTAGCGGCTTTAGCAGCTTGCTGATAGGCCATTAATGCAGCTCCCACGATTCCTGCTTTGTTGCGCAGCTCGGCAGGAATCAGTTCGGCGCGGGTATGCAGTAGCGGTAGGAATTGATCGTGCCGCTTCGATACTCCGCCACCAATAATCATCACATCAGGAGCCACATACAGTTCGAGTGCATCGAACACCATCTGTAGCCGGCCTGCCCACTCTTCGAAGCTCAGCTGATCTCGTTCAAATACTGAAGATGCTGCCCAGCGCTCTGCGTCTTGCTGCCCGTTGGGCAGTATGATGTGGCCAAATTCGGTGTTGGGCACCAATACGCCGTCACGTACGAGTGCCGACCCGATTCCTGTGCCGAGAGTGAGGGTGAGGCAGGTGCCCATACGCCCGCGGGCAGCTCCGTAATACACCTCAGCGTAACCAGCTGCGTCGGCGTCGTTGAGCACGGTCACTGGCCTTCCAAGAGCGGCGCTGAAAAGCTCTTCCACGGCCACACCTTTCCACTCTTGGGAGAGGTTAGCTACATAAGAAATTGTGCCGTTAATGATAGGAGACGGGAACGTGACCCCCACCGGAGCGTCTGGCAATTCAAAGCTATCGGCAATGGTGCGTACGATTTCGGCGATTTCACCTGGCGATGCATTCTCAGGGGTGGGGATGCGCAGCTTTTCGGCTTTGAATTTTCCGCTCTTCATACTCACCGGTGCTCCTTTAATTCCAGAGCCGCCGATGTCGATTCCAATTGCGAGATTTTTTGATTTGCTCATGCCGATATCCTATCAATCGTGGGCGGTTGATTTGCGAAAAATCGCCGGAAATTCCCAGCTCAAAATGGAAACTTATCCACCAATTTCGGGGCTTTATCAGTTTGCTGGAACCCCGAGTTGGGCGGGGTTGGCGTTTCAACAACCCCGCCCTGTGGAAAGGCAAAAGCAAACGAATGCGCTGTCAGTGCGTCGGGGCTGCGGGCATCGCTGGCGAGCACTGCCCGTGTGAGGGCATGGTGAGAATATCGAAGCCGTCTTCTGTGACGGCGATAGTGTGCTCCCATTGGGCACTACGTGAGCGATCTGCAGTCACCACAGTCCAGTCGTCGTCCCATTGCTCCCAGGCGATATCACCGAGGGTGAGCATCGGCTCCACGGTGAAAACCATTCCGGGCTCAATTGTTGTGGCGTATGCTGGCGCGGCGTCGTAATGCGGAATAATGAGGCCGGAGTGGAAAGCCTCACCGACGCCGTGGCCAGTGTAGTCTTCCACCACGCCGTATTCGAAACGTTTGGCGTAACTCTCAATCACTCGGCCAATCACATTCACTGCACGTCCTGGCTTAGCTGCCTTTATCCCACGCATCATAGCCGTGTATGTGCGTTCGCACAGCAGCTTGGATTCTGGATCCACATCGCCCACGTAAAACATAGCATTCGTATCTCCATGTACGCCGCCGATATACGCCGTCACATCGAGGTTGATGATATCTCCATCTTCCAGTGGGCGATCATCTGGAATGCCGTGGCAAATCACTTCATTCACTGATGTACAGATGGATTTTAGATAGCCCATATAGCCGAGGCACGAGGGATAGGCGCCATGATCGCACATATATTCATGTGCCACTTTGTCAATGGCATCAGTGGTGACCCCAGGAGCAATGATCTTGGCAGCTTCATACATCGCATCGGCTGCGATCGTGCCAGCGATCCGAATTCGCTCGATAGTTTCTGGCGTTTTGACGTCACTCGCCGTCACTATCTCCGGCCCATCGTGGAAGAGATATTCGGGGCGCTTGATATGGGCTGGAACGCCGAGTTGTGGAGAGATATGGCCAGGAGTGAGAGTGCCCAAGGGGGCGCGTGATGCACGGTTATTCATAGTTCCAAGAGTAATCGTGTGGAGAAAGTGTGCAAAGTGAGTTGGCAGATACCGTTACTGGGCGGGTGCACATACGACGACGGTTGGAACAACGGCGTCAGCTATGGCCGAGATGTGGAAGAACGGGTGCGGGCGCACGGATTAGAGCTTTCTCGTGCTGATACTCGATAGCCCATGAGCAAGCCTAGGTGGGCGCATGGGCGTAGGGGGAGTGTGAGAAGAGCGAAGATTCGGCAGGGCGATTTCGGGTGGGCAGCACAGGTGTAGGGGGGGGGGAGTGCAGGCAAATCATCGCTATAGCACCGAGCACAGCATGGGAATGTGTGAGTACGAGGGGGGGGAGGTACAGGGCCAGCGTTTTTGCGTGATTTTTTGCCCTAGGGGTTCTTCATACTGGAAGTATGAGAGATATCGAAGAGCTCAGTGCGCAGCGTACTGATGAAGTGATTAGGAGGATTCTTCAGAGTTCTGACTATCAGAATCTTGGGGAATTGGAATTAGTGGCCGATAGGGCAGTGTTCACTCGCGGTCTGTGGCCGGAGTTTCGGGCGCGGCCAGCGGAGAGGCTGAGGCGCCGCGACGATTGTCAGGGGCAGCTGGCTGATGATCGGTTGAGGCGCCGCGACGCGCCCGAGCTTGTGCCCGAAGCTGACGGCGGCGTGCACGGGCGACACGGGGCGGGAGTTGCTGCGCCACGTTTTTATCGAAGTTATCCCAGTATTCTTGGGCGTAAAGAGTGAAATCTTTCTTGGGCCCGCCTGGGCGATCGTCCATGGTGTTGAGGTATGGGAAAATATCGTGGCCACGCAGGTAGAGCACCATTGCATTGACCGCGGCGGCCAGTGGCACTGTGAAGAGTGCTCCGGCAATGCCGGCGAGTGCTGTGCCTCCTGCCACTAGGAGCACAATGGCGAGTGCGTGCATATTGAGGGCGTTTCCCTGCAAAATGGGCTGCAAGAGGTGCCCCTCCACCTGCTGCACGAGCAGCACTCCCAACAGCATGAGCAGCGCCATCACCGGACTACCAGTATTTACGAGCACCACGAGCACGGCGATGGAGCCAGAGAGCAGGGCTCCCACAATCGGAATAAAAGCGCCTAAAAATACGAGCGCAGCGATCGGGAACACAAGTGATAGTGGAGTGTGCAAGAAAGCGGCGAAAATTGCGATTCCCACCGAATCAACGAATGCCACAACGGCTTGGGTGCGAGTGTAGTTCCCGAGCATCACCCACGCTCGGATTCCCGCTTCGTTCGCTTCATTGCGATAGCGCAATGGGAGCAGTCTTATAAACCAATGCCACAGACGCCGCCCATCTTTGAGCAGGAAAAATAGTGCAAAAAACGTGAGTATAAAGCCCGCGAAGAACGATGTGATGGAAGATCCGGCATTGAGAACCCCACCTAAAATACGAGTGGAGTTTCCAGTGAGGGTACCTTGAAGCTGTTCCCAGGCGGTGTTGATATTTTGATCGAGGTTGGGAAAAGTTTTTGTGGCCCACTCGATGAGAGTGTCGATGCCGTGCTGCACATTGGAACCCAAAGCAGTGAACCCCTGATAGATACCAGTGCCTGAGCCGCCGATTATTGCAGCCAATACGAGGAGCAGCGTGATGAGTGAGGTGGCTGCTGCGGCAGCAGGAGGCCAGTGGAGCTTACGTTTTAAAGCGCTGTTGAGCGGCTCCACAATCACTGTGAGAAGTAATGCCACCAGTAACGAGATGAGGAGCAACGAAAATTTGAGCAGCACCCACCCTGCTAAAGCTGCGGCGAGCGCCACGGCGATAATGCGCCAAGCCCAGCCTGCCATTGTGGCCAGTGGGCGCGGCACGAAGCTCGGTGCAGTTGCTGATTCGCTGTGCTGGTGTGCAGATTCGCTCATTGCGCTCCTCGTGTATCCTGAAGACAGGTCAATTCTACGCGAGCTTGCTGCAATAGTGATATGCGGTGTGTGCGGTATGCCACTGCGGAGAGCAAGCTCGCCGGGAGCGCAATGCTCTGCACGGCACGGCGGTGCACAGAGCTTGTGCGGCGCCGCGGCGCACAGAGGAGGTTTTTGATGAGGAAGCGAATAGCTGATCGCGATTACGCAGATCTGAGCGAAGCAGAGCTGGATTCTCAGCTGGCACGCTTTGAAACTCGAGCCTCAACTGAGCAGCGTGAGGGAGGGTTGCCGCGTTCGGCAGCTGTGATCATGCTGGTGTGTGCTGCGGTGGCGATGCTTGCCTCGCTAGGGCTCGTGGTGTCGGAAAAAAATCGCCTAGAAGACCCTACTGTGCAATTGAGCTGTGATATCAACTCACTAGTGAGCTGTGGGCAGTGGATCGGCTCATGGC
>JALELI010000077.1 GCA_022768785.1 Arcanobacterium sp. | reverse complement strand
CAGCTTCAAGTACTTCAGGAGAGTTAAAGAGAGTTTTTGAGCCGTCTTTTGCGAAGAGGTTTCCTCCCGCTTGCCAGACAAATGGGAAGAAGAGTGAATTCATTGAGCCACGTGAGGGATCTCCCCAAGAAGTTGTGAATGGTTTAATCCCTGCTGCTTTGAGTTTGAGCCCAGCATCTTTGAATTCTTGCCATGTAGTGGGTGGTTGTACTCCGGCTTTCGCCAGTAAATCTTTATTGTAGAAGAGTGTACGGGCTCCGCCTACAATAAAGGGAATAGAGTATTGTTTGTCGTTGAACAGACCGTTGTGCAAAAAGTAGAAGTTCTCTTTCTGTTCCGGCGTCACCATGTTCGTCATATCAACGAGTTGGCCTTTATCAATGTAATCGCCGATCATTTCGGCGTACATGTAGCCCACATCTGGGCCCTTTCCGGAGGTGACGCCGGTGAGATATTTGGTTTCGTACGAATCCCATGGGATCACTGTAACGTTAACGTCAATCTTGTTCGCATCTTCAAATGGTTTAAGAATTTGATCCCATAGAGCTTTGTCTTGATTGTCGGCTGCGAGTGGGGGCACCCACACGTCTAGCGAACTGGGGGAAGCTCCAGGATTCGTATTTCCTGAAGCGGGGTCGCCTGTTCCTGAACATCCAGCAATGAGTGCACATGCGGCGGCCATTGCTAAAAACTTGTATGAGCGTTTCATAATACTCCTCGAAGTTTCGCGGCATCGTTGCCGGTGAAATCATTGTAATCAAACGAAATATAGTTTCGCAATATAGTTACGAAACATATTTGTTTTATTGTAGTTCTCGGTTATAGTGATCGTGTGGTAAAAGATGAGTTTTCTTTTATGGGAAAATCCGGAGAAAAAGCTATTTTTCCCACCCGGACACGCTCAACTAATGCTGTTCTCGATGCTCTCGCTGGAGTGGACGCTGAAATTTCTGTTGCTCAGTTATGTGAGATTACAGGGCTGTCCCGTCCTACCGTGATGCGCACTGTGCGTGATCTTGTGACGGCGGGAGTTGCCACTGCCACTACTGCGGAACAAGCCAATTTTGCAGGAGGGCGTAGGCCTCAACTGTTCAAGCTTAATCGGGGGCATCATGCTAGCATCGTGCTGCGTGTTAACTACCACGTTATGCAGGGGCTGGCATTTGATTCAGCGGGGTCGCTGCTCACGCGCACTGCGGTGAAATTTTCAAAATCTGCAAAGGTTCCCTGGCTATTGCGTGAAATGCTGGCGGATCTTCTCGGCGTAGTTGCGGTGCCCGTTTACTCTGTTGCGGTAGTTGTGATGGGTATCGTGCGCCATGGGCGGGTAGTGCGATCAGATTTAGTGCCTGAATTAGATGATAATCAATGGATTTCCGATCTTGATCGGCTTCTAGCTGATTCAGGGCAAGAGTGCTCAGTAGTGGCTTTGAACGATGCAAAAATTTCTGCACAGTGGATGTACTACGCTGTTGCACAGAATAAGCCGGCGCCAGAATCACTTATTGCTATTCATTGCTCCGAGGATGTGGGGTGCGGCTTGGTTTTTGGAGGAGTACTTCTTGACGGTGCGCACGGAGCAGCTGGAGAAATTCTGCAAGATATCAACGGTCCATGGACCCCAGTCTCAAAGTACCTGCGACAGTTAGAGAAAGAATATGGCCTTCCTATTCGCAATGTGTATAAGCTCCGAGCTCGAGATGGAGGAGTTGCAAAATTTGTGGAGCCGCTTGGGCAGTTAATGGGGAAAGCGCTTGTTCCTATGGCACTTACCCTTGATCCAGATGTGATAACGATCAGTGGCGCAATTGTAGATTGTGGTACTGAGCTCATAGATGAGATTCAAAAAGTGCTACTCGCGGCCACTCCAACGGCTCCCGAAATCCGCCAGACTCCCTATGGAGCGCAGTCGGTAGAAAAAGGGGCGCGAATGTTTGTGCTCAAGCAGGCACGAGAAAAAACTTTGGCAATCAGCATCAAGAATGTAAACAAATCTGAAGATTAAGCATAAAATAAGGGAAGTTTTTAGGGGGGGGCTAGCTTCGGCGGTTCATGTAAAGTGTGCGGTGCGCCGAGAAAAGTAACGAGGGCGGGTTTCTTGTCAACGCAGCTCTTTAGTGGGCGCAGTTCGCTGCCTTCGAGTGCTGGCATTACACTGATCTTATGGCTTCAATAGATAGAAATGAGGTGGCCCGCGTGGCCGCTCTCGCGCGTATTGCGCTCACGGAGGCGGAGATTGATCAGTTTGCTAGTGAACTGTCAGTGATTTCCGACGCCGTGGCAGCAGTTTCCGAAGTGGCCTCGCCTGATGTGCCGGCCACATCTCACCCGATTCCGCTCGCCAATGTGTGGCGCGAAGATGTGGTGGCTTCTCCAAGTGTGGACCGCGAAGAGGTGCTTGCGATGGCTCCTGAGAGCGAAGATGGAAAATTCAAAGTTCCACAGATCTTGGGTGAGGAGTGAGTGGTATGGCAGAAATTTTTGAAAAGTCAGCACAGGAGTTGGCACAGTTGCTGCGAGATAGGCGAATCACCTCGCGTGAGCTCACGCAGCTATTTCTCGATCGTATCGCGGCTCTCAATCCGGTATTGAACGCATTTCTGTTTGTAGACGCCGAAGGGGCGTTGGAGCAGGCAAAAGCTGTAGATGCTGATCGGGCGGCCGGAAAAGAGCTCCCCGAGTTTGCTGGAGTGCCGATAGCTATTAAAGACAACATGTGCCAGCGGGGTATTCCCACCACTTGTGGTTCAAAAATGCTGGAAGGGTGGGAACCGCCGTATAACGCCACTGTGGTGGAGAAATTGCAGGAGGCGCGGCTGCCAATTGTTGGCCACACGAATATGGACGAATTCGCGATGGGTTCCACCACGGAGCACTCGGCATTCGGTGCCACGCGTAATCCGTGGGATCCGGCGCGCGTGCCAGGTGGCTCTTCCGGCGGTTCCGCTGTGGCAGTAGCTGCCCACCTAGTGCCGTGGGCTCTCGGCTCAGATACGGGTGGTTCGATCCGCCAGCCTGCAGCATTCAACGGGGTGGTGGGAGCAAAGCCTACTTACGGTGTTGTGTCTCGCTACGGTTTGGTTGCGATGGCGAGTTCGCTCGATCAGATTGGCCCGTTTGCCACAAACGTGGCAGATGCTGCCGCGCTGCACAGCATTGTGGAAGGGCACGATACGCATGATTCAACGTCGCTCCCCGATAGCGAGGTGAGTGTACGTGAGCAGGCTGCGTCCGGCGTCACTGCACTGGAGAACGCTGGTGCGGAGCTCACAATCGGCATCGTCAAAGAAATGATGGGCGAAGGCTTCAGCCCTGAGGTGCTGGATATCTTCCGTTCTGCTGTGGAGCGGCTCAAGGATCACGGCGTGAAAGTGGTGGAAGTGAGCTGCCCGAGCTTGAGCTATGCGCTTGGTGCGTACTACCTCATCATGCCAGCGGAGGTTTCCTCTAACTTGGCGCGTTTTGATGGCGTGCGCTACGGCAATCGAGTATTGCCGAAAGCAGGGCCAGTTACCGCGGAAACAATGATGGCGGCCACCCGTGAGGCGGGCTTCGGCACTGAGGTGAAACGCCGTATTATTCTCGGCACACACGCGCTTTCTGCCGGATATTTTGATGCGTATTATGGCTCAGCTCAGAAAGTGCGCACACTCGTGCAGCGTGATCTGGCAGCGGCATTCGAGACGGTAGATGTGCTGCTGTCTCCCACAGCTCCCACAGTGCCATTTGAACTCGGGCAGCATCAGCATGATCCGATGCAGATGTATCTCAACGATATTGCAACGATTCCAGCTAACTTGGCAGGGGTTCCTGCGATGAATGTGCCGATGGGGCTCGCCCAGGGGCTGCCCGTAGGTTTGCAGCTGATGGCTCCGCCACATGAAGATGCGCGTATGTATCGCTATGCTGCTGCGCTGGAATCGATTGCTGATCCGGCGGCAGCGCAGGTGCCTGCTGAAAGACTTTCGGCTCTCGCTGGAAAGGAGGAGTGCTGATGGAAGAACTGCTTGATTACAGTGATGCTGTGGCAAAGTATGATCCGGTAATCGGCTTGGAAGTGCACGTGGAACTCTCCACGGCCACCAAAATGTTTGACGCCGCTCCGAATGCTTTCGGGGGTGAGCCGAATACGCTGGTTACTCCGGTGTCGCTCGGCATGCCGGGCTCACTTCCGGTGGTGAATCACCGCGCGATCGAATTCGCAATTCGCTTGGGATTGGCGCTGAACTGCAAGATTGCTGAGAGCTGCCGATTTGCGCGCAAAAACTATTTCTATCCAGATCTGTGCAAGAACTTCCAGACGTCGCAATCAGATGAGCCATTGTGCTATGACGGCTATCTCGATGTGGAGCTCGATGACGGCGAGGTGTTCCGGGTGCCGATTGAGCGTGCTCATGTGGAAGAAGACGCTGGAAAGAATACTCATATCGGTGGAGCTACCGGGCGGATCGAGGGGGCTCTCTATTCGCTCGTAGATTACAACCGCGCCGGCGTGCCGCTCGTAGAAATTGTGACGCGCCCGATCGAAGGTGCTGGTGCCCGAGCTCCGGAAGTTGCAGCAAAATACGTGCAGACAGTGCGTGATATCGCGCGGGCGATTGGCGTTTCAGAGGCTCGTATGGAGCGCGGCAATGTGCGTGCTGATGTGAACGTGTCGCTGCGCCCAACTCCTAGCGATCCACTGGGAGTACGTTCGGAAACCAAGAACGTGAACTCCTTTACTGCGGTGGATAGCACGATTCGTTTCGAGATTTCACGCCAAGCTGCAATTCTTGACGCCGGTGGGGAAGTGCTTCAGGAAACTCGCCACTTCCAGTCGGCAGATGGCACTACGGCGCCAGGGCGAGTGAAGAGCGACGCCGATGATTACCGCTACTTCCCTGAGCCAGATCTTGTGCCGATCCAGCCAAGTAGAGAATGGGTAGAGGAAATTCGTGCCACATTGCCGGAGCTTCCGGCAGCGAAGCGCAAGCGTCTCAAAGCTGAATGGAAGCTGGCTGATAAAGAGATGCGTGATGTGGTGAATGCTGGAGCCCTGCTTCTCATCGAAGATTCGGTGCTCGCTGGTGCCACAGCAGCTGGGGCACGCAAATGGTGGATGGGTGAGCTCGCACGCTATGCCAAGGAACATGAGATAGAGCTTGCAGATGTGCCTGTGAGCCCCGCAGCCGTGGCAGAGTTAGATCAGCTCACCGAGAGTGGCAAACTCACGGATAAGCTGGCTCGGCAGGCGTTAGAAGGAGTGCTCGCTGGTGAAGGAAGCCCCGCTGATGTGGTGAAAGCCCGTGGGCTAGAGGTCGTAAGTGACGACGGCGCTCTGGAGGCTGCCATTGATGATGCTTTGGCGGCGAACCCTGCTGTGGTGGAGAAGATCAAAGCAGGGAAAGTGCAGGCTGCTGGAGCCATTATCGGTGCAGTGATGAAAGCGACTGGCGGAAAAGCTGATGCAAAGCGGGTGCGTGAGCTCGTGATGGAGCGCGTGCAAGCTTGAGCGATGGGCCACCTGTTGTGCCCTGAGCTAAGAGAAGCCTGCTGCAAGCCCAGGCTAGAAGTCTGTGGTGCCGTTTTGCCTCGCGAGAAGCGGGTGCAGCTAAGTGAGGGGAATCTGCTCGCTAAAGAGCAGATTCCCCTCACTGCTACGCGGAGCCCTTTAGCTGCTGCTTATCCTTTCGGGGATTCCTCTCACTTGTTATCTTGTGGGCAGTAGCTGTTTATCTTGCGGTCAGTATCTGTGGCTTCTCTAATGTTTCTTAGCTATGAAAGTAGCGTTTCTGCTCTTTTCTATTTCTAGCTTTCCTCCATTTCGTCTAGCTTTCTCCCACTTCGCTGCGAGGTGTGCAAAAAAGGTTGGAGCCAAGAAAGGTAGAGCCTGAAAACTATATGCGGGCGAGAGATGACCGGCAATCGCGTGGCAGGGTTATCGCTAGCTTGGAGATTATATGCGGGAGAGTGGTGGAGCCGATGGCTGCGTATAGAGAGCCAGTGCGCGGGCGGATCAGGTCTGCCGTGAAAGTATGAGCTTGGGTCTACCGTGAAAATATGGAGCTCAGGTCTACCGTGAAAATATGGAGAGGGCCAGTGCGCAAGAGAGGAGGGGAGCTCATCAGATTTACAGAGCGCGAAAAACTTCGAGAAAGCTAGCGCGGGAAGGCTAGCGCAGTTAGCGCGCAGAAGAATGGCGAGCATGAGGGGCGGTTGGATAGGTGAGTGGTGTGATCTCAGAAACAATTTGCCTAATGAGCTGCACTTTTTCCGAGCACTGAGCCGTTGTGGCGACTGCCGCTTGCACCCCTGCACTGCGGATACAGAAAACTAAATTGGCTTCGTGGAGCCATTTTATCGGTGTGACGAGCGCCACCGCGCATCAAGTTTGACACTTTGAGCGAAAGCGGTCTAATCTAAACGAGTTGCCTCACCGGGGGCTGGAACGAAAGCGAATCGTTAAAGCGAAAAGCTAAAGCGATAAGTTCCAAAATTCGGTTGTGGGTGTGTTGTTTGGTGTCTCAATAGTGTGCTAGTTGTTTACGTGATTTTTTGTCTGATGGTGCTGGCTGCTGCTGTTGTGTGGTGGTTGGTGTTGTTGGGTGTGTTTGCTTGATTGGTTGGCCTGTTGTGGG
>JALELI010000061.1 GCA_022768785.1 Arcanobacterium sp. | reverse complement strand
CCGCTGGTGAGCTAATGCTGAAATGTGTGGTGGGGGTGCCACCGCGGTAAACGGTGGCACCCAAACCACTCTTATATCGCTGCTACCTCAGGCTTATGTTTGCTGTGGCAGCCACATAGCTGAGACCAGTGCGATCACAGCGCCACAAGCTGGCCGAAACCAGCGGTAGCTTGGGCCAGCCGCTGGCTCACATTTTCCCAATTCACAATGTTCCATACGGCTTTCACATAATCTGCTTTCACGTTGAGATAGTCGAGGTAGAAAGCGTGCTCCCACATGTCGAGCAGGAACAGTGGCACAACGCCGAGCGGAGCGTTGCGCTGATGATCGAGGAGCTGGTAGGTAACAAGTTTCTTGGAGAGGGTGTCGTACCCGAGCACCGCCCAACCGGAGCCTTGTACGCCAGTGGCTACAGCAGTGAACTGTGCCTGGAATTTCTCAAATGATCCGAAAGAATCCTTGATAGCCTCAGCGAGTTCGCCTTCTGGCTGGCCACCGCCATCGGGGGAGAGGTTAGTCCAGAACACAGTGTGGTTCGTGTGCCCACCGAGGTTAAACGCAAGATCTTTCTCAAGCTGATTCACTTTGGCAAAATCGCCATTTTCGCGGGCCGCTTCGAGGCCCTCAAGAGCGGCGTTAGCTCCATTGACGTATGTGAGATGGTGCTTATCGTGGTGCAGCTCCATGATCTTGCCAGAAATGTGCGGCTCAAGAGCTGCGTAATCATAGGGAAGTTCGGGGAGGGTATACACTGCCATAGTTATTTCTCCGTTATTTTTCTGCGGAGCCGCTCTGTTTTTGGCCCCTGTTGCTAGCTACAACGCACGCTGCAGGGGGATATTCCCGATTGCGTCTGCAAATTCTGGCGCCTGCGCTCACTGGCGCACTGGCGGCTGGCGCACTTTTCCTGTGGGTGCGCTCTTAGAATCTACTTTGGCGATCTAGCCTCGTTGATATATAAGCAGCTTCACCTGCGTGGGAAATTTACCCTATAGGAGATGACGGCGCTCTCACACTTTGTGGAACGCCGTCATCAACTGTGGAGCCAGCACATAGGCTTCAGCTGCAGGCCGCATATGGTGCAACATCACAATGCGGTGCTGAGGTACTGGCGAAATTGTATGAGCGGAACTGCATCAGTGAGCACGCCGCTGTAGGCGAGCCACCTGGATCAAAAGCACGGCGCGCCCTTCAAGGCGAATCCAGCCGCGGCTAGTGAAATCAGCCAAGCTCTTGTTCACCGTTTCGCGTGAAGCTCCCACGAGATGTGCGAGCTCTTCCTGGGTGAGATCGTGGGCCACATAAATCCCCTCGGGAGTGCGCTCACCGAAGCGCTCTGCCAGATCGAGCAGTGCTTTGGCTACACGGCCAGGCACATCAGAGAACACCAAATCAGCTAATTGCTGGTTAGTGTTGCGCAAGCGCAGCGCAAGCTCTTTGAGCATGTTCATCGCCAGCGCCGGATGAGATTCGATGAAGGCGCGCATGTCGGCATGGGCGAGCGAGAGCAGACGGGTGTGTGCGATCGCCGTCACTGTGGAAGATCGGGGTTGCAAATCAAAGAGAGAGAGCTCACCAATGATTTCCCCTGGCCCAAGCACCGCGAGTAGATTTTCGCGGCCGTCTGAGGCGGTGTGGGAGAGCTTTACTTTCCCTTCTGCCACCAGATAGAGCCGATCCCCGGAATCTCCTTCTTGAAAGAGGGATTCGCCGCGTTTAAGGGAAGTTTCGCTCATGTAGGAGGCAAGTTCTTCACGATCTTGATCGTTGAGCCCCTTGAAGAGATCAACGTTCGCTAGCACTGTGGAATCCATGTGAATTCCTTTCTTCACAATCGATAGCATTCTCGATGTAGATTATATTGCATATGTGTGCGAGGTCATACATTCATCATTTTGCCATGTGAACAGCACTTTGGCGGACATTTCGGCACGAGATTTGCAACCCAGTGTTCACAGACCAGAAAGGGAGATCCCACAATGGCGCGAAAACGGCTTCCTGCTCGGCCACGTTCGTTGAAAGCACGGCGTGCAGCCGCTGCAGCGATCACCGCCCGATTAGAGCAGGTGTATCCTCATTCGCGCGCTTCGTTGGATTTCCGTTCACCTTTTGAGCTACTTGTGGCCACGGTGCTTTCCGCACAGACCACAGATGTGCGCGTCAATTCAGTTACCCCTGAACTCTTTGAGGCTTATCCCACGCCCCAGGCGCTAGCGGGCGCTTCGCGTGAGGATTTGGAGAGGATTTTACGGCCAGTGGGGTTCTTTCGGGCGAAAGCGCGTTCACTGCATTTACTCGCACAAGGGCTGCTAGACCATTTTGACGGCGAAGTGCCGCATACGCTCGAGGAGCTCACCACCCTACAGGGGGTGGGGAGAAAAACTGCAAACGTGGTGCTAGGAGATGCCTTTAATACGCCGGGTATCACGGTGGATACGCACGTGGGCCGGATCTCTCGGCGGTGGGGGTGGACGCGCGAGCACGATCCGGTGAAAGCCGAGATGGAATTAAATCGCTTACTGCCGCCCGAAATTTGGACGTCCACCTGCCATCGCATTATCGATCATGGGCGGGCGATCTGCACAGCGCGCAGTCCGAAGTGCTATCAGTGCCCGCTGGCAGATTTGTGCCCCTCGTATGAGATTGAGATGGGGATTCCGTTCTCAGCAGCTACTTCTGATCGCTCCCGAGAATCTGCTCGCGCAGCGTGAGCGCTTCAGCTCTCCGCGCAGCTGATTTGCGGGCGAGATGAATCATCAGGCCGGTGAGGAAGAGCAGGAAGCCGAAGATAGCAATCCGGCCAGAGCCAAGATCGAGATCAAAATGATGCGCCACATTGCGGGTAAATGAATTGACGTCCCAGAGGGCTCCCCGAACGACTGCGCTCACTTTCAGGCCCAGTGACGGCGCCACAATTGCAGTTAATCCGGCGAGTGTGAGCACCACGCCCCAGAGCTGTGCTCCGAGTGTGCTCGCTCGCGCCATGAGCCAGAGCACAAAAAGCGCAATAAATCCACCGGCCAACTCTAGCAGTGCGCCGATGTTCACAGCGCCAGTTTCCCATGGATTGTTTTCCACAAGATTGAGCCGCACTCCGGCGTCGGAGATGAGATACCAGCAGATTGGGATCAATACGAGCGTGGCAAACACTGATCCGATATGGGCTCCCACGCGGCTCTTGGGCTGCTCAGGAATATCGGTGAGCCGCGGCGCACCGGGATCTTTGCTCCATTGAGTGGTGGGTGATTCCGCTCCCATTATGCCCACAGCTGCGCCCGCTGGGAGCACAGATTCGCGGACTGGCCCATCAAGAGAATTTTCCGCTTCTGGTGCAGCCATCTCGGGCTCGGCGGCAGCAGGCTCCTCGGGCTCTGGCAATTCGGTGACGCCAGTGGCGCTGTAAGCGCTGGCAAAAGTGGCCCCTTCTTCGAGCGGTGGCACATCGCTCAAATGCCGCCCAGTGCGGGTAGTTTCCGGAGAATCTGAGAGATTCTCATGTGATGTTAAGGAGCTGCCGATTCCCGTTGCTGCGCCTGAGAGTGCATCTGTTGCTGCTCCCGTGAGTGCCCCTCCAGCTTCCGCGCTCGTATGCGCCTCTCCATCGGAGAGCGTGCCGCCACCGTTGCTCAAAACTGCCGAGGTGGGGAACTCATCAAATGTGAGTTCACTGAGATCGCTGTGTGGAAGCTCAGGCTCTGGCTGGGCGGATTCTTCTTCAGCTGCAAAGGCGCTTTCCCAAGCAATAGCATCGCCATCGCCGTAGGCCACAGTAGCTGAGGTGGCTGCTTCGGGTTCTGTTGAGCTGGTGATCGGGTCGAGCACTGGCCCATCGGTTGGTTGATCTGGCTGTGCAGAGGTGTATGGGTCATGTGGTGTAGACACGATTCCTCCTCAGGGTGTGAACGAGCATGACTTTGATTCCACGCTACTGGTTTTTGTGGAAGCTTCTGAGATTATCCGCGGTGTTTTGCGAAAATATGGCCTATTGCATGGTGGCAGGGCGCGCAGTGAGTACGGCAGATGGCTGGGTGTGGTGGGTGCGGATAAGTTTCCCTGTGGATAAGGCAGAGTAATGCACAAATAATTATGCAGCCTGCATAACACCTCAAAGCGAGTGAACATGAGGCCGTGAATACTTCCAAGATTTTACAGCCAGATGTGCAACTACTGTCGGTGGTGTTTCGAGGATCTGACGACGCTGCATTCCGCGAGCTTGCGCGGCTTGCGGAGCTCGTGGGCGTGGATTGCACGCGGCTGAGCCCAGGAGATCCACGCGATGGGGTGCTGCGTTTTTCGAGTGACGAATGCGCAGCCGGAGCGATTCGTGCTGATTTTCACGAGCTCTTTTCTCCATATTTCGCCTCTGGAACGGCGACACTTGATGTGCGCCGAGATTCAGATCACATTCTAGAATTGCTAGCGGCAGTAGGAGCCACTATCCGAGGAAAGGTAGTGGGTGTGGTGGGGGCTCATGGGGGTGCGGGTGCCTCTACACTGGCAGCGAGCATGGCGCGAGAATTGGCCCGCACTCACTCTGGGGTGGCGCTGCTGGATATGGATCCCGCTTCTGCTGGAATTGAGCTGCTGCTGTCATTAGTGGGAGTGCCCGGCAAACGGTGGGCAGATATCCACGGTCAGGGAGCTTTGCTAGCCGGCAGGCTCAACAGTGCTTTACCGCTTTGGCATGGAGTGCGCGTGCTCTGTGCAGATGAGCGCGCCAGCATACCTTGTACTGCAGAGATTGGGCCGAGCGCCATTGCGGCAATTTCGCAGATGAATTCATGGACTGTGGTAGACCTGCCCACGGTGGCATTGGTGCCAGGATCATTCGCCTATCCGGCTCTTGAGTGGTGCGATTATCTCTTCGTGGCCACTCGTTCAGACGCTGTGCACCTCGCTGGCACCCACACTCTGCTCAGCAGGATTAACAGCGGCACTCTCACCAGTGTGGTGGCTATTGGGGTGAGCTCAAAAAACGAAGGCGCTCACATCGCTCAAATGCTCGATGTGGAGATGGTGCATTTGGTGCGGTGTGAACGCAATTATGATGCTGCTCTCGCTCAGGGAGTGGAGCCGGGGGAACGGGCGCGCTCGCGATTTGCTCGTGATGTGCGTGACTTGTGCTCATATCTGGAGCAGGTGGTGCCTTGATGAAGCAACACGAGCACATAATGCTCGGGGAACGAGCGCGCCAAATCCGAGCACAGCTCGCTTTAGGTGTGCCGATGGCGCAGGCCCTAGAAACCTCCACAGATGTGCTCTTCACAGCTGATTTAGCTCGCTTGCAGCAATCAGTGCGCCGTGAACTCTTAGGGGCTGGAGCCACTTTGGCGCCGCTTTTGGAAGACGAACGCACCACAGATGTGCTGGTGAATGGGCCGGGCCAAGTGTGGGTGGATCGGGGAGTTGGCCTAGAGCAGGTGAATTGCGCAGGAGATCCAGATCTGGCCACTGAATCAGCCGTGCGAGCGCTAGCTGTGCGGCTCGCGGCACGCTGTGGCCAGCGGCTTGATGATGCTAGCCCAATTGTTGATGGCACTTTCCCCTCGGGAGTGCGGCTGCATGCGCTCATTCCTCCGCTTTCGGCCACGGGCACACTCATATCGCTGCGCACTCACCGTGCACAGGTGCTCACGATAGCGGAATTAGTGAGCTCTGGGGCACTAGCCCCAGAGCTGGCTCCACTTATCCGCGCTTTAGTGCTGAAAAAAGCAAATGTGATAATTTCGGGAGCCACTGGGGCCGGGAAAACCACTTTTCTCAATTCGCTGCTCTCTCTGGTGCCGCCAACTGAGCGGATTGCGATTATTGAAGAAGCAGCGGAATTAGCTCCGCGCCACCCGCATGTGGTGCATATGCAAGTGCGCCACGCGAATGTGCAAGGAGTTGGAGAGATTTCGATGAGCACATTGGTGAAAGCTGCAATGCGTATGCGCCCTGATCGCATCGTGCTTGGAGAGTGCCGAGGCGAAGAGGTGCGTGATGTGTTGAGTGCCCTCAACACTGGGCACGAGGGTGGGTGGGCTACGATTCACGCTAATTCAGCTGCTGATGTGCCTGCGCGGTTGGTGGCCCTCGGCGCACTCGCCCGCATGGCTGAAGAAACTGTGGCTGCGCAAGCAGCGGCTGCGCTCGATGCGGTGATTCATATTCGGAGATCCGGCCAGTGCAGATATATAGCGCAGATCGCCACATTCGTGCGCGAGCAAGGAAGTTTGAGAGCGGTCCCAGCATTTATGGTGTGTGCAGAGCGCAGAGAAATCGAGATGAGTGGGCAGGGAGAAGCATTATGCGCTCGCTTGGGAGTGCCTGTTCCCCACAATGTGCACCGTACGGTGGTGCGGGAAGAGCACGAATGATAGTGGGTTCTCTAGCGGTATGGGCAGGCGTAGTGTTGGCAGTGCTGATCGGCGTGCCGGCAGGAGCATCAGCGGGAGCGCGCCGGCAGCGGAGGGCAAGCGCTAGAAAGCGCCGCACGCTGCAGGGCATGATTTGGTTTCGCCATCGGCGTGAAGTGCAGATGGGATTGATGCTCACAGAGGTGGCCACACGGCTCCGCTCTGGGGCCACTGTTGAAACAGCGTGGGAACGCACATTGGAGCATTTTCATGTGGGGCCTACAGGAGCTGGAGAGGCGCTGTTTGATACTGCCGGAGTGCCAGCTGCGCTTCGGAAACTGTGGAATATGAGCTGGTTAGAACGCCGGAAAGCTCGGCTCGCGGCAGCCGCATTTGATGCGATTCCAGCCACCATCGCTGTGTGCCGCATGGGGCATACCACGGGAGCGCCAATGGCGGAGATTCTGGATTCATGCGCGGCTGGAGTGGCTGAAGCTGGGGAGGCGCGCTCTGCGAGAGATATCGCGCTCGCGGGCCCACAGGCATCAGCGCACATGCTGGCGGTGCTCCCACTGCTCGGGCTGGCGCTGGGATACGTATTAGGAGCTGATCCTTTTGCGTTCTTATTTGGCACTATTTGGGGGAAAATAGCGCTTTTGGGTGGGGTGATCTCAGAAGTGGCAGGGATCTTGCTCGTGCGGCGAATGGTGGCCAAAGCGAAACGAGAGGCTGATTTTTCATGATTGCTGTAGCGCTGATTGCGATCGCATTATTGTGCGTGCCTCCGAATTGGCACCGGATTTCAATGCCGCAGCGCACCCGCTCGGGGCCGGTGGATCAGGCGGTTATCTTGGATTTGGCAGCAGCTGCGATCAAGGCCGGAGTGGCTATTCCCGCAATGCTCCAGGCCGTGCATCAAGCGCTGGAAGATCCGGCAATCTCACTGCCTCACGCATCGAGCAAAGAGCGAATATCGCAGAGCAGGAGGCGTACGAGGCAGCGGATTTTCAAACATTTTTCTCGAAGCGGCGGTGGAGCTGCTGATAGCAGGGGGCGTACGCTGCGCGAAGTGGCGAATCTATTGCTGCTGGGAGCCACCTGGGAAGAGGCGTGGGAGCATGTGCTGCCTCCGTATCAACGGCTGGCAGAGGTGCTAGCTCCAGCCTGGAATGACGGCGTGGCTCCAGTGGCGCTATTAGAGCGCGCGGCTCAAGAGTTGCGTTTTTCGCGGGTGCGGAAAGCAAAAGAAGCTGCTGCGCGGCTTGGAAGTATGCTCGTGATTCCGCTGGCGGCCTGCTATCTTCCGGCTTTTATGCTCATTGGAGTATTGCCTGTGGTGGTGGCTGCAGCTCAGCGCTTGTTTTAGGCGCATGAGGGCCAGAAAAATAGCTAATTCATATTGATATTCCACTCATAGCTCGCTCATGCTCAAGAGTGTGTGCACATATAGTTTCGTGCACGATTTTTAAGTATTTCCCTGTGCTACAAACGGATTTCGTAGTCTTTTCGCGGTTTGTGAACTTTCGTTGTGGTGTGCTGCGCACGTGATGGTGTGCACAGCGTAGTTGCTTTTGTGCACGTGCTGTGGTTGTGCACAAAAGCAGTGAGAGGCTTGTGAATCCACAGATTTTTATGCAGCGAGATGTGATGAGGAGCTTTGAGCAATGCTGGAGGAGTTCGCATGGAGTGTGTGAGCGCAAAGGTGATGATCGCAGTGTTTGGGCGCACGAGTGTGCGCTCAAACAACGGGTTAAAAGGAGAATGCAGATGAA
>JALELI010000035.1 GCA_022768785.1 Arcanobacterium sp. | reverse complement strand
TATAGAGATTCATATATAGAGATTCACAGCTATTGCGATGCTGACGGTTGATCTAATTGACCTCATAGATCTCCTGCAGCTTATATGGCTTCAAATTAAATTGATTGGCTAGCGCTTTGCTCATGGCGAGCGCCCCAGCCGCAGTGGTGTAAAAAGCGATGCCCAACTGCAGTGCTTTCTGCCGAATCACTTGGCCATCTGTCACAATCGTGCCGGTGGAGTTGCCGGTGTTCACCACCAAAGCGATCTCGCCGTTCGTCATTGCATCGATAATATTGGGCCGCCCTTCGGCACGGCGATTAATATACTGCGCCACGATGCCGTGCTCTGCTAAATACGCTTGGGTGCCGCGAGTAGCACACAAGCCATAGCCGAGCTGCTGCAAATTACGTGCCACTTCCACAGCTGCAGGCTTATCGTCGTCACGCACTGAAATGAATGCTTTGCCCACAGTGGGCACCATATTTCCGGCTCCTAGCTGCGCCTTCATATAAGCCTCTGCGAACGAATCTCCCACGCCCATCACTTCGCCGGTGGAATGCATCTCCGGCCCAAGAGAGGTGTCTGATCCCGGGAACTTCGCAAATGGGAGCACCGCTTCTTTCACACAGAACTTCGTGGGAATCACTTCTTCAGTGAAGCCCAGCTGCGTGAGGCTCTCACCGGCCATCACCCGCGCGGCAATCATCGCCACCTGCACTCCGCAGCTCTTACTTACAAACGGCACAGTGCGCGATGCTCGAGGATTCACTTCCAGCACGTATATCTGGCCATCTTTGACGGCGTATTGAACGTTCATCAGCCCCACCACGTGCAGCGCTTGTGCAAGTGCTACGGTCTGCCGGCGCACTTCTGCCTGTATCGTCTCGCTCAGCGAATATGGGGGGAGCGAGCAGCCAGAATCCCCAGAGTGGATACCAGCTGGCTCCACGTGCTGCATCAGCCCCGCGATCACCACGCGATCGCCGTCACTCACCGCATCTACGTCGAGTTCCGTGGCGTTGGTGAGGAAAGAATCGAGCAGCACAGGTGAATCATTCGACACTTTCACTGCCTCAAACATGTATCGCCGCAGCTGTTCAGGATCAAATACCACCTGCATAGCACGCCCACCTAGCACATAGCTTGGGCGCACCATCAACGGATATCCCACTTCTTCAGCGAGCTGGAGCGCTTCTTCTTCCGAGCGGGCAGTGGCATTGTGCGGCTGCAACAAATTCAACTGTTGCACAATCTGCTGGAAGCGTTCACGATCTTCTGCAGCGTCGATAGCATCGGCAGAGGTGCCGATAATACGCACGCCGTGTGCCACTAATGCTTTGGCGAGTTTGAGCGGAGTTTGCCCGCCGTAGTGCACAATCACACCATCGGGGTGCTCCACATCAGCGATATTGAGCACGCTTTCGAGAGTGAGCGGTTCAAAGTAAAGCCGGTCGGAGGTGTCGTAATCCGTGGAGACGGTTTCCGGATTACAGTTCACCATGATCGTTTCATAGCCTGCCTCGCGCAGTGCGAGAGACGCATGCACGCAGCAATAATCGAATTCAATGCCTTGCCCGATCCGGTTGGGGCCACCGCCCAAGATCATAATTTTCTTGCGATTGCTCGGATTGGCTTCACATTCGTCGTCATATGTGGAATACATATACGCCGTAGTGGCAGCAAATTCTGCAGCCACTGAATCCACGCGCTTGAACACTGGGCGCAATCCAAGCTCCTGCCGGCGAACGCGCACCTGCTCGGCAGAGCAGCCGAGCAACTCGGCCAGGCGCTCGTCAGAAAATCCCTGGCGTTTGAGCTCGCGGAGTGTGGTGGTGCCCATAGTAGAGATAGTGGCACTGCCGCTCTCATGGCCAGCGAGCAGCTTGCTTTCAGCAGCCACCAGATCCTGCACAGCAGCGAGGAACCACGGATCGATCTTAGTGGAGCTGTGCACCTCATCGAGGCTCATTCCGCAGCGGAATGCATCTGCCACATAGAGGATTCGCTCTGCACCAGGGTTGGAAATTTCACGGTGAATAACTTCACGATCACTGCTGCGGGAATTGAGCCCAGTGAGGCCAGTTTCTAAACCGCACAGCGCCTTCTGCAGAGATTCTTCAAAGGTGCGCCCAATAGCCATCACTTCGCCCACCGATTTCATTTGGGTGGTGAGCCGGTTGTTGGCAGTGGGGAATTTTTCAAAGGCGAAGCGAGGGATTTTGGTTACCACGTAGTCAATCGTGGGCTCGAAGCTAATCGGGGTCACTCCGCCAGTGATCTCATTGCGCAACTCGTCAAGGGTATATCCCACAGCCAGCTTCGCGGCCACCTTGGCAATCGGGAAACCAGTGGCTTTGGAAGCCAGGGCAGAAGATCGAGAAACGCGCGGATTCATCTCGATGATCACCATTTCGCCAGTTTCCGGTTTGATAGCAAATTGCACATTCGAGCCGCCAGTATCCACCCCAATTTCACGCAGCACATCGAGGGAGGCACCGCGCATAATCTGATATTCCTTATCGGTGAGGGTCTGCGCTGGAGCCACAGTGATGGAATCCCCGGTGTGGATTCCGCAGGGGTCAAGGTTCTCGATCGAGCACACAATAATGCAGTTATCAGCTTTATCGCGCACCACTTCCATCTCGAATTCTTTCCACCCGAGAATGGATTCCTCAATCAAGAGCTCGTGCACTGGAGAGGCTTCAAAGCCGCGGGTGCAGATTTCAAACAGCTCATCGCGGTTGTATGCGATACCGCCACCGGTGCCTCCGAGAGTGAAGCTCGGGCGAATCAAGGTGGGGAAGCCAACGTCTTCCTGGGCCGCAAACACTTCGCTCATCGTATAGCACACATGAGATTTCGGTGTTCGCAAACCGATCTTCTGCATCGCCTCTTTGAAGCGGCCGCGATCTTCCGCCTTATCAATAGCATCGGCTGTGGCCCCGATCAGTTCCACACCGTATTTATCGAGCACGCCGTGTTTGGCTAGATCGAGAGCACAGTTGAGCGCCGTCTGCCCGCCCATTGTGGGCAAAATTGCATCAGGCCGCTCGCGGGCGATGATTTTTTCCACCACGTCCCACAGAATCGGCTCGATATAGGTGGCATCGGCCATATGCGGATCGGTCATAATTGTGGCGGGGTTTGAGTTCACCAGCACCACGCGGTAGCCCTCTTCACGCAGTGCCTTGCACGCCTGGGCGCCAGAATAATCGAATTCACAGGCTTGGCCAATCACGATAGGGCCAGCTCCAAGAATAAGCACAGTGGAGATATCGGTGCGTTTAGGCATGGTTGCCGCCTTTCTGGGAATCCATCAGCGCCACGAACTTATCAAAAAGCTCGTGCAAATCGTGGGGGCCAGGGCTGGCTTCAGGGTGCCCTTGGAACGAAAACACCGGTTTATCCGTGAGCTCCATGCCCTGCAATGAGCCGTCAAAGAGGCTCTCATGGGTGATTCGCACAGTGGGAGGAAGTGTGGCGGCATCTACATCAAATCCGTGGTTTTGGCTAGTGATCATCACTCTGCCTGTGGCCAGCTCGCGCACGGGGTGGTTTGCTCCATGATGGCCGAAAGGCATTTTGCGGGTGCTCGCTCCGAGCGCCAAGCCGAGTAGCTGGTGGCCGAGGCAAATGCCAAACATCGGAATCCCAAATTTGAGAAAATCTTGAATCGCTGCAATTGCATAGGTGCATGGCTCGGGGTCGCCAGGGCCATTCGAGAGGAAAATCCCATCGGGTTTGAGAGCTAGAGCATCAATAGCGCTGGTGGTGGCTGGCACCACGTGCACCTCACAGCCGCGTGCGGTGAGCATGCGCAAGATATTGCGCTTCACTCCGAAATCATAGGCCACCACGGTGCGCATTCGGCGTGGGGGAGAGGCGTATCCAGTGCCGAGCTCCCAGGTGCTTTCGTCATACACATACGCTGTGCGAGTGCTCACTTCACGAGCGAGATCTTTGCCGCTCATAGAGCCAAAATCAAGTGCGAGCTGCTGTGCACGAGCCACGGCGGCGGCGTCATCTCCACTCGCTCCCACCACGATTGCTCCAGCTTGAGAGCCTTTTTCACGCAGCAGACGGGTGAGACGGCGGGTGTCGATCTCAGCGATAGCCACTTTTCCCTCGGTGAGCAGATAAGCGGGAAGCGATTCTTCGGCGCGGAAAGAGGAGTGCTGCACGGGCAAGGATCGGATAATGAGCCCGGCTGCTTGAATCCCTCCGGATTCCACATCTTCGCGGTTAGCTCCGGTGTTGCCAATATGCGGATATGTGAGGGTGACGAGTTGGCCAGCGTAGGAAGGATCGGTGAGAATTTCCTGATAGCCAGTGATAGCGGTGTTAAACACCACCTCGCCCACTGCCTCACCAGGTGCCCCAATGCTGATTCCTGAAAAAACTGAGCCATCGGCGAGCACGAGAATTGCAGGTGTTTTCATAGCTTCCATTGTATGAAACACTGCCACCCACAGAGTGCACGGCCGGTAGGTGAGAGGGCACACAAAAAGGATGCGTAAAAATCCGCTACACTAGCTTTCCGTGATCACACTGAGCAACCTCAACCTCCGAATTGGCACCCGTCACCTAGTGAATAACGCCACACTCAGTGTGAACAAAGGAGATCGTATCGGGCTCGTGGGCCGCAATGGAGCGGGGAAAACTACGCTGATGCGCTTGATCGCAGGGGAAGGCGTGACGGCGGAAAGCGTGGAGTACACAGGCACAGTTTCTATAAAAGACTCGGTGGGGTATCTTCCGCAGGATACGCACACCGGCGAGCAGGATCAGAGTGCGCGAGATCGTGTGCTCTCGGCGCGCGGAATTGCCGCGAAGCTGCGCAATATCCGTAAAGCAGAGCACGATATGGCCACGCTTGAGGGAGCGGCGCAGCACAAAGCGATGGAACGCTATATCCGCCTCGATGCGGAATTCACGGCAGCTGGGGGATATGCTGCGGAATCTGAAGCGGCAAAAATAACGGCGGCATTAGGGCTGCCGGCGCGGGTGCTCGATCAAACTTTGGGCACGCTCTCTGGTGGCCAACGCCGCCGCGTGGAGCTGGCACGGGTGCTCTTTTCCGGAGCGGAAACGCTACTTCTCGATGAGCCCACCAACCATCTCGATCACGATTCCATCGTGTGGCTGCGGGAGTGGCTACGCTCGTATTCCGGCGGATTTATTGTGATTTCACACTCTGTGGAGCTGTTGCAGGAAACGGTGAATCGCGTGTGGTATCTCGATGCAAATCGAGCGGTGATTGATGCGTACTCGCTTGGCTGGGACGCCTACCTCAAGCAGCGTGAAGTTGATGAAAAGCGCCGTAAGCGCGAGCGGGCGAACGTTGAGAAGAAAGCCGCGGCTCTGCTGGAGCAAGCCAATAAGATGCGGTATAAAGCCACGAAAGCTGTGGCCGCGCAAAATATGGAACGGCGTGCACATGAGCTGCTTGCGGCACTGCCCGAAGAGCGCCGTGCAGAGAAAGTGGCGCACTTGCGGTTTCCTGATCCGCTGCCCTCGGGAAAAACTCCGCTGCGCGCGAAAGATCTCTCCAAATCGTATGGATCACTCGAAGTGTTTATTGGCGTGGATCTCGCTATCGACCGCGGCTCGCGGGTGGTGGTGCTCGGTTTCAATGGCGCAGGTAAAACCACGCTGCTGCGGATTTTAGCGGGCATAGAGGAGCCCGATACTGGTGAAGTGATTGCGGGCCACGGCCTCAAGCTGGGCTATTACGCGCAGGAGCACGAGACGATTGATATCCACGCCACTGTGGAAGAAAACTTACGCGCCGTGGCTCCCGAGCTAGACGACACCCACTTGCGTAGCGTATTGGGGAGTTTCCTCTTTTCTGGTGACGACGCCGAGAAACTCGCCGCTGTGCTCTCTGGTGGCGAGAAAACCCGTTTGGCGCTAGCCATGCTGGTGGTGAGCGGAGCCAATGTGCTGCTGCTTGACGAGCCTACGAATAACCTCGATCCGGCCTCGCGCGAAGAAATTCTGCACGCCTTGCGCACTTACGAAGGAGCCACAGTGCTCGTTACCCACGATGAGGGCGCTGTGGAGGCGCTCGATCCGCAGCGAGTGCTCATTTTGCCTGACGGCGATGAAGACCTTTGGGGAGACGACTACCGCGAGTTGATCTCACTTGCCTAGTGAGTGGTATAAGTGCGCAGCAGCTGGGAGTAGCGCTGGCGTTTTGGTAGGCACGCACAATATCTGGTGAGAGTGCGCAGCAGCTGAGTAGCGCACTATGGCAACTGAGTAATCCGCAAGTTCTGAGCATTGCCGGCCGGAGTTCTAGGCATTGCCGGTTGAAATTCTGGGCATTGCCAGTTGGTTAGCGCCATGCTGATGAACGTAATCTACTCACTGTGCACAACGGAGAATGGTCACCACTTTTCGTGGTGGCCATTCTCCATTCTACTTATGCATTTGTTGCGCCACTAGGGCGAGCTGCGCTGTGCTGTCCGGGCAGGCGGAGAATAATAGTGGGCGAAAACCGCCGCGCGTCATCAGGCGATCACGCCGTCACGTGCGTATTCTTGGGCACCACTACGATTCCGCTGGGCGACACGAAGAAGCCCCGCTCCCGATCCCGGTCGTGATCCACACCGAGCTGGGCGCCGTCATCAATCTTCACATTCTTATCGACAATCGCGCGCACCACGGTGGCGTTGCGCCCCACATTCACGTTGTCAAACAGCACGGAATCTCGCACGGAACCCCATGAATTCACTCGCACGAACGGCGAGAGCACCGAACTAATCACCTCGCCGCCCGAAACAATCACGCCGGGGGAGACGATGGAATCGAGGGCATGGCCGAGGCGCCCATGATGCCCATACACGAACTTGGCGGGTGGTAGACCAGTGTATCCAGTGAGCAGCGGCCACCGGCGATTGTAGAGATTGAAGATCGGGTTGATCGCAATCAAATCCATATTCGCTTCATAAAAAGAATCGATAGTGCCAACATCTCGCCAATAGTTTTTATCGCGTTCGGTAGCGCCAGGGATTTCGTTGAACGTGAAATCGTACACGCCGCAGTTACCAGATTCCACAAACATCGGCACGATTGAGCCACCCATATCGTGAGCGGAATTTTCATTGTCGGCATCGTCATTGAGAACATCGACTAATGCCTTTGTGGTGAACACATAGTTGCCCATCGAGGCCAATATCTCATCGGGGGAATCTGGCAGGCCTTCCACCTCAGTGGGCTTTTCAAGGAAGCGGCGCACTTTATAGGGGTCTGAAGGATCGCGGTCGATCACACCGAATGAGCTCGCCATGCTTTTCGGCTGGCGAATCCCTGCTATGGTGAGATCGAGGCCCGATTCAATGTGCTGTTCCACCATCTGCGAGAAATCCATGCGGTAGATGTTATCTGCGCCAGTGATCACAACGATGTCTGGCTGTTCATCGTATACGATGTTCAAGCTCTGATAGATCGCATCGGCAGAGCCGAGATACCAATTCTTACCCACGCGCTGCTGAGCGGGTACGGGGGTGATGTAGTTGCCGAGTAAGTTGCTCATGCGCCAGGTGCGCGAAATATGGCGGTCTAGCGAGTGGCTCTTATACTGGGTGAGCACCACGATGTGCAGATATCCAGAATTCACTATATTTGATAGCGCGAAATCAATGAGCCGGTAGATTCCGCCAAATGGTACGGCTGGTTTGGCGCGATCTTTGGTGAGCGGCATGAGCCGTTTGCCCTCACCTCCAGCGAGAACGATTGCGAGCACAGTTGGGTTTTTATTCATAGCTCCACTTTATCTGTTCGTTCGCGGTTGTGGGGGTGAAAGTGTAAAATTAGCGCAATTTTGCTGCGATCTGCCTTTTATTCTCCTTTTTCCGGCAGGTGTGGGATATGGTAATCACTAGGCATACAGTGACGTGTCACACAGCCGAACGGTATGAAGTAATAGGAAACATACAGCTAGAAAAGCTGATCTGAAAGGATTCCAATGAGGGTTGATCTGCTCACGCGCGAATTCCCACCTTATGTGTATGGAGGGGCTGGCGTGCACGTGGCCGAGCTCTCGAAAGTGCTCGCGGCGCACGCTACTGTGCATGTGCACGCTTTTGATGGGCAGCGTGAATCGAGCGTGCCAGGAGTACATCTCGATGGCTATACCTATCCTGAGGGGCTCGCTGGTGCCAACGATGCGGTGCGCACTCTCGGCGTGGATCTGGAGATGGTGAAAGATGTGCAGGGAGCCGATATTGTGCACTCGCACACCTGGTATGCAAATATGGCTGGGCACATTTCGAGTGTGCTCTATGGGATTCCACATGTGATTTCCGCTCATTCGCTTGAGCCGCTACGCCCCTGGAAACGCGAACAACTCGGCGGCGGATACGATCTCTCCAGCTGGATTGAAAAGACGGCGTATGAGGCCGCGGCTGGCATCGTGGCCGTTTCTCGTGCGATGCGCACCGATATTCTCACTGCATATCCGGCAGTGGATCCAGCGCGCGTGCGAGTGATTCACAATGGAATTGACCTGGAGAAATGGCACGCTCCGCGCAGTGAAGCCCAGTGGGCACAGGCACGGGAGTATTTCACTAGTTTAGGGCTGAGTTTAGAACGCCCCACGATTATGTTTGTTGGGAGGATTACGCGGCAAAAGGGTGTGCCTGGATTGCTGCGAGCCTTGCGTCACGTGCCTCACGAGGTGCAGGTGATCCTCTGCGCCGGAGCTCCCGATACCCCTGAGATTGCAGCGGAAACGCGCGAGCTCGTGGAGAAGCTCCAGAAAGAACGCGATGGGGTGATCTGGATTGAAGAGCATCTTCCGCACGAGCAGATCGTGGCGCTAGAAGCGTGTTCCACCACATTCGTGACCCCCTCAATCTATGAGCCGCTTGGGATTGTGAATCTGGAAGCAATGGCAGTGGGGCTGCCGGTGGTGGGAACTGCCACCGGCGGGATTCCGGATTGTATTGACGACGGCGTGACGGGCACTCTTGTGCCGATCGACCAGCTTGACGACGGTTCTGGCACGCCGCTGTATCCAGAGAAGTTTGAGGCTGATTTAGCACAGGCTCTCACACAGATGTGTGCCGATCCGCAACGGGCGCGCCAGATGGGCGCAGCAGGCCGAAAGCGAGTGGAGGAGCATTTCTCATGGAGCGCGATCGCGGTGAAAACGATGGAGTTTTATCGAGATGTGCTCGCTGGTGGGCTCTCGGAATGAGCTGAACCACTAGCTCGTTTAGGATAAGCATTATGGGCGATGTTCTTGATGTTCAGAATGTGTGGGTGCGCCGCGGTGGCACTAATATCTTACGTTCCGTGAATTTTTCGGTGAATAGCGGTGAGCGGTGGGTGATTTTCGGGC
Source organism: Arcanobacterium sp. (assembly GCA_022768785.1). Lineage (GTDB taxonomy): Bacteria > Actinomycetota > Actinomycetes > Actinomycetales > Actinomycetaceae > Arcanobacterium_A. The sequence continues at coordinate 1,310 of JALELI010000035.1, read as the reverse complement.
CGAATGGGGCTGGGAAAACCACTCTTGTGAAACTGATATCGGGCCGTATGCACCCCACTCGAGGCACGGTAGAAATTTTGGGAGAGCGCCTCGGCCACGTTGATCTCACACAGTTGCGCCCGCTCGTGGGCTTGGCATCATCTGCTCTCGATCACGTTATTCCGCACAATGAACTCGTGCTCGATGCGGTGCGCACCGCCGCCTACGGTATGACGGCTTCATGGCGAGAGGAATACGATCCAGAAGACAACGCCCGAGCTCACGAGCTACTCGCAGCGCTCGGAGTGGATAATCTCGCGCAGCGCCAGCTCTCCACACTCTCTACTGGAGAGAAAAAGCGGGTGGGGATCGCTCGGGCGCTTATGCCGAATCCTGAAGTGTTGGTGCTTGATGAGCCAGCTTCGGGGTTGGATCTCGGCGGGAGAGAGAAACTCTTGAGATCCCTTGGTCAGCTCGCACATGGTGCATTCGCTCCGGTGATGGTGATGGTCACTCACCATGTGGAAGAAATTCCGGCGGGCTTCACTCATGTGTTGCTACTCAAAGCTGGCGAAGTGTTTGCCGCAGGCCCTATTGGGTCAGTGCTCACGAGCGATACCCTCTCACAGCTCTTTGATATGACTATTGCTTTATCATCGGAGCAGGGGCGATTTGCGGCAGTTGCCGCATAGGCTGAGCAGGCACGCTACACTTATAACTAGCGCAAGCACGAGCAACGGAGGCCAGATATGTGGGGGATTTGGGCGATTATCGCACTGGTGCTGCTCATTCTTGAGATGTTCACCGTGGATTTCACGTTTTTAATGTTGGCCGGGGGAGGATTCGCAGCAATGCTCACGGCGATTTTCACCGATTCGTGGGTGGTGCAGATTGTTGTTTTTGCTGTGGTATCGGTGGTGTGCCTAATGTTTGTGCGCCCATGGGTGCGCAAACATGTGAATTCCAGTTCCACGAAAGATTCCAATGTGTATGCCTACACCGGAAAATCAGCACGTGCACTCACTGACATCACGCCCACAGCAGGGCGTGCAAAAGTGGGTGGAGAAGTGTGGAGCGCTAAAACGGAGCACGGCATGATCACGCAGGGCACTGAAGCCACTGTGGTGGGAGTGGACGGCGCACACTTGCTATTGGAAGCGGCTGCCGGTGCAGAGGTAACTGCAAATGAGTAGCTGTTTGTAGTGAATATTAGTTAATCTAGGATATTCTGCAGCTCAGAGCGCGGTAATATCCGCCGAGTACCGCAAAGGGTGGAAGATGGAATTCATTAATTTTGGGCTGATCCTCACGATTGTGCTGATAGTGCTTGC
>JALELI010000070.1 GCA_022768785.1 Arcanobacterium sp. | reverse complement strand
TTGCCCAGCGGCTCTCCACTCGTTCAGATATTCAGCTCATCACCCTGCCAGAACCCCTGCGCAAAGATCCAGCAGCACGAGCCGAGGCCCTCAACAGCGCCGATGTGGCGATCCTCTGCCTGCCCGATTCCGCCGCTCGCGAAGCGAGTGCACTCGTGGCTAACAACCACACTGTGCTCATCGACACCTCTACCGCTCATCGCACCGCTGCGGGGTGGGATTACGGATTCCCAGAAATTCATGGCCAGCGCTCAGCGATCCGCAATTCTCGGAGAATAGCAAACCCTGGGTGCCACGCAAGTGGATTTATTGCACTCGTAGCGCCGCTCGTCAGCGAGGGAGTGCTCCCGCCCCACACGGCGCTCACGTGTTTTAGCCTCACCGGATATTCCGGAGGCGGAAAGAAAATGATTGCACAATACGAAGCTCACTGCGGCGCCGGCACTTCTCAAGCCACACTACTCAGCGGCCCACGCGCCTACGGGCTGAGCCAGCAGCACAAACATATCCCAGAGATGACGGCGATCTCTGGCCTCACCACGAACCCTACGTTTGTGCCAGTTGTGGCTAATTTTTATGCAGGGCTTGAAGTAACTGTCCCGATTCCCGCCGGTTTACTCTCCACTAGCGCCGCCGATATTTACGATCTCTACGCTAGCTACTATGCAGACGAACCACTCATACGCATAGCCGCCAGCAATAGCCCAGAGTTGGCGGCCGAATCCGGATTTCTCTCGGCCGCTGCATACGCAGACCGCGACGATCTCGAAATCAGCGTGCACACTTCTCCACAGGCTCCCGCCGGGGCTCCGCTCACTCTCGTGGCACGCTTCGACAATCTCGGGAAAGGAGCCTCCGGAGCTGCAGTGCAAAATCTCAACATCGTCATCGGCGCCCCGGAGACCACCGGTTTGGTGTATGGGTAAAGCATTGTTCCGTTTACTCGCCCTTTTTAGTTCACGTAATTCCAGCAAGAGAGGCCTCCTATGATCACCCTCATTGATGGCGGAGTGTGCGCCGCCCAAGGATTTAAAGCTGCAGGAATGCATGCGGGGATTCGTAAAAATCGTTCTAAGAGTGATCTGGCATTGATCACGAGTTCCATCGCCGCTGCCACTGCCGCCGTCTACACAAAGAACCTGGTGAAAGGTGCCCCGATCGCCGTCACGAAAGCACATCTAGCTGCCTCTCACGGCTATGCCAACGCGATCATATGCAACTCGGGCAACGCTAACACCTGCAACCCCGGCGGCGAAGCTGTGGCTCAAGAAACTTGCGAAGCTCTGGCGCAACACCTGGGGATCAGCCCCAACACCGTGGTGGTGGCCAGCACTGGTGTGATCGGGGAACCCCTGAATCCTGAGCCGATACTGACGGCAATCCCGAATCTCACTCAGCGCTTAGCCGCAAGCACCGCGGCAGCCCACGAAGCAGCCGAAGCAATCCTCACCACCGATACCCATGCCAAAGAAGTGGCCGTGAGCTTTGAACTTCCTGGCCCACACGGACCCGTGCTGTGCAAACTCGGAGGAATGGCCAAGGGCAGCGGCATGATCCACCCCGATATGGCCACTATGCTCGTCTTTATCACCTCCGATGTGGCTATCTCTCCCGAGATGCTGCAGCTGGCGCTTTCCACCGATGTGCAACGCTCTTTTAACATGACCAGTGTTGATGGCGATACTTCTACCAACGACACCGTGGCAATTCTCGCTAACGGGCTGGCGGGCAACACTCCTATCGAAACGCGCGGCGAAGGCTTCGCCACTTTTATGAAAGCGCTGAACAGCGTTACCTTGCACCTGTGCAAAATGATCGCAGGAGATGGCGAAGGCGCTACTAAACTGCTGGAGTGCACGGTGCGTGGCGCAGCAAGTGAAGCGGCTGCCCAAGCGCTCGCTAAGTCAGTGATCACCTCAAGCCTCGTGAAAACCGCCATGTTCGGCGCCGATGCAAATTGGGGGCGGGTGCTCTGTGCACTCGGATATGCTGGGGTGCCACTCGATCCTTTTGGAATCACCGTGGCTTTTGAGAGCGCTGCCGGCACAATCACAGTGTGCGAAAACGGCGTGGGAATTGGGTTCTCTGAAGAACGAGCCAAACAAATCCTGCTCGAAAAAGAAATCACTATTCACGTGCAGTTGGCTGACGGCGCTGCGCAGGCTACTGCCTGGGGGTGCGATCTCACCTATGATTACGTGCATATCAATGGTGACTATCGGTCGTGACGGAGAGTGCGGCTCATTATCCGCACCAGCTCGCAGCACTCAGCATGCCAGCGCTCACCCAGCGCACTCCACTCACACAGCACACAATAATCGATACCGCTTCTCCACTCACACAGCTCCCACGAGAAAGGCTCATCATGGCTCTCGATGCATTTGAACGAGCAGGAGTGCTCACCCAGGCTCTGCCCTATATTCAGCGCTACTCTGGAAAAATTGTGGTGGTGAAATACGGCGGCAACGCCAGGAAAGATCCCGATTTGCAACTGCAGGTGATGGAAGACGTGGCACTGCTGCGGCTCATCGGAGTGAGAATCGTACTCGTGCACGGAGGCGGGCCAGATATCACTGCTATGATGCAGCTCGTTGGCAAACAGCCAGAATTTGTGAACGGGCTACGAGTGACCGATCAAGAAACTATGGATATTGTGCAGATGGTGCTCGCCGGAAAAGTGAATAAGCACCTTGTGCAACTGCTAGAGATGAAAGGTGGGCATGCCATCGGCCTCTCTGGCATAGATGCCCGTATGCTCGAAGCTAGGCAGAAAGATCCCCGGCTCGGATTCGTTGGAGAGATCACTCACGTGAACGCTCAGCCCATTCTCGATGTTTTAGCCGGCGGATATATTCCTGTGATCTCCACACTAGCCACCGATTCCTACGGGCACACTTTGAACGTGAATGGAGATGTGGCAGCTGCCCATATCGCCGGCGCCCTCGGCGCGGAACGGCTGATCTTTATGACGGATATCGCGGGAATTCTGCGCGATAAAAATGATCCTGCTTCACTCATCACGAATATCTCAGTGACAGACGCTGAGCACCTGCGCGATCAGGGAGTGATTAGCGGCGGCATGATCCCCAAAGTGGAATATGCCATAAAAGCTATCGGGTGGGGCGTGAAAAACTCAGTGATTATGGACGGCACCACAGCGCATTCAATCGTGGTGGAATTGCTCACCGATCAAGGGGTGGGCACGTGGATCAGAGGGGAAAAATAAAATGGAAACCGAATCCCACAGTACCGCAGCTACTAGCACACCTACCGCACAAGAACTCACCCAACAGTTTATTGCGCACACGTATGGGCGTTTTCCACTCACCCTTGTGAGGGGGCACGGATCTCTCGCATACGATGACGCCGGCCGCGAATATATCGACCTCGGCACCGGAATCGCCGTGAACGGCTTTGGAATGAGCGATCCCCAGTGGGTGAACGCCGTCTATGAGCAACTCACCACTATCGCCCACACCAGTAACCTCTATTACACCAACCCTCCGGCACAGTTGGCACAACTGCTGTGCGAACGCACTGGCATGGCCAAAGTGTTTTTCGCAAATTCTGGAGCTGAAGCTAACGAGGCAGCAATCAAAGTGGCGCGCAAATATGCTGCCGATCGTTTCGGGATCGGAGCAGATGGGCTGCCTGCCCGCTACACCATTCTCACTTTGGAAGAGAGTTTCCACGGCCGCACCCTCAGCACGCTCGCAGCCACCGGCCAAGAGCATTACCACGAGCTCTTTCAGCCTCTCACTCCGGGGTTCACACACGTTAGCCCGGCGAGTGGTATAGCTGGCGTAGCAGCCGCCCATGCAGCCAGGCCACTTGCTGGAGTGCTCATCGAATTGATTCAAGGGGAGGGAGGAATTCATGTGCTCGATGCGCAGTATGTGCAGGAACTCGCCCGCTGGTGCGGCGAAAATGATGTGCTGTTAATGGTTGATGAAGTGCAGACGGGCAATGGGCGCACCGGCGAACTCTACGCTTTCCAACGCTTTGGCCTCCACCCCGATGTGGTGACCACTGCCAAAGGAATCGGGGGCGGGCTCCCCCTCTCGGCAGCACTGCTCGCACACAGCGTGCACACAGTGCTCGGCCCTGGAGATCATGCCACCACGTTTGGAGCCAATCCAGCTATCTGTGCAGGAGCGCTCAACGTGCTCAACCGCATTGATTCCGATCTGCTAGCAGGCGTGCGCGCACGCGAGGCCTATATTCGCTCCGAGCTCGAAGGAGCCTCTGGGATTACCGGTGTGAGCGGAATGGGATTGATGCTCGGTGTGAGCACCGTGAAACCCGCCAGCGATGTTGTGGCGGCGTGCCAGGCAGCGGGAGTGCTAGTGCTCACTGCAAAAGAGAAAGTTCGCCTGCTACCCGCTCTAAATATCCCAATGGATCTTTTAACTCGGGCAATCGAAACGCTGAAAGACGTATGCGCGCTATAAGCTCTCGGGGCAGTGATAGCGCCTAAGCGGCGTTGTCACTGCCCACACCCCCTCAGCATAGGTCTTTACAACCTACCGCAATCGACTTACACCAACCGCAATCTACTGCACCTGCAAAAAGCCACAACTCCATCAATAGCTTTCGCCTGCCGTTCCAAAAGCTTTTGCTTACTTTTCCCCACACACTCCCCCAGAATTCTCGAACCAGCCCCGCTCTAACGCCACACCAGCACTTTCCCCACACACTCCCAAAAATAGCCAAATCAAACTCCCCGTAGCTTGAGATGCTCGATAGCTCGAACTGCTCTACAGGCCATCATTATTCAGGCAAAACAGTGGTGGCGTTTCCCAGCTATACGCCGGGAAACGCCACCACGGAATATCACATGATCGCATTACGCTACTAGTGAGAAGCTCACTGGCTTGATACGTTCACTGATCTATGCGCCATGAGATTTTATGTATGAGCACAACCAGCTCAGAGAATCCCAAGACCTTTCACCATCTCAAGCTCCTGCACAGCAGCCTGCGAGGAATGGTCGATACCGGCCTGAGTTTCTTCAGAGATCTCCAGGCCCTCTACTATCTTCCAATCTGTGCCATCGCTGGTGCATGGGAATCCATACATCAGCCCTTCAGGCACACCATAATGAGCGCCATCGCTCCAAACAGCGGAGCTCACCCAATCGCCCTCTGGAGTGCCGAGAGCCCATGACCGCATGTGATCAATAGCTGCATTCGCTGCCGATGCTGCAGACGAAGCACCACGGGCATTAATAATAGCTGTGCCACGCTGAGCCACAGTTGGAATGAAGTGATCTTTACGCCAGGCATCATCAACCTGTGGTGCAGCCGCCTCACCATTCACCTTTGCCCAGGTGATATCTGGATACTGATCGGCGCTGTGATTCCCCCACACCGTCATATTGGTGATAGTTTTCACCGGAACATCGAGTTTCTTAGCCAAAGAGCTCAGTGCACGATTGTGATCGAGGCGCATCATGGCTGTGATACGGCTCTTGGGAACATCAGGAGCCGAGTGCGCGAGAATCACAGCGTTTGTATTAGCTGGGTTGCCCACCACCAACACGCGCACATCATCGGCGGCGTGATCGTTGATTGCTTTGCCCTGTGGCACGAAGATGCCGCCATTGGCCTCAAGCAGATCCACACGCTCCATGCCCTTAGTGCGTGGCCGGGCTCCAATGAGCAGCCCAAAATTGCACCCCTCAAATGCCACGTTGGGATCATCAGTGATGTTCACCCCCGCAAGCAGCGGGAATGCGCAATCGTCGAGCTCCATAGCAGTGCCCTCAGCAGCGTGCAACGCCGGAGTGATCTCGAGCATGTTGATAATCACAGGCTGATCAGCCCCGAGCATATCGCCCGCAGCCACGCGGAAAAGAGTGGCATATCCAATATTGCCGGCCGCGCCGGTGACTGTGACGACTACTGGTTTCTTCTCTGCCATCAATAAACTCCTTTGCATATGATGCGCCGTATAGAACAGCGCACAATCAGGCGTATGCGCGGCGCATACGATAGCGCAGCGTTCCGCACACCATCTTTAATGATACCCTGCTTGGCCTGTCACCAACACGGAAAAACGGCCCTTGCTCTACCTTTTCTCAGCAAATTTTGTACTCCGCCAACTTTCTCTCAGTGAGAATATGCGATTGCGTTGCCATCGATACATTCCTCGCGGGAACTAGTTGGGGTGGGCTTACCGGGTGCGCCGGTAAGCCCCCCCCAACTAGCGGCCGCAATCACGAGCGTCTCGCGCCAGCTCATCTGCTGGCAGCCGCAAGCTACCGGTTTCGAGAGCCCTCAGCCTCAGTATGAGCGCCACTGATATCAGTGGCGATGAGCGCGATAGAAGCCAATCAGCTGCTGAGTGGAAGTATCTTGAGCGGCAATAGCTGCTGCGTCTCCGCTGATTGCCGGAGCCAGCTTAAGCGCCATCTGCTTGCCAAGCTCCACGCCCCATTGGTCGAATGAATCAATTCCCCACACCACTCCTTGAGTGAAAACAATATGCTCATAGAGAGCTATGAGCTCACCTAAGATACGCGGGGTGAGTGCTTCCGCCATGATCGACACCGTGGGCTTATTGCCAGGGAACACCCGCGCCGAAACGATTTCCTCAGGAGTTCCTTCTCCGCGCACTTCGTCTGCGGTTTTACCGAATGCGAGCGCCGCGGTTTGCCCAAAGAAATTCGAGAGGAAAAGCTCATGCTGATCAACGCCGTCAAAAGAGAGCGGATACGTGGGATTAGCGAAGCCGATGAAATCTGCAGGGATCAGCTGCGTGCCTTGATGAATGAGCTGATAGAAAGCGTGCTGCCCATTCGTGCCCGGTTCGCCCCACCACACTTCACCAGTAGCTGTGCTCACCTCAGAGCCGTCCCAGCGCACCCGTTTGCCGTTGCTCTCCATCGTGAGCTGCTGTAAATAGGCCGGGAAACGGTGCAAGAACTGCGAATATGGCAACACCGCATGGGTGGCTGCGCCTAAGAAATTAGTGTAAAACACATTGAGCAAGCCCATCAGCAAAGGCACGTTTTCCGCTGCTGGAGCAGTGCGGAAATGCTCATCAATCGCGTGGAAACCTGCCAAGAACTCCTCGAAGTTATCCGGCCCAATCGCGATGGCGAGCACTGTGCCCACGGCAGAATCCACCGAGTAGCGGCCACCCACCCAATCCCAGAAGCCAAAGGCATTGCGCGGATCGATGCCAAATTCTGCCACTTTTTCAAGGTTCGTAGAAACTGCCACAAAATGCTTCGCCACTGCGGCATTCAGCGATGCTTCAGAGCCATCGATCACCCCGTGCGCCCGCAGCCCATCAATGAGCCACCCCCGCGCCTGCTTCGCATTCGTGATGGTTTCCGCTGTGGTGAACGTCTTAGACGCCACAATGAAGAGCGTGGTTTCTGGATTAGCCCCCTTGAGGGTTTGGGCGATGTCTGTGGGATCAATATTAGAAACGAACCGGCATTCAATCCCTTGCTGCACATACGGTTTCAACGCCTCATAGGCCATCACAGGCCCTAGATCGGAACCACCAATACCGATATTTACAACCGTGCGAATTTGTTTGCCGGTCACTCCCAACCAACGCCCGGAACGCACGTTACGAGCAAATTCGTAGATACGCTCCAGCACTGCGCGCACATCTGCCGTCACATCTTGGCCGGCCACCTCAAGGTGCTCCTCGGCCAGAGCAGAAACAGGCTGGCGCAACGCCGTATGCAACACTGCACGGTTTTCAGTTACGTTAATACGTTCGCCACGGAACATCGCTTCCCGCCGCTCAGCAACTCCCACTTGTTCAGCTAACTGCAGCAACGCCGTTTTAATATCGGCGGTGAGATAAGTTTTGCTCATATCTACAAATAGATCAGCCGCATGGAAACTCAACCGTTGGGCACGCTGGGGATCAGCGGCAAACCAACCACGAAAATCCACATTCAGGCTATCGCGCAGCTGGCCAAGCCAAGCCCACGCTGGAGTTTGAGTTGCATCAACAGGATTCACGAATACCTCCTAGGCGAGTGTTACTCTTCTAGTTTAACTGCCTAAGAGGGGCGTTTCTGCCTCTAAATGAGCAATACGTGCCACAAACTTTGCGCACAAGCCGTCAGAAAGGCACTCCGCAGTGAAAAATAGCATTGGCAAATGAAGTGGTTTCCCCAGTGCGGATCACAAACGCAGCGCGAGCCACTCGGCGTTTAAGCTCCTCATGGCTCACTTCCTCAGTGATTGAAGGTAGCCAGGAGCGCACGCGATCTCCAGCTTCACTGGCCACTGTGCACCCCTCAATCACCACTTCTGCTAGCACGTGGCTCACCACATCGGCGAACCGCGGAATTCCAAAACACAATGCCAAATCCACCACCGGCACATCGCGGGGCACTGGCAAGCCACAATCTGCAACCACAAAAGTGTCGGTGTGCCCAAGGCGTGCAATCAGCGCATTGAGCTGCGGATTGAGCAATCCCTGCTGCTTCACGTTCTTCCTTTCACTAAGGCTCTCATCACGAGAGCTCTCCAAGGGCGCTGCTATGGCGTGGCCGTGGGCTTGTGGCAGCTGCACAGTTATCCCATGCGGCTGCCACAAAGCCACAGCACTACAGCGCGAAGCCTCAGCTCCAGCTCACACTTTGCGCGGAAGCCAAAACTTCTGGCGCACTCCATTTCGAGAGCCGCACCTTCAACGAACCAGCGCCACGCGCTCACTCATCAGCTAACTCCGGCAACGGAGAATCTGAGTGTGGGTACGAGCTCTGTGCACCCGCTTGGGTGGCAGCATAGGCACCCACTCGAGCGGCGAATCTACACGCCTCCACGAGTGAAACACCCTGAACGAGCTGAGCTACCAATGCGCCAGTGAATGCATCACCTGCTCCAGTGGTATCCACTGCAGTGATCTCAGCTGCTGGAATCGGCGTCACCACCGTCCCCTCAGCGCACAGCGCACCGCGCGCTCCAAGAGTGAGCACCACCGCAGCAAATCCCTGCTCGATAAGCGCAGCTATCAACCCTTGCGGATTAGATTCACCCCCCTCTGGGAGCGGTGCGCCCAACTGCTCCAAGATCAGCCCAGCTTCGTGCTCATTAGCCACCAGCGGATTGGCTTTTAAGAGCACCTGGCGATCAATTGGCACCACTGGCGCCAGGTTGATCACCACCCGCCCTTGCGCGAGCTGCACAGCGCGCTCATTTCCAGAACCCGGTATTTCTCCTTGAATGAGCACGATATCTGCTTCGGAAATTGCATGCGTGCACTGTTCCACCGCCTGCACATAATCCGCATCAACGTGCGCATTAGCGCCAGGCACCACCACAATCGTATTCTCCCCGTTTGCAGCCACCGTGATCACAGCTAAGCCAGTGGAATCCTCCACCCGAGCAACACCAGCTAAATCCATTCCAGAAGATTCCAGATATGCCAAAGCTGACACAGCGTATGCATCAGATCCCACGGCCCCCACGAATTTCACAGTTGCCCCAAGCTGCGCTGCCGCCACCGCTTGATTCGCTCCCTTTCCGCCAGCAGACACTCGAGCGTCACTGCCCAGCAGGGTTTCCCCGGGCAACGGGTGGCGGCTCACCCGCACAGCCAGATCAGCATTAATTGAGCCAACAACGGCGATGTGCGCGCTCACTTGTGCTCCGCTACGTTAGTTTTGTCTACCACTACAACCTCCACTGGAGCAGCGGCCTGCACCTTCTCGCCCTTGAGAATCTTCACGGCGGTTTCCACTGCAGTGGCCCCGAGCAGCTCTGGCTGCTGCGCCACTGTGGCGGTGAGAGTGCCCTCTTGCACGGCTTTCAAACCATCTGCTGAGCCATCAAAGCCCACCACAAATACACTCTTACCGGCGCGGGCGCCAAGCGCTTTCACAGCGCCGAGTGCCATCTCGTCATTCTCAGCGAAAATTCCCACAGCATTCGGGTGAGCTTGGAGCAAGTTAGTGGCCACATCGAGGCCTTTAGTGCGATCGAAATTCGCCGTCTGCGATGCTACCACCTTGATATTGGGATATTGTGCAATGCCCTCTTTGAACCCTTGGCCACGCTCGCGGGAAGCAGAGGTGCCAGCCGTACCTTGCAGCACGATCACTTCGCCTTTCTCCCCCACAGCTTTAGCAAGTGCAGTAGCGGCGAGCTTGCCACCGAGCACGTTATCCGAAGCGATAAACGACGCCACTGTACCACCATTTACAGCACGGTCTACAGCAACCACTGGAATCTTTGCTTTGTTTAATGCGCTGACGGCGGGCACCACGGCGTCAGAATCCACCGGATTCACAATCACCACGGAAGAACCTGCGGTGGCAGCGTTGTTGAGTTGATCGGTTTGTTTGGCAGCATCGTCTGAAGCGTCCTGCACATTGAGTTTGACGCCGAGCTCATCAGCTTTCTTCTGAGCTCCGTTGCGCACGGATACGAAGAACGGATTGGTTTGGGTGGAGAGCGCAATTGTGATCGACTTTCCAGCTTCCGCACCGGCACCTCCGGTGGTGCTGGCACCGCGGTTGCACGCCGCCAGCGAGCCGAGTGCAAACACCGCAGTTGCTGCGAAGGCAACAGCTTTGCGAGCAGAGATTTTCATAGATTTTCCTTTCTGTTGCCGCAGTCGGTATCCCGTGCTGCGGGCGGTAGTGTGCCGCTAGCTATGCCGGTGCGCGAAGAGCGCACACTCACCTTCATTGGCGGGCAGCTAGCCGCACAAATTATTTAGTTTTGCGCCTTGTTGCGCACGACATCGAATCCCACAGCGAGCGCGATCACACAGCCAATCACGATCTGCTGCCAGAACGATGAGACGTTCATAATGTTGAGTCCGTTGCGGATTACCGCCAGTAAGATAGCCCCTACAAAGGTGCCGCTCGCTTTGCCGGAACCGCCCGCGAGCGAAGCACCGCCGATCACCACTGCCGCGATCGCATCGAGCTCGTAGCCCACGCCCGCTTGCGGTTGTGCCGAAGAGAGCCGGCCCGTCATCACCAAGCCAGCGAGTGCGGCAAAGATACCGCACAGAGCATAGACGATCACGAGAATTTTGTTCACTGGCAAGCCAGAGAGCCGCGCCGCCTCCATATTGCCACCAATGGCATACATCGAGCGGCCAATCACGGTGCGCGAGAGCACAAACCAGCAGATCACTCCCGCGAGCGCCATCATAATAATAGGGACGGGAATTGGGCCAAGATCAGCGCCCAGCATATTCACTGCCCCTGCCGAAGGAATCGGAGAGCCATCGGAAATCACGAGTGTGGCTCCACGAGCAATCGACATCATTGCCAAAGTGGCGATAAATGCCGGCAGCTTGCCATAGGCGATCGAGATGCCGGAAATCGCTCCGGCGAGCAGCCCAATCAGCAGACCCACGATCAGCGTGAGCCAGCCGGGAAGCCCCACACTAGTGAACATATAAGCCGAGACCATTCCTCCGAGGGCTGCCACAGACCCCACCGAAAGATCAATGCCCGCCGTCACGATCACAAAAGTCATGCCGAAAGCCAAAATTGCCACGGTGGCAGCTTGAATCCCGATGTTAATCACGTTGTTTACAGTGAGGAAGAACGGCGTGGCGATAAACAGACCGAGGCACAGCAAAATGAGCCCCACGAGTGCACCGTTGTTCATCATCCAGGTGAGCACGGGGTTGCCCGCTTTTTTCTTATCCTGGTGAGAGGCCGCTTGGTGATGGGCAGCGGCCGCAGAAGATTGTTTAGGAGTGCGATCAGTTGTTGCAACGTTCATGTGTGTCCTCACAATTCTGGAGATTGAGCTGGATTCAAATTAGCGGCGAGCGTAGTTGGCACATGCGCGTGGCGGGTGGCAGCGAGAGCTTCTGCCGTGAGCGTCTCTTCCATCTTGGATACCGCCAGTGCCATCACTGCGTCTTGAGTGGCTCCTTGAGCAGGTAGCTCACCTGCCACCCGCCCGTTCGACATCACCAGAATCCGATCTGCCATGCCTAGCACTTCTGGAAGCTCGCTGGAAACCATCACCACAGCGCCGCCTTGCGCCGTAATTTCGTTGATAATTGAATAAATATCCACTTTGGCGCCCACATCGACGCCGCGCGTTGGCTCGTCGAGAAGCAGCACCTTTGAGTTGGCAAGCACCCAGCGTGCAAACACCGCTTTCTGTTGATTTCCGCCAGAGAGATTGCGAATCTGCTGCTCGAGGCTCGCCATTCGCACACGCAGCTTATCGCTCACTTTACGAGCTCGCCGCTCTTGCCCCTTACGATCTGCCAAACCGTATTTTGAGGTGCTGTAGAGCGTGGCCAAGCCGATATTCTCTTTCACAGATGCCCCGAGCACTAGCCCCTGGGCTTTGCGATCTTCTGGCACAAGCCCTACGCCAGCAGCAATTGCCGCTTTTACAGTACCCAGTTTGAGCGGCTTGCCGTCTACAAAAATACTGCCGGAATCTACACGGTCAGCACCCGCGATCGCCCGCACCACTTCAGTGCGCCCAGCTCCCACTAGGCCAGCTACGCCGAGCACCTCTCCAGCGCGTACTTCAAACGAAATATCTGCGAATTTTCCGCGCGAGCTCAAGTGCTCTACTTTCAAACGCACTGGGCCGTATTCTGGCTTTTTCCGTGGGAATTGATCATCGATATTGCGCCCCACCATCAGCCGCACTAGCTCATCTTCTGCAGTGCTAGCCGGCACTTCTGCAATAAATTTGCCATCGCGCAGCACCGACACCGAATCCGCAACTCGGCCAATCTCATCGAGGTGGTGGGAGATAAACACCATTCCCACGCCTTTGGCTTTGAGATCGTCTATCACGAGGAAAAGCTGTTCGATTTCACGGCCGGTGAGCGCCGCTGTGGGTTCGTCAAGAATTAGCACTCGCGCTTTCATGGAGAGCGCCTTGGCGATCTCCACTAACTGCTGACGGGCAATACCGAGGCTTCCCACACGTGCATCGAGATCGACGTCGAGCCCGACGATGTTTAATGCCTCTTGAGCGCGGACGCGCAACTCCTGGAAATCCACGATGCCTCCGTGGTGAGGAGTGCGCCCGAGCATAATATTTTCCGCCACGCTCATTGTGGGCACGAGATTGAGCTCCTGGTGAATTGTGGCAATCCCGTACGCCTCAGCGGCCTTGGCGTTGGGGATTCTCACGCGCTCTCCGTCAATCACGATTTCACCAGCATCGGGCTGATAAACCCCAGCCATCATTTTGATGAGCGTGGATTTCCCTGCGCCATTCTCACCGAGCAAGGCTTGCACATGCCCAGGGCGCACGGCCACCGACACGTCATCGATCACGGTGACCGGCCCGAATGTTTTGCGCACATGCCGCAATTCAATAATTGGTTCCATCTTTCGCCTCCTTATTCTCAGCTTTTCAACTCTGGATCTTCAGCTTCGGCGCACCACCTAGCTCGCCGTTGTGCGGCCACTCCTTCATACAATGTGGTGGGAATCCGCTCCCGGCGCGCCGCATTCAGCTCTTCCACCGTGATTTGCGGATCCATCTGTGCTAGCAGCAATTCCACTGCACGAATCCCCATGCGCTGCACATGTTGATCAATCACAGTGAGCGGCTCAGGCTGCAAGCGGAATGCGAGCATGTCGTCAAAGCCAATGAGATCCACATCTGCGCCCACCGAGATTCCGGCATCGTGGAAACACGAGAGCGCTCCCATCGTCATCATGGAATCTCCAGCGATCATTGAACGCACCCCGCGCTTCACCATAAACTCCGCACCGCGATATCCCGCATCAGAGCGAAAAGAGCCATCAAAGATCACTGAATGAGGCACCTCCTGGGCCGCACATTCAGCTTCAAATGCCGCTCGCCGTTCCCGCCCTGTAGATGTTTCTGGCGGGCCCGAGAGAAACCCGATCGTGGTGGCCCCATGGCTGAGCAGTTGGCGAACTGCAGCTGAGATCCCCGGCTGTGGGTCTGAATTCACGCTCCATGCAACCATTTCCGGCAGATCGCGATCCACAAATACAAAGGGCGTTCCCTTCTCTTTGAGTTCCTCAAACACCGCTTCTGTGTGAGGCAGTGGCACCGCGATAATGCCGTCTACCCCATGCGCATTGAGGATTCCCACTGATTGTGCCAGCAGCTCTGCCCGATCGTTGGTGTTGGCCAACATCACTACGTGGTTGCTCTGCGCTGCGGCAGTTTCGATGGCAGCAGCCAGCAGCGCGAAGTATTGGTTGGTGATATCAGGAATAATCACACCCAATGAATCCGTGGTGGATTTTCGCAGTGCTCGAGCCTGCACATTGGGTTGATAGTTTAGCTGCGCCGCGCAGGATCGCACTCGTGCCGCTGTGCTCACTGAGATGAGTGAACTGCCTGTGAGCGCTCGTGAGGCCGTTGCCACCGATACTCCTGCAGCGTGAGCCACGTCTTTTAGTGTGGCAGCGGTTCGTATCTGGTTCACTTTGCCTCCCTTCCACGTCGCTGTGTGTTGGCATTCCCTGGTTGCTTCCCCTCGTCGGGCTTCAACTGGCAAACACAATGATCTAGCTGGAAATCCGGCTAGCAGCCGCTGTTGCACGCCTCCTTGTAACTCTCTACACCCTCTATGCAACCGATTGCGTTGCCTAGATCACGTTTGCACAATCAGTTTATGCAAACGTTTACATTGCGCCAAGACTTCACGGAGCTTGTGATTTGCACCACTGTTTGCATACGCAAGATTAATCTTCTATCGCCGAACTTACGCACTTAATCCACACACGTGAGCCCCACACTTTGCACTTACACATCGCCTAAGATGAGATCAGCGTATCCGGAACGAACGAGGAGGCCCTATGCCCAACTCAGTGGAATCGCACACCACTCCCCTTTCCGAACAAGACCCCCCCATTTTTGATCCCGCCACACATACTGGCCCCAGAATTGGGGTACTCACCTCCGGGGGAGACGCCCAAGGAATGAATGCGGTGGTACGTGCCGTGGTGCGCACTGCAATCCACGAAGGAGCGCAACCATTCACTATCCGCGAGGGGTGGAAAGGCGCCGTAGAGGGCGGGCAACTCATCTCTCCCGCCTCCTGGCACAGTGTTTCGGGGATTCTCTCCCAAGGCGGCACCGCTATTGGCACTGCACGCTCTGATGAATTTCGCCAGCGCAGCGGCATCAAGAAAGCCGTGCACAACCTCGTACAAGCCGGCATTGATCGCCTAGTGATTATCGGAGGAGACGGCACTCTCAGCGGCGCCGATGAGCTCCGCGCCCTCTGGCCAGAGCTGCTCAGCGAACTGGTGGCCGATGGCAGCATCACCGCCGAGCAAGCTAACGCGCACCATCGCCTGCATATCGCGGGCGTGGTGGGATCGATTGACAACGATCTAGTGGGCACAGACATGACGGTGGGAGCCGATTCTGCCTTGCATCGCATTATCGAGGCCGTTGATGCTATCTCTTCCACCGCCGCCTCACATCAGCGCACTTTCGTGATCGAAGTGATGGGGCGCCGCTGCGGATACCTCGCTCTTATGAGCGCAATTGCAGGTGGGTGTGACTATGTGTTCATTCCCGAGCTTCCGCCGGAAGATGGCTGGGAAGCAGCCATGTGCTCGAAGCTAAAAGAGGGCCGCGAAAACGGCCGGCGCGATTCACTTGTGATCGTGGCAGAAGGCGCCACCGACCGGCATGGGAACCCTATCACCGCCACTCAAGTGGAACACGCGATTATGGATCAGCTAGGGGAAGAAGCTCGCGTGACGGCGCTCGGACACGTGCAACGTGGCGGCACTCCGTCCGCATACGACCGCTGGATGAGCACTCTCCTGGGATACACAGCCGCCCACGAGATGATCGTGGCCGACGAATCCACGGAACCCGTAATTGTGGGAGTGCGCCACAATCGTTTGGTACTGCTCCCTATGATGGAGACGATTAAGAAAACCCGCGCCGTAAAAGATTACCTCACCAACGGGCTATGGGACGAAGCAGTGGCCTCTCGCGGCGATGGCTATCGCCAGATGATTGACATCTTCAACACGATGAGTGCCCCCACCCCGCGCGAATCACCACGCCCAGATGGAAGTTCTCCCCGGGTGGGAATTCTCCACGCCGGCGGGCTCGCTCCTGGAATGAACCCCGCAGCTCGAGCAGCAGTGAAACTCGGAATTGATCGCGGCTTCACAATGCTCGGCATTGAAGGCGGTTTTATGGGACTGCTCGAGGGGCGAGTGCGCGAACTCGGCTGGGCAGACGTGGAAGGTTGGGCCGAAGACGGCGGGGCAATGCTGGGCACTCGCCGCACCATTCCAGAGCTCGACGAATATTATGCGCTCGCCCGCCAAATCGAAAACGCACAGCTCGATGCGCTTATTGTGATTGGCGGTTTCAAGGGCTACAAGATGGTGTTTGATATGCGCTC
>JALELI010000024.1 GCA_022768785.1 Arcanobacterium sp. | reverse complement strand
AAGATATCGTACCAGCATACAGCACGGGTTTGGGGCCTTTGGCGTCACACCAGGGGCCGGCGAGGGCGGTAGTGATCAATTGGGTGGCTAAAGGAATTCCAGAGGCGAGAGCGTAAAAACGGTCGCCGTGTAGTGCGCTCACCACGTACGGCATTGCTGTAGACACGGCAAGCGCCTCAAAAGCCACGAGAGTGACCATTACAACTGCAATGATTTTGAACCACAAGGCGAGCCGCCCACTCACCAATCGGTAGAGTGGGAGTTCGTTTTGCCCGTTAGCGGTGTGCATATGTGCTGAACTCATAGCTTCCATAGTGCTGGGCTATGCGAAAAAGAGCAAACAGCATAAACTTGTGCCGTGCTTTCCGCTCGTCTCGCGGTGAGCTGTAGCCCGCTCGTCTCGCGGGTGAACATCATATTCATATGAGGGAGGGGTTAGCGTGCTACGCACCCGAATGGCAGGTTCTCTGCGCACAGAAGATATCGGATCAGAAGTAACACTCACAGGGTGGGTGGATCGTCGGCGTGATCATGGGGGCATTGCTTTCATCGATTTGCGCGATGCTTCTGGTATTGCGCAGGTGACGATTCGTGAAGAAGTGGCGCATGAGCTGCGCAGTGAATACGTAATCAAAGTGGTGGGCACTGTGAATGAGCGCCCGGAGGGCAATACCAATCCGAATATTGCCACCGGTGAGATTGAAGTGGAAGCGAAAGATGTGGAGGTGCTCAACCCTTCTGCACCGCTGCCTTTCCAAGTGAGTGATCATGCCGATGACGGTGGCACTGTGAATGAAGAAACGCGCTTAAAGTATCGTTATCTCGATCTGCGCCGTTCTTATGAGCAAAAAGCGATCCGGCTGCGCGCCAAAGTGTCGCAGGCAGCTCGCCGAGTGCTCGATGCCCGTGATTTTGTGGAGATCGAAACTCCTACTCTCATTCGTTCCACGCCTGAAGGGGCACGTGATTTTATTGTGCCGGCTCGCCTCTCTCCAGGTAGTTGGTATGCCTTGCCGCAGAGCCCACAGCTGTTTAAGCAGTTACTCATGGTGGCAGGTATGGAGAAGTATTACCAGATTGCTCGCTGCTATCGCGATGAAGATTTCCGCGCGGATCGCCAGCCAGAATTCACCCAGCTCGATGTGGAAATGAGTTTCGTCACTCAAGATGACGTGATCGAGATGGCTGAAGACGTGCTCAAAAATGTGTGGAAGCTCATTGGATACACCATTCCCACACCGATTCCGCATATCACATTCAAAGATGCTATGGAGCGCTTTGGATCAGATAAACCAGATATGCGCTTTGGCTATGAGCTGGTGGATCTCACCGAGTATTTTGCTAATACTCCCTTCCGAGTGTTCCAAGCTCCGTATGTGGGAGCAGTAGTGATGCCTGGTGGAGCTAGCCAGCCACGCCGCATATTCGACAAGTGGCAAGAATGGGCGAAAGCACGTGGAGCTAGAGGTCTCGCCTATGTGACAGTGAATGATGAAGGCACTGTGGGCGGCCCGGTGGCGAAGAATATCTCTGACGCCGAGCGGGAAGGACTGTTGAACGCCACTGGTGCGAAAGCTGGAGATTGTATCTTCTTCGCTGCTGGAGAGCCCACTGCGAGCCGTGAGCTGCTCGGGGCTGCACGCCTAGAGATTGGCAAACGTACCGGATTGATTGACGACGACGCCTGGAGTTTTGTGTGGGTGGTGGATGCTCCACTCTTTAAGCCAACGAAAGAGGCAGAGGCCGAAGGCGATGTGGCTGTGGGCGAAGGGGCTTGGACCGCTGTGCACCATGCTTTCACCTCGCCGAAACCGGAGTGGCTCGATAAATTCGATCAGGATCCGGGCAATGCGCTTGCCTATGCATACGACATCGTGTGTAACGGAAATGAAATCGGGGGTGGATCGATCCGTATCCATCGCCGTGATGTGCAAGAGCGAGTGTTTAAAGTGATGGGGCTCTCGCAGGAAGAGGCCGAAGAGAAATTTGGCTTCTTGCTCGAAGCGTTTAAGTATGGCGCTCCGCCACACGGTGGGATCGCTTTCGGGTGGGATCGCATCATTTCGTTGTTGATGAAAGCACCGAGTATCCGCGATGTGATCGCTTTCCCGAAGATCGGCAACGGCTGGGATCCGATGACCGACGCTCCTGCTCCAATCACTGTGCAACAGCGCAGAGAAGCTGGCGTTGATGCCAAACCGAAGAAGAAAGCTGAGCACGCTGCTGAGGCTAAGGCCGCTGTAGATGCAGAGCTTGCTCAGGAGAGCTGAGGCTCCGCAGAGCTAACTTTTAGTAGCAATTCGGTGAGCTCTTAGCGCCACCTCTATAAGGCCCTTAGCACCATTTTTCACGCAGATGAAGTGGTGCTAAGGGCTTATTTGCGGATAGCCCGGCCCACACGGTGCAATCTTTTTCGCACTGGTGTTTTCCCATATCCTGCAATCGTCTTGGCCGGTTACGGCAATACACAAGTTCGCGCAGGGTGGCTGATATCTGTTTGAGGCGCTTCTGAGCTGCTGTGGGTAGAGGCCAGATATGTAGAGGCCAGATATACGGGGTGGCAGTGGTTCTTGCGGGAGAATTTCCGGTAGCTGCGTTTTAAAATATAAGGCATGGATCTATTTGAGAGTGCGGGCCGCGATGTGCAGGGCTTGCCACGCAGTGAGCATGCGCCGTTAGCCGTGCGTATGCGGCCCCGCACTGTGAGTGAGGTGCTTGGGCAGGATCACTTACTGCGCCCGGGCCAGCCGCTGCGCCGGCTGATTGAGCCCGATGGAAGAGGCGCGCCAAGCTCGGTATTCCTCTGGGGGCCTCCCGGAATCGGGAAAACAACTCTCGCATATTTGGTGGCGCGCCAGGGGAACCGTGAATTTGTTGAGATCTCGGCGGTGAGTGCTGGCGTCAAAGAGCTGCGAGATGTGATTCATCACGCCAAAGATCTGCTAGTCACTAGTGGGCGGGAAACGGTGCTCTTTATTGATGAAGTGCATCGCTTTTCCAAAACCCAGCAAGATGCCTTGCTGCCGGCGGTGGAAAATCGCTGGGTGATTTTGATCGCGGCCACCACGGAGAATCCGAGTTTTTCAGTAATTTCTCCGCTGCTGTCGCGCTCACTGTTGCTCACGCTACACCCGTTGTCTGCCGATGATATTTCTGAGCTGCTCACACGTGCGCTCGTAGATGAGCGAGGCTTCGCGGGCACACGAGAATTGGCAGCAGACGCTCGTGAAGCTCTGGTGCGCCTCGCCGGCAACGATGCGCGGCGCTCCCTCACAATTTTGGAAGCAGCTGCCGGAGCTGGGCACAATCCCATCACCCTCGAAGATGTAGAAGAGGCCGTCGATGTGTACGCTGTGCGCTACGATCGCGGTGGCGATCAGCACTACGATGTGATTAGTGCTTTTATTAAATCGATTCGTGGATCTGACGTCGATGCTGCAATGCATTATTTAGCGCGCATGCTTGAAGCGGGGGAGGATCCGAGATTTGTGGCGCGGCGGTTGATGATCAGCGCAGCAGAAGATATTGGTATGGCAGATCCGTCAGCACTGCAAACGGCTACTGCGGCGGCACAGTCAGTGGCTTTAGTAGGTATGCCTGAGGCGCGCATTATTCTCGCAGAGGCGGTGGTTCATCTCGCCACAGCCCCTAAATCGAATCGTGCGTATCAAGCCATTAATGCCGCTATCGCTGATGTGCGCGCCGGCAAAATCGGGCCGGTGCCGGTGCATCTGCGCGATAAATCTGTGAAAGCTTCACGGATTGCTGCTGAGCAAAGCGGCAAAAATGCCGAGTATGTGTACGCCCACGATCAGCCTGGGGCGATAGCGCGGCAGCAGTATTTACCCGACGAGCTAACAGCGGTTCGCTATTATGAGCCCTCTGAGCGTGGTTTCGAGGCCAACATCACGCAGCGCCTTGGGGTAATCAATAAGGCTCTCGGCAAAGAGTAGTGCTATCCTTGTGGGGTTGCCATTCCAGCGCAAGCACATACGATCGTTCCTCATGAGCACATCTGCAGAGCGGTTGAGAGGCTGAAGAGCTGGAGAGCAACATAAATCTGTACAACCTGGGGTCTTAGCCCGAACAGTAGTGCGAAAGCGCGCTGCAGTGGTGGCCCCGCAGCAGTGGCTACGAGCCATGGCTGTGCCATAATGCGACAGGAGATTTTTATGGCTGGAAATCGTGCCCGTAAGGCAGTGCGCCAATCGCGTGCACTCGGAATTGCCCTCACCCCGAAAGCTGAGAAATATCTGCAGCGTCGCCCATATCGCCCAGGCGAGCATGGGCGTGGCCGCGTGAAGGATTCCGACTATTCGATTCGTCTGAAAGAAAAGCAGCGCTTGCGTGCCCAGTATGGCATTCGTGAAGCCCAGATGCGCAAGGTGTGGAATGAAGCACGCCGTATGGAAGGTATGGCTGGCGAGAACCTCGTGAGCCTGCTGGAACGCCGCCTCGATGCACTCGTGCTGCGCGCCGGATTTGCCCGCACTATTGCACAGGCGCGCCAGATCGTGGTGCATCGCCACGTGTTGGTAGACGGCCAGCTCGTAGATCGCCCCAGCTTCCGCGTGAAGCCTGGGCAAGTGATCCAGATTAAGCCCAAGAGCCAGACCTCACCACAGTTCGTAGCAGCTGCTAAAGGGCAGCATGCAGATGTGCTTCCTAAGGTGCCAGAGTATCTCAAGGTGGATCTCACCAAACTCCGCGCCGAATTGGTGCGTGAGCCAAAGCGTGCTGAAGTGCCAGTGCAATGCGAAGTTCAGCTCGTGGTTGAGCACTACTCACGGTGATGTTGAATCTGAATGCGTAAGTGGGGCAGCGCGCTGCGGCTCAGCCGTGGTGCGCTGCCTTTTCTCATGCAATATGAAGCGTGTTTCGCCTCATATTTCGCGCGGAATACGCAAGTGAAGCTAGGCTATCGAATAGCGAAGAATAAAGCGAAGGAATTTTTCATGCGTAGTGCAGAAATTCGGAACCGTTGGTTGAAGTATTTCAAAGACCATGGCCACACGATTCGAGATAGCGTGCCACTGGTGTCGCCCGATCCTTCTATCCTGTTTACTATTGCTGGAATGGTGCCGTTTATTCCCTACATCGTGGGCACTGAAGAGCCTCCTTTCCCGCGGGCTGCCTCGGTGCAAAAGTGCATTCGTACCAACGACATCGACAACGTAGGGCACACCACGCGACACGGCACGTTTTTCCAGATGTGCGGCAACTTCAGCTTTGGCGACTATTTCAAAGAGGGCGCGATTGATTATGCATTCGAGCTACTCACACTGAGTGAGCAAGACGGCGGCTATGGCCTCGATGGAGATCGCCTGTGGGTAACTATCTGGGATCAAGACGCCGTCTCCTATGATCACCTCACAAAAGTGATCGGCATGGATCCGCACCATATCGTGAAGCTCCCACGTGAAGAAATCTTTTGGAGTACTGGCCAACCAGGGCCGGCCGGAGGCTGTGCTGAGATCCACTACGATCGTGGGCCAGAATACGGCCCAGAAGCCGTGGGCGGCACAGTGGATCCCGGCGGGGATCGATACCTCGAAATCTGGAACTTGGTGTTCGATGAATTTTTGCGCGGAGAGGGAGAAGGGAAAAATTTCCCACTGCTCGGCAAACTCGACCGCACTGCAATCGACACTGGCGCTGGTTTAGAGCGCATTGCGTTCTTGCTTCAAGATAAGCCCAATATGTATGAGATCGATCAAGTGTATCCCGTGATTGCAGCTACTGAGCAGCTTGCGGGCAAACGCTATGGTGCAGATGCAAGCGATGACGTGCGCATGCGTGTGATTGCTGACCATGTGCGTAGCGCTCTCATGCTGATCGGTGACGGCGTTCGCCCCGGCAATGACGGGCGGGGATACGTGCTGCGGCGGCTCATTCGCCGTGCGGTACGCTCAGTTCGGCTGCTCGGAGTGGATACAGTGGCTCTGCCGGAGCTGTTGCCGGCGAGTATGAATGTGATGAGTGAAACGTATCCAGAACTGCGCACTAATTTCGATCAAATATCTGCAGTGGCCTACACCGAAGAAGATGCGTTCCGGCGCACTCTCACTTCGGGCACCCAGATTTTTGACCTAGCGGTATCTAAGGCGAAGAAAGCTGGCCAAGATCTCTCAGGGGCAGATGCTTTCACACTGCACGACACCTACGGTTTTCCGATTGATCTCACCCTTGAAATGGCCGCTGAGCAGGGTGTGCATGTGGACGAAAAGCAGTTCCGCACGCTCATGCAAGAGCAAAAAGATCGCGCTCGAGCTGATGCTCAGGCGAAGAAAACGGGCCATGTAGATGCCAGTATCTATCACGAAATAGAAGCCAAATCGGGTGGCACCACACATTTCCTGGGATACACCGAGAACTCTGCTGATGGCACGGTGGTGGCGTTGCTGGTGAACGGTGAGCCGGTGCCCGCTGCTGAGGCGCCTGCCGAGGTAGATGTGGTGTTGGATCAAACTCCATTCTGGGCGGAGCAAGGCGGGCAGCTAGCCGATATGGGCACGATCTCAGTGGCTGGTGGTGGCTTGCTTGAAGTGCGTGATGTGCAGATGCCCGTGCGTGGTTTGCACGTGCACAAAGCCCACCTCACTGAGGGAAGCGTGGCGTTGGGCGATAAAGTGTTTGCACAGATAGATGTGGATCGCCGTGCCCAGATTGCGCGGGCTCATACGGCCACCCACATGGTGCATAAGGTGCTCCACGAGTTCTTAGGGGAGCAAGCCACTCAGGCTGGCTCGGAGAATTCCCCGAGCCGCTTGCGCTTCGATTTCCGCCATGGCAGCCAAATCCCGGCCAGCATGATGACTGATATGGAAGCTCGAGCAAACGAGCGGCTGCAAGATGATTTACATGTTACAGACGAGCAGATGCCAATTGAGAAAGCTAAAGCAGCCGGAGCGATGGCTCTTTTCGGTGAGAAATACGGCAACATCGTGAGAGTGGTGAGCATTGGTGGCGACTGGAGTAAAGAGCTCTGCGCTGGCACCCATGTGAAAGATACCGGAGAAATTGGCCTCATCACAGTGCTGGGAGAATCTTCGATCGGCTCGGGAGTGCGCCGTATTGAAGCGCTCGTAGGCCCTGGTGCCTACGCCGCCGGCGCTCGGGAGCGGGCAGTGCTCTCACAGCTCTCCACGCTCACACATGTGCGCACAGAAGAGCTGCCAGAGCATATTAACTCGTTGCTCAGCAAACTCAAGGCAGCCGATAAAGAGATCGCTGCACTGCGCAAAGCCAAGCTGCAAGGAGCATACGAATCTATTTTGGCTGCTCGTGAAGAGCTCGGTGGGGTCACTCTCGTTGCCTCTGACCTCGGTGAGGTGGGAAGTGCTGACGACGTACGCTCCAGCGCTCTGGAGCTGCGCCAACGCCTCGGGCAAAGTGCCGGAGCTGTGGCACTTATTGGCACTGCTAACGAAAAACCTGTGGTTGTGGTGGCCACTACAGAAGCTGCGCGTGAATCCGGAGTGAAAGCTGGTGCTTTGGTGCGCGTGGCCGCGCAGGTGCTAGGCGGCGGTGGCGGCGGGAAAGATGATCTCGCCCAAGGCGGAGGCACCGATCTAAGCAAAGTGAGTGCCGCTTTAGCCGCTGTGAAAGAGGCGGTGGCTCATCGCTGAAGAAACTTCTGCACTTCAGGGCGTAGCTGACGATATTCGCCAGCTACGCCCTGGAGTGCGCGTGGCTATTGATCTCGGACGAGCACGAGTGGGGATAGCCAAAAGCGATTCATTGGGTATGCTGGCCACACCAGTGGCCACTGCACATCGCGGCAAAAATGATATTGCCATTATTATGCGGCTCGTGCGGGAGTATCACCCACTAGAGATCTACGTGGGATACCCGCTCAACATGGACGGCTCGATGGGGGCGGCTGCTGTGGCAGCAACGCGGTGGGCGGGCCGTTTAGCGAGAAAAGTGGCTCCAGTGCCCGTGCGCATGATAGATGAACGGCTCACGAGCGTGATAGCACACCGGCAGTTGCATGAAGCAGGCCGAAGAGAAATTCACCACCGTGCCGTTGTTGATCAAGTGGCCGCCGTCAATATTCTAGAATCTGCTTTAGAAACAGAGCGCACATCGGGTGCTCAGCCAGGCATCACCGTCAGCGCTGCGGCAAATCGCATCGCGGGTAACGCCGCCAACGAGAAAAACACTCAATGAGAGGGGAATGAGCGTGAGCGAGTTTTTTGATATGCCTACCCAACGCTCAGATCAGCGCGCGCACACTGCTCAGCCGCGCACATCGCTGAGGCGCACGCTGCGAGTGGGGCTAGTGCTGCTCGTAGTGGCTGCGCTCGTTGCGTTTGCCGGCACATTAGCGTGGCCCAAAGTGAAAGATTTCTTTGTGCCTGAAAAAGTGGCTGATTATTCTGGTGCCGCTGGAAAAGAAGTGCTCGTGGCGATTCCTGAGGGATCCACTGGCACTGATATGGCGCAGGTGCTGCTCAAAGCTCAGGTGGTGGCGTCAAAGCAGGCGTTTATTGAAGCTTTCACTGCTAATCCGCGGGCGAACTCGATTCAGCCGGGCACATACTACCTCAAAACCCATATTTCTGGCGCTGAGGCTGTGGCGATGCTGCTCGATCCGGCCGCTCGCGCAGAGTATACGGTGACGATTCCAGAAGGGCTCACTGCGCGGGAGATCTATGAGAAAATCGCCAATGTGTTTAAGCTCAACGTGAATGAGGTAATCGCCCAGGCGAAAAACACTCAAGCGATTGGGCTTCCTCCAGAGGCAAAGGGAAATGTGGAAGGGTGGTTGGCCCCTGGGCAGTATATTTTTATGCCGGATACCACCGTGCCCGCAGCTTTGAAGCAGATGGTAACCAACCGGCTGAAAGGGCTAGAGGCTTTAGGGCTGTCTCGAGGTCAATGGGAGCGCCAGTTGATTATTGCCTCGATTGCTGAAAAAGAGGTGAACAACCCAGCAGATGTGCCCAAAGTGGCGCGGGTGATTGCCAACCGTTTGGATAAAAAACTGTGGCCCGAGGGGTTGCTGCGCGTAGATTCCACAGTGCTCTATGGGCTCGGCAAATCTCTCGATGCTGCCACAGCTGAAGATTATAAGAAAGACACGCCCTACAATACGTATCTGTACCCAGGGCTGCCACCCACTCCAATTTGTAACCCTGGCAGTGCAGTGGTGAAAGCCACTGTGAACCCACCTGCAGGGAACTGGCTCTATTGGGTGACGGTGAATCTCGACACCGGAGAAACGCATTTTTCCACCACTCTTGAGGAACACAACACCTATGTGAAGCAGTTCCGCGATTGGTATGCAAAGAATCGCCCCAGTACGGCGAATTCCGGGCAAAGCTCGAACTGAGCCTAGCCATGCATACGCATGTGGTGGGGCAGCCGATTGCCCACTCGATGAGCCCACTAATTTTCTCCGCCGCCGGATTGGGAATCCATTGCGAACGAGCTGAAGTGGGCGCAGGCGAGCTCGCTCGTTTTATTGCAGGGCCCGGCAGCGGCGACCGCGGTTTGAGCGTCACTATGCCACTCAAAAAAGAAGCTTTCACCGTGTGCACGTGGGTGCACAATCGCGCCGCCCAAGTAGGAGCCATCAATACACTCGTGATAGGGGAGCTGCCGGCAAACACAGTTGTTGCAGAGGAATTCTCTGCAGCTCCGCATATCAGGGAAACCGCAACGGAGCACAGCGCCGCTAGCTGGCAAGGCGCACAATACTCACCTGGATCGTCGCTAACAGCGGGGGTAGCAAGGCTGCCATCTCAGCCGCAGCGGGTGCCGATCTATGGAATAAACACAGATATTTCAGGCATCGTGGCGGCGGTGCGCGAAACGTTAGGAAGCGCTGCACAGGTGTCTGCAGCAGTGATTCTCGGGTCTGGAGCCACCGCGAGCTCAGCTCTTGCGGCCCTACAAGAGCTACACGTGCATCAGATTCGGGTGTGTGCACGCCGTTATCACACAGTTGGCAGTGTATTTGAGGTAGCTCACCGGCTCGGAATTTCAGTAGAGTATGTGCCGCTCGCTCAGGCTGCGCAGCAGCTGCGCGATTCTGATCTACTGATCTCAACGCTGCCCGCGCATGTGGCAGATCCAATTGCTATGCAACTCGCTGCTATGCGGCTGCCTCAGCTAGCTGTGCTCGACGCAGCCTATAACCCATATCCGAGTGCGCTCACTCAGATGGTTGTGGCCGCTGGTGGCATTGAAATTCCTGGCTACGAAATGCTGATCCACCAGGGAATTGAACAGGCGCGGATCTTCAGTGGGCGCGAGCCAGACACAGCTGCTATTCATCAAGCTGTGCGCACCGAGGTACAGCTCCGGCTCGCCGGGCGATCTGGGCCCACTGCGTAGGGTGAGTTAGTGTGGGTAGGTATAAGGAGTGAAAAACGCACCGTATACAGTTATCCACAGGGGCTCCGCTCAGTGGCTCAACATTGCTAGCCTACATATGTGAGCAACAGTGAGGAATCTAACCTGGCGGGAGCGCTCAGCGCGCACCAGGCGATATGGGTGTGGAGTGCGGCGGCAGGCTTGATGACGGTGGCGCTGCTCTTAGGCGGGCGTGAGCATGCAGATAGCATACTGGCAGGAGCTGCTTTCGGGCTGTGTGCGCTCAATACGCTGATTGACTGGCGCACGATGACTCTTATTCCGCTGTGGAGCCATCTGGCAGGAGTGCTGTGGATTGTGCAGGCGGGAGTGTATACAGTGCGTGGGACTTGGCAGATTCCGGCGGCGGCAGCGCTGTGCGCATTGGTGTTGGGAAGCTGTGCCGCGGGTGTGCACCGAGCTAGCCCACAGAGCTTTGGCCGGGGAGATGTGCGGCTCATTGTAGTGCTCACATTGTGGGTGGGAAATAGTGGGCCATTCTTCGTACTGCTGTTTGTGGGCTGCGCTAGCGCACTACAACTCGTGGCTTTTGCGGTGCAGGAAATAAAATTTCGGATGCGTGCTGCAGCGCTGCGTGAGCCCAGAAGAGTGCTGCCTTTTGGAGCAGCACTCGTGGCTGGAGCGTGGAGTATCTATATTGGGAGTGCCTATATCGCAGGGTGATATAAGGTGGCGCAGGGCGTGATGGTAGATCATCACTAGGCTGCGCATTGTGTGCTAAAAGATGACCTCAGTGCAACGGCGGCTTGCTGCACAGCGGTTGCGCGGCGGAGCAGATGCTGTGTAGGGGCTTCCGCTCCCCGGGATAGTGCCCTACACGTAAGCCCTCGATGGGGGCTTTATGCGCCAAACGTGGCAGAATCGGCTTATGATGCGTTGGAGTACGGCAGGAGAGAGCCACGGGCGGGCTCTTATTGCATTGATGGAAGGTCTACCCGCTGGAGTGGCAATCACGAGCGCCGAGATAGAACGAGAGCTAGCACGCCGGCGCAGTGGATATGGGCGTGGCTCGCGCCAAAAGTTTGAGCAAGATGCGCTCACGGTGCTCTCGGGAATCCGGCATGGGGAAACGCTCGGTAGCCCGATCGCTCTCGAGATCGCAAACTCGGAATGGCCCAAGTGGGAAGCAGTGATGGCTCCAGATCCAGTGCTAGCGGAAGCGTTGATGGTTGATGCTGGCAGAGGTGATGTTCGGGAGATCGCTCGCAATAAACCGCTCACGCACCCGCGCCCAGGGCATGCAGATCTCGTGGGAATGAACAAATTTGGCTTTGCCGATGCACGGCCTGTGCTGGAGCGAGCCTCGGCACGGCAGACTGCGGCTCGCGTGGCATTAGGGAGCCTGGCGAGAGCTTTTTTGGTGCAAGTAGGGGATATTCATGTGGTATCACGAGTTACCCGCATCGGAAAGGCAAAGGCAACCGGGGATCAGCCGCTCCCACACCCAAGTGATGCCGCAGCACTCGATGCCTCGCCGGTGCGCACTCTCGATCCTGAGGTGGAAGCGGCGATGATCGCACAAATCGATGAGGCGCGTTCTGAGGGAGATACCCTCGGAGGAATCGTCGAAGTAATTGTGTGGAATGTGCCGCAAGGGATTGGCTCGTACACCGAAGATCCGTTGCGCCTAGATGCCCGTTTGGCAGGGGCTATGATGGGAATTCAATCGGTGAAAGGGGTGGAGATTGGCGATGGATTCTGGGAGGCGATGCGCCGTGGCAGCGCCGCTCACGATGAAATCGTGCCCAATCCCGATGGCCCAGGAATCCGCCGGCTCACTAACCGAGCTGGTGGCATCGAGGGAGGAATGGCCAACGGGGAGCCGATAGTGCTGCGGCTTGCTTTCAAACCGATATCCACTGTGCCGCGCGCTCTGCGCACTGTGGATACCGCCACTGGTGCCGCTACCACTGCTCAACATCAACGATCCGACACCACTGCAGTGGTGCCTGGAGCTGTGGTGGCCGAAGCGATGGCCAATTTGGTGATAGCACAATCTCTGCTCGAAAAATTTGGTGGAGATTCGCTTTCGGAAACGCGCCGTAATCTTGAGAGCTATCTTGAGAGTATTCCAGCTGTGAGGCGCAGATGAGCCCACATGTTGTGTTTATTGGGATGCCCGGAGCTGGAAAATCCACTGTGGGGAGAGCGGTGGCGCGGGCTCTCAACCTACCTTTTGCCGATTCTGATTCGCTGATTATCCAGCGCACTGGAAAATCAGTGTCTGAGGTGTTTTCCGAGTTTGGAGAGGCGGGATTCCGCGCGATTGAGGCCGATGTGATTGCAAAGGCGCTTCGCGATTTCGGAGGGGTGCTCGCGCTCGGTGGCGGGTCGGTCACCTCTCCTGCCACACAGCGTGCGCTGCGTGGGCATCGAGTGTTTCTGATTGACGCCGATGATGAGGTGCTCGCTGAGCGGATCGCTCATTCGCACAATGTGCGACCACTGCTGCAGGCGGATCCTCATGGGGGAGTGGCGCGGCTGCGGGCACAGCGTGATTCGCTCTATCGCCGTTTGGCCACAGACGTGGTGTATTCCACATCGGGGCCGGTGGCGGGAGTGGCAGAGCAAGTGATGGCTATGTTGGAGCCGAGCTACACTCCACTTTCGGTGGGAGGAGAGGCAGGTTACACTGTGCATATCGGCCGTGGCCTGCGCCAGCGGATCACGCAGATTGTGGGTAGCGCTCCTGCCGCACTGATTGTGTATGCTCCGGAAGTTCCGCTTGCAGAGTATGCACAGCAGGTGGCTATTGATTTGCAGCGGGCTGGTACTGCAGCATATCTGTTTGAGCTGCCTCGGGGAGAGGCTGCAAAAAGCTTTTCCACAGTGCAGGCTGCGTGGGATCGCGCCGGAGAGTTACAGCTGGGCAGAGACGCCGTGCTGGTGGCGATTGGCGGAGGTGCCACCACTGATGTGGGTGGGTTTATTGCTGCCACCTGGCTACGGGGGATCCCATTCATTAACGTATCAACCACATTGTTGGGCATGGTTGATGCTGCTGTAGGGGGGAAAACTGGCATTAACACCCGTTTTGGGAAAAATCTTGTGGGCGCATTCTATCCACCCCGAGCAGTACTCTGCGATCTCAACGTGTTGGCCACTGTGCCAGTAGAAGAAATTCGCTCGGGCCTCGCAGAGGTGATTAAATGCGGATTTATTAGCGATCGAGCTATCTTGGAAGTGGTGGCAGAGCATGGGCAGCGAGTGCTCGACACGGGAGCAAACGGGCCAATCCATGAGCTTGTGGAGCGCTCTGTGGCAGTGAAGAGTGCTGTGGTGAGCTCGGATCTGAAAGAATCTGGAATCCGTGAAATTCTCAATTACGGGCACACTTTGGGCCATGCAATTGAGCTGCACGAGCATTATCATCGCCGGCACGGCGAGGCTGTGGCGATTGGGTGCGTATTTGCTGCTGCTCTGGCAGAGGCGATGCATATCGCTCCGGCGGGGTTCACTGATCTGCATCGCAGTGCATTTGCGGCAGTGGGATTGCCCGTGAGTTATCAAGGAGTGTCTCGTAAAGAGCTGCTGCATGCTATGCATTCAGATAAGAAAGTGCGCGGTGGGCGGCTCCGTTTCGTATTGCTCGCTGGGATTGGTGAGCCGACCGTCGTCACCGATCCTCCTCGTGAAGCCCTAGCCAAAGCGTTTGAGGCAGTGGGGTTGTAGCGTGGGGGAGCTGCTTCGCACTCCGGAGTGGCGGCAATACCTCTGGTGCAGGCGGTGGCTACAGCTTTCTCTCACTGTGGCGCCACGGTGCGCAGCAGTTGTTCCACCCGAGTGCGAATATCGGCGATAATGGTGCGTACCTGGGGGAGATCTGCCTCAGCAGGATCTGCCACTTCCCAATCCTCATAGTGTTTGCCAAGGAAGATCGGGCAGGTTTCTCCACACCCCATCGTGATCACCCAATCGGATTCTGCCACTGTTTCGGGTGTGAGCTTTTGCGGGGTGGGGTTAGCTGGTTCCAGCCCGAGCTCTGCGAGGGCGGTGCGCACAGTGGGGTGAATTTCTTTTGCTGGTGTTGTGCCAGCACAGAGAATAGTGACGCCGGTCGGTGCAATACTGCGAGCGATGGCAGCTGCGATCTGGGAGCGCCCGGCATTTTGCCGGCAGGCAAAGAGAATCGTGATGGGAGCCGCAATGCTAGCGGCTGTGTGTGCAGCTGCTGCTCCCCACTGCGCCAGGATATCTCCCAGCTCAGTGAGTACGGCGGACTCTAGTGTGTAATATGCACTCGTATTGCGCATTGTGCGCCGGAGAATTTTGGCCTGCACAAGTTTTTTCAGATGCTGCGAGAGCGTTGGTTGGCTCACGTTAAACGTCTGCAGCATAGAGCAGATACAGATGGGGGATTGTGCAGCAGCAATGTAGGTAACAATGCGTAAGCGCACGGGATCCCCGAGAACTCTAAGCGCTGTGGCCGTGGCATCGATATCTGACCCATGCGGCAGAGAGCAGCAATCTTCAGCGCATAGAGAAGGGTGTGAATTCATGTTTCTGCTCTTTTCTCAAGGCTCGGTAGAGAGGCTGTACATCGCATTTTAGTAAGATTTATAGCTAACAGCAGTGCACTCTTCTCAAGTGGGCGAGGGTTCACGCCGTCAGAACGTGCAAAGAACCCGGATTTCTAGGGGTTTGCAGTGTCTGGTGTGGCTGCTCAACTTCGAACTCTCGGCGCTGGCGATTATGGTGATCAGCTTTGCGTTTAACGTCGTGTTTGCTCGCTGACGGCGTTGCCAGCTGTCGGCTAATATCATGCGCATTAATGGCCTAGTAGGCAGCTGAGCCAGAGGGCTCAACAGTGCGCTATGCTCACAGTGAAAGAGGGAGCCAGCTCATCGTGCAGTACCAACGATATCGGTGAGTGGTGCTCTGCTGCGCAGCAGCTTTCGGTAGCAGCGCTGATAAGGCAGAGCACTAATGTAGAGTAACGCTCTGCCACACACGTGATTTTCCTTGTGTGTAACGTTATTCCGCTCATAATGTGCGAGTGGAATGCACAGATAATGCGGTGAACGGCTATCCTTAGGGAGGTATGTGCGCTGGCTGTGCCCGCACGAATGAACGTAGTGAGATGGGAGTG
This sequence comes from Arcanobacterium sp., assembly GCA_022768785.1. Classification (GTDB taxonomy): domain Bacteria; phylum Actinomycetota; class Actinomycetes; order Actinomycetales; family Actinomycetaceae; genus Arcanobacterium_A. Next base: position 7,827 of record JALELI010000024.1, on the reverse strand, counting down.
CAATGGCAACCACGAATGATCTGAAAAATGGCATGGTGCTGAAGATTGATAATCAGCTCTGGCAGGTGGTGGAGTTCCAGCATGTGAAGCCAGGCAAAGGGCCAGCTTTTGTGCGCACCAAGCTCAAGAACGTGCTCTCTGGCAAGAACGTGGATAAAACTTTTAACGCAGGCATTAAGGTGGAAACGGCCACTGTGGATCGCCGCGATATGCAGTACCTCTACAACGATGGCTCTGATTACGTGTTCATGGATCTTGATACCTATGAGCAGCTTCCGGTGAGTGCTGAGGTGGTGGGCGATGCTAAGAACTTCCTGCTCGAAAACCAGAATGTGATCGTGGCTCTCAATGAGGGCACAGTGCTCTTCGTTGAGCTCCCAGCTTCGGTGGTGCTGGAAGTGACGTTCACTGAACCTGGTTTGCAAGGAGATCGCTCGAATGCGGGCACAAAGCCGGCCACTTTGGAAACTGGCTATGAAATCCAGGTGCCGCTCTTCGTTGAGGAAGGAACGAAGATCAAGGTGGACACCCGCACTGGCGAATACATTAACCGCGCCTGATGAACGAGCAAACACACCAGCCTGACATTCACGATACGCAGGCTCAAAAGAAACATGCGGCGCGGAGAAGTTCGCGCCGCAAAGGGCGCTCGCTGCAGCGCCAGCGGGCACTCGATGTGTTGTTTGAAGCAGATGTGCGCCGGCTTCGCGGCCCGCGTGCGCGGGTGCTGCTTGCAGATCGCCAAGAAATTTCCACTGCACAGCAGCCGATTCAGGCATACGGGGTGCAGATTGTGGAAGCGTACCTCGATAATGCGGAGGATATTGATTCGTTTATCGACGCCGCGTCTCCTGCGTGGTCGCTCTCACGTATGAGCGCTGTGGATCGCAATATTTTGCGTATCGGAGCCGCTGAGCTGCTCTATCTCGACGTAGAGCGGCCCGTAGCGGTAAAAGAGGCAGCAAGCTTAGCCCGCGAATTTTCCTCGGAAAAATCTGTGAGCTTCACAATGGGAGTGCTCAATCGAGTGGCTGATATTCGAGATTTAGAGACCTCGGGATCTGGCTTCGGCAATTCGCAGAACGCAGATTCACAGAGCTTGAGCTCACAAGGCGCAGCGCTAGATCCGGAGCCTCCAGCTGCAGAGCCGCTTGAGGGAGCTTTGAGCGAAAATGTGGATGCTGATGGTGCGCACGCCAACGCTACTCCCTCCGATCCAGAACAAATTTCCTAACAGTGAAAAAATCGCGGGGTAATTTGTGAGATTTCCTGCTAAAACCTCTTCTTTCGTTTACGATTAAATCACCCAGATTAAACGAGGAGGTTCGCATGGCTCAACCACCTACATTAACTCCGCAGCAGCGCGCTGCTGCGTTGGAAAAAGCCGCACGTGTGCGCCGCGCTCGAGCAGAGGTGAAAGCCAAGCTCAAGAACGGTTCACTGAAGCTCTCCACGGCGCTGGAACAGGCAAAAACTGATGAAGTTGTGGGCAAGCTCAAGGTGAAAGCATTGCTCACCGCGCTGCCAGGAATCGGAGTGGCGAAAGCTGATGCCATTATGGCGCAGATCGGAATTTCAGACACTCGCCGCGCGGCCGGTTTAGGTGCTGTGCAAAAGGCGAAACTAGTGGAGATGTTTAACTGAGCTATTTTCGAAAGAAATAGTACGCATTTGCAGCAAGCTTGAGAAAACTCGAGCTTGCTGCTTTTTAGAGGCGTTTATTATCGTTGGTGTATGTCAAATTCTCGGGTATTCGTGATCACTGGGCCAACAGCAGTAGGAAAAGGCACAGTGATGAAGCAGCTTATCGCCCGTTTTCCAAGCGTGTGGCTCTCTATCTCAGCCACTACTCGAGATCCTCGCCCTGGTGAAATCAACGGGGTTGATTATTATTTCGTATCGGAGCAACGCTTCGATCAGCTGGTGGAATCTAGGGCTATGCTCGAATGGGCTTTAGTGCATGGGCTACATCGCTACGGCACGCCGCGTGAGCCGGTGGAACAGGCAGTACGCCAAGGGAAAACTGTGGTGCTGGAACTCGATTTAGCAGGGGCTCGGCAAGTGCGGGTATCGATGCCGGAAGCAGTGCATATTTTTATTGCCCCGCCGTCGTGGGAAGAGCTCGTGCATCGGTTGGTAGGCCGAGGCACAGAGAGCGCAGCCGAACAAGCTCGCCGCCTGGCAACGGCGAGAGTGGAGCTCGCTGCAGAGAGTGAATTCGACACCGTGGTGGTGAATAACACCGTGGATCAAACCGTGAGCGATCTGGCTCACGCTATGCAGCTCGCATAAGGGCGGCTCGTGCCCTAAAATAGCAGTGTATTGTGCGCGGCAGCCAATCTGAGCTGTGCGACGGTGAATAAGAATGAATGAACGAGGTCTGATGATCGGAACAACTGCTGATCCGCAAGGGATCACTAAGCCAGCTATTGATGATTTACTCTCAAAAGTGGAATCGAAATACACTCTGGCTGTTTATGGCGCTGCTCGCGCACGCCAAATTAACTCTTATCGCCAAGAGATGAAATCTGGCGATGGCAACATCACCAATGTGGGGCCACTCGTTCCCTCCACTCCCGATGATAAACCGCTGTCTGTGGCGTTAGAAGAAATTGCAGAGGATAAGCTGCACCTCGAAATCTCTCACGAGTGAGATCGCTTTCTTTTCAGCGAGATACACATGAATAGTGCTGAGAGCTATCGCGGCAGCGGCAGCTCACCCACTGTGGTGCTGGGTATCACAGGAGGAATAGCTGCTTATAAGAGCGCAGCAGTGGTGCGCGGATTGCGTGCAGCTGGTTGCAGCGTTCGCGTGGTGCCCACTCCGGCGGCACTCACGATGGTGGGGCGTACCACCTGGGAAGCTCTGAGCGGGCACCCCGTATATACAGAAGTGAATGACGCCGCTGATGAAGTGACGCATGTGCGCACTGGGAGTGAAGCTGATTTGCTGCTGATCGCTCCAGCCACAGCTAATACTCTTGCCAAGTTGGCGGTGGGAATTGCCGATAATTTGCTCACGGCCACGGCTCTCGTGGCCACCTGCCCGCTGCTGATCGCGCCCGCGATGCACACCCAAATGTGGGAAAATCCGGCCACCCAGGCCAATATTGCCACGCTGCGCAGCCGCGGAGCGACATTTGTAGGCCCTGATACGGGCCGGCTTACTGGCGCTGATTCTGGCATGGGAAGAATGAGCGAGCCGAGCACAATTGTGGCTCGCGCGGTGGATATGCTCACGGCTCAAGGGTGGAATATGACAGCGACTGCTGCCGATGCTATAGGCCGTGGAGCCAATGCTCAGCCGGCAGCGCCAGTGGCGCATGGGCTGAGTGGTTTGCGCGTGCTGATCAGCGCGGGAGGCACCCACGAGCCAATTGACCCGGTGCGTTTTATCGGGAATCGCAGTACTGGCCGTATGGGAGTGGCGGTGGCGAACGCAGCTCTTGCGCGTGGCGGAGATGTGGTTGTGGTGGGAGCAAACCTCGAAAGCGCCGTACTCGCGCAACTCTCTTCGCAAATAGAAGTGCATTCCGTCGTCACCGCACAAGAACTATTTGAACGAATGCGCGAGCTTTCAACGCACGCAGATGTGATCGTGATGGCTGCAGCTGTGGCAGATTTTCGGCCGGTGCTGCGTGCTACCCATAAGATCAAAAAAGATGGCAGCGGTTCACAGGTGCTAGAGCTCGAAGAGAATCCAGATATTTTAGCCTATCTAGCCAACCATCGAAGCCGCCCGGAACAGCTTGTGGTGGGATTTGCAGCAGAAACAGGGGATAGTGCGCATAGCGCTTTGGAATATGGAAAAGCAAAGGCCGCGCGCAAAGGTGCCGATGCGATTGTGGTGAATGAAGTGGGGGAGCGCAAAGGCTTCGGTGCAGTGCGCACAGACGTGACGATCGTGGATATTCACGGTGGCGAGCTGGCAAAAGCAGCAGGAACTAAAGAGGAAGTAGGCGCGGCTGTCGCTGATTATTTAGGGCAGGCGGCGCGTGCGCGTAGCGCCCACTTCGCGCACAGTGAGCGCAGTGAATGAATGGAGAAATAATGCAACTATTTACTTCTGAATCAGTTACTGAAGGCCACCCAGATAAAGTGTGTGATCAAATCTCAGACGCCATTCTTGATGCTATGCTCACTGATGATCCACACTCACATGTAGCAGTGGAAACCTTGGCCACAACGGGGCTTGTGCATGTGGCGGGAGAGGTTACCACACAAACGTATGTGGAAATTCCCGAGTTGATTCGCTCAGTACTCCGCGATATTGGATATGTTTCCTCAGAGATCGGCTTCGATGCTGGATCGTGTGGCATTGAGCTATCGCTAGATCAGCAATCTCGAGATATTGCCGATTCAGTGACTGATTCGCTCGAAATGCGCTCCGGAAGAGTGACGGATCGTTACGATCGCCAAGGGGCAGGGGATCAAGGCTTGATGTTTGGCTATGCCACTAACGAAACCAGCGTATTCATGCCGATGCCGATCTATCTTGCCCACCAGCTTGCAAAGCGGCTTGCCACAGTGCGGAAAACTGGCGAGGTGCACGGGCTTCGCCCCGATGGGAAAACTCAAGTGACAGTGCAGTATGGAGATGACGGCGTGCCGGTGGGAATTGATACTGTGGTAGTGTCTACCCAACACCACCCAGATTGCACACAGGCAGATCTCCAACGTGAGATCGAGCAGCACGTGATCCGGCCGGTGCTGTCACAGATCGTGCCAGAGTTCACGGATTACACCACACTCGTCAACCCTTCAGGGCGATTTGTAATCGGAGGGCCGATGGGAGACGCCGGCCTCACCGGGCGCAAAATCATCGTAGACACCTATGGTGGATTTGCGCGGCATGGTGGCGGGGCATTCTCTGGAAAAGATCCTTCCAAAGTGGATCGCTCGGGAGCTTACGCTGCGCGGTGGGTGGCAAAAAACGTAGTGGCTGCAGGCCTTGCTGATCGCTGTGAAGTGCAGGTGGCTTATGCCATTGGCCGAGCGGCGCCCGTTTCGCTGCTGATAAATACATTTGGCACAGAGAAAGCGGAGCTTTCTCGGATTACCAATGCAGTACACAAAGTGTTTGATCTGCGCCCCGCCGCAATTATTGAAGCCTTGGATCTGCTGCGCCCAATCTACCGTAAGACTGCCGCATACGGGCATTTTGGCCGCTCTGACGCCGATTTCACTTGGGAGCGCACCGATCAGGTGAATGGCCTACTCGCTGCAATCTGAAGCGTGTGCCGCTGCTCCGATGTGGCTAGAACCGGAGCAATTCTGTGTGAAACGGGCAGCCCTTTGCAAACTGCGCTTCACATACTTGAGGCCGTGTTTTTCGAGTTCCTCGCTGTGCGCTGCACACGAGTTACCCCCTCAGGCACTCGCCGGTGCTCGCTAGCGTGGGCATGAATGCCAGAATTTCTTGAAATTCTCCCGCACAGAGGTGATTCAATAGAAACGTGGATTCCTATCGATATGAACCAGAAACCAGCCTGTTTGATCTGCCAGAATTTTCTCAGCAGAGCCAGCTGATGGATTTTCCGGTGCCACAAAAAGCGATTGTGGCTTCGGATGTGGCTCTGCCGGTGGCTCGAGTGCTCGTAGATGCTCCGGGAACCCAGTGGAATCCTTTTTACGAATATGAGGTTCCTGAGAAACTCGCAGCCACCGCACATATCGGTTGTCGAGTGCGCGTGCCCTTTGGAGCAGGGCGTGCTGAAGGCTTCGTGGTGGGGCGTAGCGACCGCGCTGATCAAGGACGGCAACTGCGGCCGCTGGAGGCAGTGATCTCTCCAGTTCCGGTGCTCACCGAACCAGTGCTTCGTGTGTGCGAGCGCCTGGCTCGCAGGCAGGCATGCCCGCTTATTGATGTGCTGCGATTGGCAATTCCGGCGCGCCATGCAGGTGCGGAGCGAGAGGTGACGGAGCTCGCACCACCGGTGTTTGGAGCTTCACTCTTGGGCACCGCCGGAGTGTGGGAGCAGTACGACGGCGGAGCGCAAGCGCTGGCAGATCTCCGCGCTGGAGTGCCAGTGCGTGCTGGATACACAATAGCGCCAGCTCATTCGGAAAGCGATGTGCTCGCACCGGCAATACAAGCTGTGCTCTCGGCGCATTCCAGCGTGTTGATCATCGTGCCTACCCCGCACGTAGCAGAGGAGCTCGCCCGCGATTTGCGCACAGTGCTGGTGGGAGAGCCGCTTGGAGTGCTCACTGCTGAGGCGCCTCATGCGCAGCGCTATCAAACGTTTATGAGCGTGGTGCTCGGGCGTACCCGAGTGGTGATCGGCACTCGTTCGGCCGCTTATGCTCCACTGCCACATCTCGGATTAGTGGTGATCGTGGATCCGGGGCATTCAGCACATCGAGAGAAGCGGAGCCCCTACGTGGATTCATGGCAGGTGCTGCGCGAGCGCGCTGACATCGAGCAGTGCAGCTTTCTAGAATTGGCCCGTTCAGCTTCACTGCGCATGGCACAGCTGGAGCACACTCAGTGGGCGCGCTCTCGGATTGTGGTGGGGAGCGCTTGGAGACGCCCTTTGATGCCCCAGATAGTGTTTGCTCAAGACGCCGCATTTGACGGCGCACCGTGGGCGCGGCTGCCAGATTCGGTGTTCAGCACAATTCGCACAGCTCTCACGGTGGGAAATGTGCTCATTGTGGTGCCGCGCACTGGATATATTCCGCGAGTGGCTTGTGCCCGCTGCGGTGAGTTGGCACGCTGCCCAGAATGTGCAGGGGCACTTGAAATCACACAGCCCAATGCGCCGGCGCAGTGTGCGCGATGCGGCTGGCGGGCGGAGCACTTCCACTGCGAGGTGTGCGGGTTTCGAAAATTGCGACCAGTGCAGATTGGATCTACCCGCACTGCTTTGGAAATCGGTAAGGCATTTCCGGGAGTATCTATCGTGATGGCACGAGAAGCTCACGAGCATCATGAGCTGCCGAAGAAGCCTGCTATCGTGGTGGCCACCCCAGGGCAAATTCCGCATTTTTCAGCTCCATATGCCGCGGCAGTGGTGCTCGATGCGGGAGCAATGGTGCGCACGGCCGCGTTGAATACACCGTTGCAGTTTTTCCGGCTCACTATGGCAGTGGCAGCGCGTATAGCTCCGAGAACTTCCGGCGGCACGCTGCTCATTGTGGGAGCGGTGCCTGAAGAGTTGGCGATTCCAGTGCGCGAGGGGCGTTGGAGAGCATGGGAACGCACTGAGTATCGAGAGCGGGAGGAGCTCGCTCTGCCTCCTACTGCTGCGTGGATTTCCTTAGAAGGGCCCTGGGAAGCCGTGCGAGAATTCTTGGCTGCGGCTCGGGGCATTTCGCTGCGTGAATCCCAGGCTGCGGTGGAAGATCATTCGGCGGTTGAGCACCCGATGGAAGAAGAAACTCCGCTCGATGCGCTCCTTACGGGAGGGGTACATCAACTGCTCGCCCATGCTGCAGTGCTCGGCCCTACGCGCCGCCCAGATGGCACCACGCTCACATACGTGCGCTGCAGTGAGCACAATCGCTCATGGTGCACGAGGATCATACGGCTAACGCGCAGCGAGATAGCGCTCGCTGGCAAGCGTGCACGGCAAGTACGAGTAGTTGTCGATCCGCAGCTATAACGCACATACCTCACTGATAGAAGCCCCAAGCACGCACAACAGCTCATGACTGTGCAAACTATCAACTACTGTCCAACTGTGGAGGGGATAGAGGATAGCCTTGCTTCCGGCCGCGCTTCACCTCAACTGCCACTACACCTCACCTACCGCTCGACTGCGGAGGGGAGAGAAAAGAAAGGAAAAACTGCCGCTCGACTGCGGGTGAGTATACATGCGCAGA
>JALELI010000057.1 GCA_022768785.1 Arcanobacterium sp. | reverse complement strand
GCTCGCAGCTTTGCCCGCGGCCATTGCGCAATACGGAGAATCTGATTTGGGCCAATGGTGGAAATTCCTCACTCATCTGAAAGCGGAATATACCCCAGGATATGACGAGCCTGACGATGGATTGATGAGCCCACAATATGTGATCGAACGGCTCGGAGTGGCAGCGCCTGACGCTATCTTCACCACCGGAGTAGGGCAGCATCAGATGTGGGCCCAGCAATTTATTAAGATGAATTTCCCGCGCCAGTTCATCACTAGCTGCGGAGCTGGAACGATGGGATACGGCGTGCCTAGCGCGATGGGCGCAAAAGCAGGGAACCCAGAAAAAACGGTGTGGTGTATTGACGGCGATGGCTCGTTCCAGATGACGAATCAAGAGCTTGTGACGTGCGTCTTAAACAATCTGCCGATTAAAGTGGCGCTAATTAACAACTCGAGTTTGGGAATGGTGCGCCAGTGGCAGACTCTCTTCTACGGTAAACGCTATTCACACACAGAACTCAACGATGGTGCGGGCTCAGTGCGAGTCCCCGATTTTATACAGCTCGCACAGGCATACGGGTGTGCGGCATTCAGAGTGGAGAAATATGCAGATGTAGACGCCACCCTTGCCAAAGCGATGGAGATCAATGATCGCCCAGTAGTGGTGGAGTTTGTGGTGAGTCCTGATTCGATGGTGTGGCCAATGGTGGCTGCTGGCACGCCGAACGATTCAATCCAATATGCGCTCGGCCGGCGCCCAGATTTCAGTACGGTGGAGGAGTGACACCATGGCAAAAAGGCACACTATTTCGTTGCTCGTGGAGAATAAAGCTGGCGTGCTCACGCGCGTGGCAGGGCTCTATGCGCGGCGTGCATTCAACATTGATTCTCTCGCTGTGGGAACTACAGAAGATCCCGCTATTTCGCGTATCACGTTGGTGGTGGACGCCAAGAAAGCCCCTATTGAACAGATCACAAAGCAGCTTAATAAGTTGCTCAACGTAATCGCTATCGAAGAGCTGAAAGATGAAACATCAGTGCAGCGCAAGTTGGTGCTCGTGAAAATTGCGGCAGATGATTCCACCCGCGGCAACGTGCTTCAAGTGATCTCTATGTTCCGTGCCCACGTGGTCGATGTGAATCCGAGCGCCGTCACTGTGGAAACTACCGGATCTGAGCAGAAAGTGGAGGCGCTACTCGCGGCCCTGGAGCCCTACGGGGTGAAAGAGATCGTGCAGTCTGGCACGGTGGCGATTGGGCGTGGCCCACACTCAATGAGTGAGCCGATTCGCACTCAACTTGCGCAGCAGCGGTCAGAGCATACGCAGTCGGCTGACGACGATTATTAAAAATTCTCAGAGGAACAGCTGATAGACGGCATGCTGGCAGCATACCGTCTCGCTCCGATCCTCATAGCTGAGACCAAATTTGTACCCATAAAAACAATAAGGAGAAATATTATGGCAACTATTTATTATGACGACGATGCCGATTTGAAATATCTGGAAGGCAAAACTGTGGCCGTGATTGGATACGGTTCGCAAGGGCACGCACATGCGCTCAACCTGCGTGATTCTGGCGTTGATGTGGTGGTGGGGCTACGCCCAGGCTCTACAAGCGTGGCAAAGGCCGAAGAGCAAGGACTGCGCGTAGCTTCAGTGGAAGAGGCCACCCGGCAGGGCGATATCGTGATGATTTTGGCTCCTGATCAATATCAGCGCACGATTTATAGCGAGCAAATTGAGCCCAACCTGAAACCCGATGCGGCGCTGTTCTTTGCACATGGATTTAATATCCGCTTTGGCTATATCAAGCCGGGAGCTGGGCACGATGTGTGCATGGTGGCGCCAAAAGGGCCAGGGCATACAGTGCGGCGGCAGTTCCAAGAGGGGCGAGGGGTGCCGGATATTGTTGCTGTGGAGCAAGATGCTTCTGGCAATGCCTGGAACGTGGCGCTTGCCTATGCTAAAGGTATTGGTGGCACGCGTGCTGGGGTGATTAAAACCACATTTACCGAAGAAACTGAAACTGATCTCTTCGGAGAGCAAGCAGTGCTGTGCGGCGGCTTGAGCAATCTGATTATGAGCGGCTTCGAAACGCTCGTAGCTGCCGGATATCAGCCGGAAATCGCATATTTTGAGGTGTGCCATGAAATGAAGCTGATCGTAGATCTGATCAATGAGGGCGGCCTCTCAAAGATGCGGTGGAGCATTTCCGACACCGCTGAATATGGTGACTACGTCTCTGGCCCGCGGGTGATAACACCAGAGGTGAAAGCCAATATGCAAGCGGTGCTTGAGGATATTCAAAATGGTGCGTTTGCTAAGCGCTTCATCGCTGATCAAGAGGCTGGCGCTCCAGAGTTTAAAGAAATGCGGGCTAAGGGCGAGGCACACCAGATCGAAAAAGTTGGCCTTGAGCTGCGCCAGATGTTTGCTTGGGGCTCCACAGTGGATTCCGATTATCAGCAAGGGCATGCAGCCCGCTGAACGCGAGCCACATGAGCCGCTGCACCGTTAGTGAATGAGTAGCTGAGCGGATTGCAGCAGCATTGTTGAGCCGCCACGAGCCCGCCTAGAAATGGGCTCTCAACAGTGGGGCGATCACACATCGAGAAGCGGCGATTTTCCAGTATGAACAGTGCTGAGAAATCGCCGCTTTTTGGTGTACTGAAAAGGCTTTGGTGTGCTTGAAGGCACTGTGAAGCCAGTATGAGTGCTATGAAGACAGCAGGGCGGTGCATGACCCTGCGGGCAGTGCGAAAGGGGCAAATATGAGCGAACTCGAACTGCCGCGCGAGCAAGTAGTAGACAAGCAGTATGAACGGCTGCGCTGTTTTCATATTGTGGCAGCGCATGTAGTGAGATTTTGATTCCTGCGTTGTTCTCGCACTAGGTGAGAGCAGGTTGAACCCGTAGAATTGAAGCATGGTTGAGAATAACAACGAGTGGCGCCCACGCGGGCCCAAAAAATCACAACGCATTATAGCGATGGTGGTGGTGATTTCTTTGGTGCTCACCACCTTTATTGCTGCGTTAGCTGTGGTGTTTGGAAGCCGGTAGCAATCAGTATGCCGAAGGCCGGTGAGGGCTAGCTATCACAGAGGGGAGAGCTAGCCCTCACAGAGGGCCAACCAGCACACCGATAGAACTTAGCACTCAGTGACGTTCACAGCCAGGCCGCCAAGTGATGTTTCCTTATATTTAGATTGCATATCGCGGCCGGTGTCGCGCATCGTTTTAATCACGGTATCCAGGGAGACGATATGCGAGCCATCGCCACGCAAAGCAGTGCGAGCTGCTGCCACTGCTTTGATTGCGGCAATCGCATTGCGCTCAATGCAAGGCACCTGCACATAGCCACCCACCGGATCACACGTGAGGCCGAGGTTGTGCTCCATTCCGATTTCAGCAGCATTCTCCACTTGATGTGGAGTTCCTCCGAGTACGGCAGCTAATCCTCCGGCTGCCATCGAGCAGGCAGCGCCCACTTCTCCCTGGCAGCCTACTTCTGCTCCAGAAATCGAGGCGTTTCGTTTCACAATCATTCCGATAGCAGCGGCTGTGAGTAAAAACCGCACCACTCCGTGCTCGTCTGCCCCAGGAATAAAATCCATATAGTAGCGAAGCACAGCTGGAATCACTCCCGCAGCTCCGTTGGTAGGGGCAGTAACCACTCTTCCGCCAGCGGCATTCTCCTCATTCACTGCCATGGCATAGAGCGTGATCCAATCCATTCCACCCAGCGGATCAGCTGTGCGCCCCTCAGTGACGAGCTTGTCGTGTAAGCTCGGAGCACGCCGAATCACATGCAAACTTCCCGGAAGCATACCTTCTCGAGTGCAGCCTGTATCGATGCATTCGCTCATCACATGCCAAATGTGTTGTAAACCAGAGATCGTATCGGCGGCTGGGCGAAGTAGCTTTTCGCGTTCCAACATCACTTTTGCCATTGAGAAGCCAGTGCGAGCACACAGATCGAGAAGCTCTTGGGCAGTGGAAAAGGCATAGGCTTCCGCTTCATCTCGGAAGTTCACAGGGGCTATACCATTTTCTGCGTTGTTGTGTTGCGCGGGGGAGTGTGTGTGCTGCACAGAGAAATTTATAGAGTTTATTTGCTGCGCTGGGAAGTGTGCATCAGCAGCTGCTGAATCGGAGAACTCTTCTTGGGCCACCACAAATCCTCCGCCCACAGAGTAGTACGTGCGCTGCAGTAAAAGGTGGTTGGCGCCGTCATACGCAGAAAAAATTAGCCCATTAGGGTGCGCTGGCAGCTCATGGAGCCCATCAAACTCAATATCCCGAGCTGGAATGAAATCGATCTCATGTGCACCGTTGAGCAGCAGCCGTTGCTCGTGAGCCACAGTATTCATTTTCGCTCGGGCTCCTAGCGGATCCACGGTTTCAGGGAGTTCGCCCAGCAGCCCCAGCACCACTGCCAGATCAGATCCGTGGCCCTTGCCGGTGGAGCCCAACGAACCATAGAGCGTGCAGGTGAGCCGTTCGGTGCTGTGCAGAAGAGAATGGGAAGAGCAGGGAGGTGCTGTTGTTGCCGATCCGGTGACTTCCGGTATGTCTGTGCCTGGCACGTTTGCTTCCAGCTCGTGCACAAACATTCCAGCTGCGCGCATCGGCCCCACTGTGTGTGATGAAGAAGGCCCGATTCCAATCGAAAATAAATCGAAAACGCTCAGCATGCTCCATATCATAGCGCGGCTGGTGAAGATTCTAGTGGTCAAGTTTTGGTGGCCCAGAAGATTCTGTTAGCTAAACGGAACAGTGCCTATATTCCGAGTGTAATAGTTTGCTAATGAGAGGCTGGATCTGGCAAAAATCTCCCGTACGCTTTTGCCGAGCTCGTTTGCTAACTAGTGGGTGAGATAGCTAAGCCAGCTGGTGCGCAGCAGGGCTACGGTGGAATTGCTATGGAGCTCCCATCGCGTGGCACGGCGTACCGCTGCGTTTTTACGTGGATTCGCTGCAGCGCTGCTGTACTGCTGGAAACTGCATGGCTGCACCGCTGGAAAATGGCGCGTGTGCATTAACCTGGAGCACGGTGTGCACTACTTGCTTGATATACCGTGGGATAGCGCTTGATATGTGTGAAGCTCGCCAATATTTTTAACGCTGCATGGATTACTCCGTGAGCAGGCGTAAAATCTGGCGTGCAAGAAAAAGCTGGGCGCCGCCGCGCGCACAGCCCCATAGCTCGTTGCCCTCGTATCGCAGCGAGCCGAAACAGGGAGGCATTATGCAGCTCATTATCGCCGGAGAAACAGTAGATTTCTCCGAGCCAATCAACGGAATCGATTATTTTAAAGAGCAGCGCGATATCGTGGCGCTGCGCGTGAATGGCGAGTTGAAGGATCTTGCCACTGAGCTCACGAGCCTTCCCGATGGCGCCACTGTGGAGGGTGTGGATATTCACAGTCAAGACGGTCTGAATATCTTGCGGCACTCTGCCACCCATGTGCTTGCCCAAGCTGTGCAAAACAAATTCCCCGCCGTCAATCTTGGTATCGGCCCATTTATCACCGACGGTTTCTACTATGATTTTGGGAACATCGATTCTGTCACTCCGGAACTTCTGCGCGAGCTTGAAAAAGATATGAAGCGCATTGTGAAAGAGGGGCAGCGGTTTGTGCGGCGCGTTACCGATGAAACCACGGCGCTCGAAGAGCTCAAAGATCAGCCATACAAAATCGAATTGGTGAGTCTAAAAGGCGGTAATGACGCCGAGCGCGATCAAGCTGCTGAAAGGGCCAGTATCGAAGTGGGCGGCACTGAGCTCACAATGTACGACAACGTGAATCGCAAGGGCGATGTGGTGTGGACGGATCTGTGCCGCGGGCCGCACCTGCCTAATACGAAACTGATTGGCAACGGCTTTGCTCTCACCCGCGCTAGTGCCGCTTACTGGCGCGGCGATCAGAAGAACGATTCGCTGCAGCGTATCTATGGCACGGCCTGGCCTTCAAAAGAAGAACTCACAGCGTATCAGGATCGTATTGCAGAAGCAGAGCGGCGGGATCACCGCAAGCTCGGCGCAGAGCTCGATCTCTTCAGTTTCCCTGATGAAATTGGTTCCGGCCTCGCCGTATTCCACCCCAAAGGCGGAATCGTGCGCATGGAGATGGAAAATTACTCGCGCCAGAAGCACCTGGAGGCTGGATATAGCTTTGTGAACACTCCGCATATCACTAAGAGCAGTCTCTATGAAATTTCAGGGCACCTCGATTTCTATGCAGATGGAATGTATCCCCCTATGCATATGGACGAAGAGCGCGATGCTGAAGGCAACATCACCAAGCAGGGAGCAGATTACTATCTGAAGCCCATGAATTGCCCGATGCACAATCTCATCTATAAATCGCGTGGGCGCTCGTATCGGGAACTGCCGCTGCGGCTTTTTGAATTCGGCACGGTGTATCGCAATGAAAAATCAGGTGTGATTCATGGCCTCACTCGGGCCCGCGGCTTCACGCAAGACGACGCACACATCTATTGCACTCGTGATCAGATGAAAGAAGAGCTATCCACGCTGCTGCAGTTTGTGCTCGATTTGCTGCGCGATTATGGCCTCGATGATTTCTACCTGGAGCTTTCTACTAAGAATCCCAATAAATTTGTGGGAGATGACGACATCTGGGAAGAGGCCACCCGCACCCTAGCAGAGGTGGCTGCAGATTCCGGCTTGGAGCTAGTGCCAGATCCTGAGGGGGCAGCATTCTATGGCCCGAAGATTTCGGTGCAGGCACGCGATGCTCTCGGCCGCACATGGCAGATGAGCACGATTCAGCTCGATTTCAACCTGCCGGAACGCTTCCAGCTCGAATACACGGCCCCTGATGGCTCTCGCCAGCGCCCAGTGATGATTCACCGTGCGCTTTTCGGCTCAATTGAGCGGTTCTTTGGAGTGCTCACCGAGCATTATGCTGGCGCGTTCCCTGCGTGGCTCGCTCCAGTGCAGGTGCGATTGGTGCCAGTGGCTGAAGCATTCTACGGCTATGTGGATTCTGTGGCGGAAAAGCTCCGTGCCGCTGGAGTGCGCGTGGAAGTGGATAAGAGCGATGACCGCTTTGGCAAGAAGATCCGCAACGCCGCTAAGGAGAAAGTGCCTTTCACGCTGATCGCTGGTGGTGAAGACGCCGAGGCGGGCGCTGTGAGCTTCCGTTTGCGCGACGGTAGTCAAGATAACGGCGTGCCAGTGGCAGAGGCGGTGGCACGCATCGTCGAGCAGATCAGATCGCATGTGAATCAGTGATGACGGCGCTGCATGCCGGTGGGTAGGAACGCGCCGGCATGCAGAGAAACGAGACGTGCGCGGCGCGTAATCTAATCTGTATGCTTTCATGCCCGGATTCATGCCCACTGCGCTGAGCCCACCGTCTGTTGTGCTGCTTCGCGATTGTGTGGCCACCTGTGGCCAGCTGCACGCTGCTGCTTCGTATGAAAGAGGTGTTGTATGCCCAATGTTCGTGATATTGAGCGCGATGTGATCGCAGCTGAGTGGCCGCTCGATGCCGATGGCGTTCCGCATCGGCAGGCTGCCCGGGTGGTGGTGATCAACCCCGAAGGCGCCATCTATTTGATTCTTGGGCACGACGTCGATGACACCGATTACCGCTGGTGGTTTACCCCTGGTGGGGGCATTGTGGCAGGGGAGAGCCCTCGTGAGGGAGCCGCGCGAGAGCTCAGAGAAGAAACTGGGCTACGTGTGAATCCAGAGCGCTTTGAAGGGCCGGTGCTCCAGCGCCACGCCACTTTCCGATTTGTTGGATCCACGCGGCGCCAAGATGAAGAATTCTTTGTGTTGCGCGTCAGCGCTGCCGAAGTAGCTGCCCTCGATTCTGCCGATGGGCGAGAGCTCACGGCTTTGGAAGAAAAGGTGCTCGATGATCGCGCGTGGTGGACTGCTGCGCAGCTTGAAGAGTTACAACAGCGCGGTGAAAATGTGTTTCCGCGGGAGCTGGCACATCTGCTCGGCACATGGATTCGCGGGTGGGACGGCACCGTGATTCGCCTCACTGAAGCCTAGACGCGCAGCTCAAGGAGATGCTCACGCCTGTAGTAGACCCACGTTTGGAGCTGTGTGTGGCGCACTTCGTGCAGAGCCCGCACGCGCGCTAGAATAAATGCGGTTTTTGCGTCAATAAACTCAGGGAGGAAATGTGTCAGGACACTCCAAGTGGGCCACCACTAAGCACAAGAAGGCAGCGATCGATGCCAAACGCGGCAAGCTCTTTGCGCGCCTCATCAAAAATATTGAGGTGGCGGCCAAAACGGGTGGCCCTGATCCTGATGGCAACCCCACCCTCTTCGACGCTATTCAGAAAGCAAAGAAGAATTCGGTGCCGGCAGACAACATCGATCGCGCTCTTAAGCGGGCGAGCGGCGAAGGCAAAGACGGCGTGCAGTATGAGCAGATTATGTATGAAGGCTATGCGCAGGGCGGCGTTGCGATTTTGATTGAGGTGCTCACCGACAACCGCAACCGTGCGGCTTCTGAGGTGCGGGTGGGGCTTACTCGCAACGGTGGCCAGCTCGCAGATTCCGGCTCAGTGAGCTACCTCTTCAATCGCAAAGGCGTGGTAGAGGTGCCGAAAGCAGATGGCATTGACGAGGATACGATCCTCATGGCAGTGCTCGATGCGGGAGCTGACGAGGTGATGGACGAGGGCGAAGCGTTTGAGGTGTTCTCTGATCCGAAAGATGTGGTAGAGGTGCGTAAAGCGCTAGTGGCTGAGGGAATTGACTACAACTCAGCAGAGGTGCAGTTTGTGCCCAGCATGAAAGTGACTGTGGATCTGGAGACGGCGCAAAAAGTGCTGAAGCTGCTCGATGCTCTCGACGATCTCGACGATATCCAGAACGTCTATTCCAATATGGATATCCCAGATGACGTGGCCGCTCAACTCGACGAAGATGAGTGAGCTAGCTGAGTGCGAATTCTGGGCGTAGATCCGGGCCTCACTCGCTGTGGGCTGGGTGTGATTGAATTTCACGGCGGGAGGCGAGTGAGCCTTGTAGACGTTGATGTTGCCCGCTCGAAGCCAGAGATGGCTCCACAGCAACGCCTTCTCATTATCTACAACAAACTCGAAGAGACGATTCGGCTTCAGCGCCCTGATGTGATTGCCTTTGAGCGAGTATTCGCCCAAGAGAATGTGCGCTCGGTGATGAGCACTGCCCAAGTGGCGGGAATTGTGCTGCTCATAGCGGCTCAGCATGGAATCCCGATTGGCTCGCATTCTCCGAGTGAAGTGAAAGCTGCCGTTACCGGCAATGGCCGAGCTGAGAAGAAACAAGTGCAGCTCATGGTGCAGCGAATTCTCGGGTTGAAAGAGATTCCACGCCCGAAAGACGCCGCAGATGCGTTGGCGATTGCAATCACTCACGCCTGGCGTGGTGGAGCTATTCATATGGAATCTGATGATCCCACTCGCGCGCAGCACGGAGGGGCTGGAATGTTGCCGCGAGCTGAAGGCCCAGATCTGACGCCGGCACAAAAAATGTGGGCACAAGCAGAGCGGCTCAGCTCCCGCCACGGGGCAGTGGCTCCGCAATAGTGCCTTATTATTGCGCTGGCAGGCTGGTAGCTGGTAGCTGGAGAAGGCGCTGATGAGGTGTTGCTGTAGCAGTTGCACACCAGAGGCAGTACAAAGGTGTGGTTGCACGCCAAAGTGAACCGCACGCTGAGATTCAGAGGCACAGCGTGTGTCTGGAGCTGAAATAACTCTGATATTGTAGATTAGAACGTGTGTTCGATAACGGTGGGAGAGGGCTGATGATTGCTTCATTGCGGGGCACTGTGGAGGCGGTGAACCCGAGTTCTGCTGTGATTAATGTGGGCGGTGTGGGGTTTGCGGTGCTGGCCACTCCAGACACATTGGCGCAGCTGCACACAGGCCGCGAGGTCTCTCTTTTCACATCGCTAGTGGTTAAAGAAGATTCGCTCACGCTTTTTGGGTTCGTAGACGTCGATGAAAAATCCACATTTGAGATTTTACAAACGGTGTCGGGGATTGGAGCGCGCACGGCGCTCACGATCCTCTCGGTGCTTCCCCCAAATGATCTGCGTGCTGCTCTCGCCCGCAAAGATGAGGCTGCGCTCACCCGGGTGCCGGGGATTGGGAAAAAAGGTGCGCAGCGCATGATCTTAGAAATTGGCACAAAGCTTGGGCCAGCAGTGGGAGAGGCTGCTTTGGCGAGTGCTGAGCCTACTGCCACAGCTGCCGATCCTGATGTGCTCGCAGCCTTAGTGAATCTGGGGTGGCAGGAGCGCATAGCGGCCAGCGCGCTCACTAAAGCTCACGAGCAGGCAGATGGCCATGCGCTGAGTGTGCCAGAACTGCTGCGAAGCTCGCTACGGATTCTGGGGGCTCAGCGCTGATGACGGAGAGTTGGGACATCACCTCACAGAGCGCCAACGAAGCAGAGCGTGCCCAAGAGGCTGCGCTGCGCCCTAAACAGCTCAGTGAATTTGTGGGGCAAGAAGTGGTGCGTAATCAGCTGTCGCTCGTGCTCGATGCGGCAGTTGGGCGGGGTATGCCGCCAGATCATGTGCTGCTCTCGGGGCCTCCGGGCTTGGGGAAAACCACGCTGGCCATGATCATTGCAGCTGAAGTGAATGGCTCACTGCGGCTCACGAGTGGCCCAGCGATTCAACACCCTGGAGATCTCGCTGCAGTGCTCAGCTCCTTACAAGAAGGAGATGTGCTTTTTATCGATGAGATCCATCGTCTCGCGCGCACCGCCGAGGAAATGCTGTATTTAGCCATGGAGGATTTCCGAGTAGATGTGATGGTGGGTAAAGGGCCTGGAGCCACATCGATCCCGCTGCCTTTGCCCCCATTCACAGTGGTGGGAGCCACCACGCGGGCGGGGCTGCTGCCCGCCCCGCTGCGAGATCGATTTGGCTTCACTGCGCATTTAGACTATTACACCCATGAAGAGCTGGCACAGATCGTGGCACGCAATGCAGTGAAACTCGCTGCAGATATCACTCCAGAGGCAGCAATGGAGATCGCCTCTCGATCGCGGGGCACGCCGCGTGTGGCTAATCGGCTATTGCGACGAGTGCAAGATTGGGCCCAGGTGCGCGGCTCCGGTGTGCTCGATCTGGAGGCGGCGCAGGCGGCACTAGCAGTTTTTGAAGTGGATTCCAGCGGGCTTGATCGCCTCGATCGAGAGGTTATTCGGGCAGTGATCACGCGGTTTGGCGGCGGGCCAGTGGGGCTCACCACGCTCGCCGTCTCTGTGGGAGAAGAGCCAGAAACAGTGGAGACTGTGGCAGAGCCATACCTGGTGCGCGAAGGATTTTTGGTGCGTACCCCGAGAGGGCGCATGGCCACCCCATTAGCATGGAAGCATTTAGGTATGAATCCTCCCGAGGGGCTTGTTCAAGGAACGCTGTTGGGCTAGCCGAGCAGCTGGCTATCTGCTGAAGCTGCCGAGCAGGGAGCGCTGAGAGAGCTCTGACGGTGCGTGGTGGCCGAGCCATTGAGAGCACCGCCGGCCGCGGAATTAGCAAATAGCAGAAATGGCGGTAAACTCATACTCGGTTTATGAGTAACAAACGTGGAGTGAGCGCATGGGCATTGAGCTAATCCTTATTTTAGCAGTGATGATTCTGCTGTTCTGGTGGATGAGCCGGAGTGCAAAGAAACAACAACAACGCCTCAAAGAGCAGCGAGATGCAGCTGTGGTGATAGGCGCTACTGTGATGACGAACGGAGGGTTCTTCGGCACAGTGGTGGATATCGATGGTGACGCCGTCACTCTAGAATCGCCGTCGGGCGTCGAAACAGTGTGGTTGCGCTCAGCTATCTCACAGGCGATGGAGATTCCGTTTGCGCAGGCTCCGGAAGAAGAGTTTGACGCCACCGTCTCTGATGACGAAGCTGATAGCACTGCGGCGGCGGACGCCACAACGGAAGCTGAGTTGCCTCAGGCTGCTGAGGCTGAGGCTGCTGTGCCCACCACAGCGGCGGAAAAATCGCCGGAGAGCTCGGCCACTTCAGAAGATATGAAGTGAGATAAGCGTTAGCCTTGGGGCTTTGTGCACGAATAATCACACGATTTGAAAAAGAGAACAACGTGGCAGCGAAGAGAGTAACAACTCGGTATAAAGCGGGCAAACGGTTAGCGGTGTTGGCGGTCCTCGTGATCGCGCTCATCGGGGCGCTCGGGGTCGGAACAGCACTCACGAAAGGGAGCAATCGCTTTGCACCAGCGCTCGCTCTCGATCTGGAGGGTGGCACACAGCTCATTTTGACGCCAATCACCACCGATGGCTCACAGATCACCGATTCTGATGTTCGCCAGGCGATTGAAATTATTCGGCAACGGGTGGACGCCTCTGGTGTGGCAGAAGCGGAGATCACTTCGCAGGGAGGCTCGAACATCGTGGTGGCGCTGCCCGGTGAGCCGAGCAAAGACACCCTTGATTTAGTGCG
>JALELI010000053.1 GCA_022768785.1 Arcanobacterium sp. | reverse complement strand
CTGGTGGGTGCTGGGAGTGCGATACCAGCAGCCGTGAGAGCATCAATATCCCTAAGAGACCAGCGGACGCGCCCTGTGAGCCGATTAGAAAGGTCTACTTGCGTCATCTCAAGCAGCTTTCCTAGCTCTGCTTGAGTTAGGCCGCGCTGGAAGAGCGCAGTTTTAACATGCTTTGAAACTACATCCGTGTAAGTCATAGTTGCATGGTATTAAATTATTTAACATGAAGCAACCGAAATTAGCTCACATTTTCATTGCCTTATATTAAAATCTTTAATACAATGACTTTATGACTATTACAGCAATGGAAGATTTAGCCGCCAATGATTTCGCTGCGGTGGTATCGGCAAATGTGCGGGCAGAAGCGGCTCGGCGCGGATTAACGCAAAACGATTTGGCAAAGGCTCTTGGGTATGCGCACGCGCTCGTTAATAACCGCTGGCATGACCGCACTCAGTGGACGCTCAATGATATTGCTGCAGTCGCTTCAGTTTTTGAGATTGAGCCGTATGAGCAGCTGATCCCGCCCCGCACATATAAGAAAAGCGCCCGCCACACGGCGAGCGCTCCAGCCCCAGCGGATACTGCGGAAGCCGATAATTCGGCCAGTAGGCCCCAGGGGACTCGAACCCCTAACCTACGGATTAAAAGTCCGGAGCTCTACCATTGAGCTAGAGGCCCGCAATCCGCAGATGGAAGCAATCCATCTGGACGAAATGATTCTAGCTGCGATTGAGCATTTTGGGAAATGGGGAAGCTAAGGCGACGAAAATAGGAAAGAATAGGAGCGTAGAAAAGCTCGTGGGGCTATCGGGATCTTCTGGAACCCACGTGCTTCCACATTTTCCTGATTACTCAAGGAGAAGCCATGAACACCTACAAACCACGCCGTCCGGCACAACTCAAACCAGATCAAATCGAGCTGATTGAGAGCGGAGAGGATATCGCCCAGGCTTCGGAGTTGGCGCACACTACTGCTGTAGCAGTGGTGCCCCTGCGAGCCGATTCCACGATTGACGCCGCTACCCGCGAGCGCGTGCTCGCCATGATCCAGCAAGACGGCATTGATTCCTTAGCAGAAACCTGGGTGGCGGCTCCAGCTGAGAGCTTGCCGGGAATTTTGTGGCGTGGATACTTACTGCGCGAGTGGGTGCGCCGTTTCCCGGAAGAGGCGAGCCACCGCTTTGCCGCAGCACAGCAGGCAGAAGTGGCAGACACTACCGACCGTGCGCTGGTGCACGCTCCACGCTCAGTGAAAGCACTGTGGGACAGTGTTTTTGAGGGGAACTTCACAGGTGATTTTGCCGAAGTGCTCCGCGAATCAGCTCGGCTCACCGATTTTATTGGCCGCGTGCAGCCAGAGTGGATCGCCAGCGACACCCACCCCTTAGCGACTGCAGTTACTCGCCGCGATACCGCACTTTTGCGCACCGCAGCAGAGTTCCGTCATGGCGGAGAGCTTCTGGTGGGTAACCAACTGCACTAGTGCAACAGCGCCACTACGCACAATAAAACTGGCATAGAAAACACTGTAGTGAGTGCTACGCCGTCACGCGCCGTCTCCACTCCCACCCCATAGCGTTGTGCATACACAAATACGTTGTTAGCCGTGGGGAAGCATCCCACCACCACAGCGGTGAGCACCGCGGGGGCGGGGAGCTGGAAG
The DNA here is from genome assembly GCA_022768785.1 of Arcanobacterium sp. GTDB lineage: Bacteria > Actinomycetota > Actinomycetes > Actinomycetales > Actinomycetaceae > Arcanobacterium_A. Next base: position 33,968 of record JALELI010000053.1, on the reverse strand, counting down.
GCGAGAGCGAGCCCCCAACTCAGCAGTGGCCCAATGAGCACCCGGCCCGCCACCGCCAGATACATCGGCACATATTCGCGGGTGAGCCGAGGAAATCGCTCAAGGCCAAAAGAAATCCCGAGCGCGATCATCATCAGCGGCACAGTGGCATTCACCACCATAGTGAGTGGCATATTAATCATTGCGGGCATACTCAACGGCACTCCTGCAAGCCGCACCAACGCATACGCCAGCCCAACGAGCAGTGCCACAATCGGAGGTTTGGTGAAAGTTCGTGCCACTTCTATATATATCGGCGCGCTCTCCCCACCCGTCTGCCGTTCAAGCAGCGTAAATGTCAGCGGGGCCATCACACATAGCTGAAACAGAATAATGGGAGCTCCCGCCTCTGGGTTCCCTGTTGTCACCGCTAGATACGCCACTCCTAAATTACCCACATTTGTGTATGACGCCGTGAGCGCCATGATCGTCTGCGTGCCGTCTCGTTGGCCAAAAATTTTCACAGACAGCAGGTAAAATGCCGCAAACAACACAATGGCCTGCACGATATTAACGAGTGCCGTGAGCGAAAACACCCCATGCACATCTGCCTTGGCCATGGTGGAAAAGAGCAGCGCTGGGAGAAACACATTGAAAATCAGCTTTGAGAGTAAGCGATCTGCGCCAGCGCCTGCGCCGCCGAGTTTAGCAGTAATAAATCCCACTGCCATGAGTGCCAGCAGGCTCCACAAATTAAGTGCTATGTTCAGCATTTGTACGGCTTATCGTTTCGCAGATTTGCTAGCTGTAGCAGCACTTGAAGAATCTGAAGTGCTCTCGGTTGCGGCGCCTATGCGCAGCTGTTGATCGTCTGCATTGCTATCGGGCTGAAACGTGAGGCTCACCGAGTTCATGCAGTAGCGCAAGCCCGTTGGAGTGTGCGGAGCATCGGGAAATACGTGGCCCAAATGTGAGCCACAACGGGCACAGCGCACTTCTGTGCGCACCATGCCATGCGAGTAGTCATGAATATATTCCACGGCATTTTTCTCATTCGGGTCAAAAAAGCTCGGCCAGCCGCAAAATGAATCAAATTTCGTTTCAGAGCGAAATAGTTCCGCCCCACAGCCCCGGCAAAAATATGTGCCCGCTCGGCGCTCTTCCAGCAATGCTCCCGTGCCTGGCCGTTCCGTGCTCGCCTGCCGCAACACGGCAAATTCCAGATCAGATAGCTCGTTCCTCCACTGGGCATCACTCTTACGCACTGCATACTCTTCTTTCGCATGGCTTGCAGCTGCCGGCATCTCAGAGTTCATTGCCCCTTCTCCTTCATCTCTTCCTCACCATACTCCTGTATGCCTGCGTCGTGCGGAGGCTGCTCTTCTGTGGGCTGCTCCTCCACCGGGCGCTGTTCTTTAGGGCGTTTCGCCTCAGGTTGTTTCGCGTCTGGCTGAGTTTCCGCAAGCTGCTCTTCGGTAAGCTGCTCCTCCACCGGTTGTTCAGCTTCAGATTCCGCCGCTGCAGCTGCTGCTGAATCCGCTTTAGGCTCTGCCACAGGGTCATCTTCGTCTATCTTTTGTAGCACCCCCGTGGAGCGCTCAAGGCGCTTTTGCCGCTCTTTGTATACTTCTTCATCTGGCCCTGCAAAATTTCGTTGGCGTTCTTCCGCCTCAGCAGAACCCGAGAAAATAGCAGATTCGCTGGCCTCGCCGTCATCGTTGCCAGAATGAGCACGCGCCAATGCAACCACATCATCACGCTTCATCACCAGCGTAGAATCCGGAGAATTTGGCCCCTCTTTCGCAGGTTGCCAGGTGCGCATCGCAGCAGGATCTCCACCAGCTGCCAGCGCCGCCAATCTAGCTTCAGCTTCTCGTCTAGCGGCATTTTCCGGAGCTATATTTCGCTCTAGCCCGCGAATTTGCTCCTGTGAGAGCACCTGCGTGGAAGCGCCGCTCGGGTGTGGATCAGCGCCAGCTGCCGCATCAGGCCGATACGTCACTGGCTCCGCTTTCGCTAGCCGGGCTTCCACCTTGGCGAGCGAAGCTTGCTCAGCTGCCGTAAAATCCAGCTGATCGTAGGCCCACATGCGCTGATGTGGCATCGCCTGCGGCGCCTCGTGCTGAATCCACACAGCCATTTTTTCGCGCACATGATTTTTCAGATCGGTGAGCGTGGGAGAATTTTTGGCGCTCACAATAGCTCGCAGCTGCAGCGATCCTTTGGTGGCATCACTCACTTGCAGCACACCAGTTTTTCCGTCCCAGAGATCCGTGCCTAACAGAATCACGCGCAGCTGTTTGCGGGCTGCTGCCACCGGCACCGCCCAATCCACATCGATATCAACAGTGCCCACCATTTCCGGAGCACGGCGAGTCCAGTTCTCAAAACTCTGGCTCGTGAGCAATGAGCTTGGCACAATAATGCGGCGCCCGTCCCACACTGCTAGCACCACATAGGTGAGCGTGATTTCTTCAACGGTGGTGTAGTTGTTTTGATAAAACACGATATCGCCCACCCGAATAGAATCGGAGAACGCCAACTGCAGGCCGGCAAATACGTTGCCTAGTGTGGTCTGCGCAGCGAGGCCAGCCACCACCGAAACCACGCCAGCGGAGGCGAGCAGCGAAGCGCCCGCCGTGCGCGCCTCTGGGAAAGTGAGGAGCACTCCGGCAAACCCGAGCACCCACACCACCACCACAATCACTCGGTGCAAAATCTGCATCTGAGTTTGCATGCGCTTTGCCCGGCGCTCCGAAGATTCCCTAATGCGCTCATGGATCACAGCTGTGATTCCGTTGGCTAGCCCCACCACGAGCCATGTGCCCGCCGCGATCACGGCAATGAGCCACACATGATCGAGATACAACACCCATTTGGGGGTGGTTACGTTGCTCGTTCCAATAAGCGATTGCACTCGAGCTACCTCGAATCCAATCCATGCCCCGAGCACCACTAAGAGCACCTGCAACGGACGATAGATCTCTCCGGCAAAAACTTTAGCGCTCACATGCCGGCGAGTGATCACTCGCCCCACAGCAATAGCCGCCACACCTACGGCGACAGCTACCACAATGCCAATGGCAAAACCCGCGAATAGCTGGAGAACGTCGATCGTCACTTCAGCGGCATCAGCCGCAGCAGCACCAGCTCCTCCGTCACCAGTTCCCTCCGCTCCATTTTGATGCGCCGCCAAAACGGTTGGAGCACTACCCTGAAATGGGTAAATAGTACGGAACGCCACACGGAGTTCAGCAACCAATGGCATCTCGAAAACACTCATATCTTTAGGGTAGGCGAAGGCCTACTCCAGCGAAAGATGCGCGCTACACAGAGGTGAGCAAGGTCGCAGTGGCGCGGCGAGTATCGTTTTGCAATTTCCGCCGATCATCGTTTAAGCTAATACCCGTTCCACCAACGAGGAACGCAAGATCGTAGACGGTCGGTCTACACCGCGCCCCTATCGTCTAGCGGCCTAGGACGCTGGCCTTTCACGCCGGTAACACGGGTTCAAATCCCGTTGGGGGTACGATTGAGGAACTCAAGCGATAAAAGTTCTACTTTTGTCAGTGAGAGTTACGAGATCATTGGCAAGTTTTGCCTGCAACACTTGCCAATACGTCAAGGAGAGAGTGCTCCGAGAGCTTGTTCTCGATGCACTTGCCAATGCAGACGCACGTAAGTGTTTTGCTGATACACGAGAGTGTTTCCTTGAGTTGAGAGAGATCTATCTCTCAAAAATTAAATACTGGCCCTGTAGCGCAGTAGGATAGCGCGCCGCCCTGTCACGGCGGAGGTCGCGGGTTCAAGTCCCGTCAGGGTCGCGATGAGATGTCCCGGAATGCCGGTTTCCGGCGCCGGGAGTTTTCTTATCTGGCTCTGTAGCTCAGTTGGTAGAGCGAACGACTGAAAATCGTTAGGTCAGCGGATCGATGCCGCTCGGAGCCACCAATTTTTTGCTATATGCCTTTCACAAGGTTGCTTATGGAGCGATATATTTGCTCTTATGTGAATCTCGCCAGGCAGGAGGCATGCGAGCATGGATCACCCTAATCGCGCTCTCCCCTCCCGCCACGATCCTACGCACGGGCATTCACCCCGCACAGCTGCCCATAAAGGCCGGCACGTGCGCCATGAACGCACACCCCGCCACGCACATCACACGCATACTCCCAGCGGGCATGCGCCCGGTTCTGCCCATCGCCAACCCCCAACCCACAGTTCCCATGCCGCTCAAGAGCACGATCGCGCCAGCGTGGCTCGCTCTTCTTTAATTATGGCTTCGGGCACGTTTGTGAGCCGCGTGCTCGGCATGATCCGCTCACCTTTTCTACTCACTATGGTGGTCGGCTTGAATTCGCCGATTGCCAATGCATTCGACATCGCCAACACGCTTCCCAATCTGTTGTTTAATTTTCTTGCTTCCGGCATCATCGATTCGGTGCTAGTGCCAGCAATCGTGCGGGCTTCTAACAGCGCCGACGGCGGACGGGCTTATTTGAATAAGCTCTTCACAATCACGCTAGTGTTTTTGGGATCGATCACCGTATTGCTCACCGTGGGGGCTCCAGTGGTGGTGAAGGTGTGGGCAGCCACACTCAGCCCTCAGTGGTATCAAATCACTGTGATGATGGCGTATTGGTGTATCCCCCAAATTCTTTTCTATGGCTTGACGGCGGTGTTTGGCCAGATTCTCAACGCGCGAGAAGTGTTTGGCCCCTATATGTGGGTGCCGGTGGCCAACAATGTGGTGGCTATTGGCGGATTTTTGGCGTTACTCTGGATCTTTGGCTCACCGAGCCAGGCTCAACTTATTGATGCTCAAGCTTGGATCGGCCCGCGCAGCCTGCTGCTCGCCGTAATTTCTACCGTCGGCATTGCTCTCCAGGTGGTGCTGCTACTGTTCCCTATGCGACGGCTCGGCATTCGGTTGCGCCTTGATTTTCACTGGCGAGGAGCCGGGCTGCGCACCACGGGGAAAGCATCGCTCTGGGCGATTGCTAGCTCGCTGGTGTTTATCCCTTCTTCCGCAGTGCTCACAAACGTGGCTGCAGGGGCCACACAGCGCGCGCTCACAGCCGGATTGGATCTGGGGGCAGTGGCGGGTAACGCCGCCTATAATGTGGCCTACGCGCTCTTTATGATGCCTATTTCGCTGGTGAGCACCTCGATTATCACAGCGATGTTCACGCGCATGGCAAAATCGGCAGCAAGCGAGAATCTTCCGCTCATGCGTGCTCAGGTGATTCGCACTGCAAACTCTGTGGCAGTGATCAACTATCTCGCAATGGCAATGCTCATTATCTTCGCACTTCCACTGTCACGAGTGTTTGTGCCACGGGGCTCCGCTGCAGAGATTTCCACACTTGCAGTGCTCATTGTGATTCTCTCTTTCAGTGTGATCCCTTGGGGGCTGATGCTGCTCTTTGATCGAGTGGGCTACTCTTTTGAAGACACTCGCGGCCCGTTTATCGCCTCACTTCCAGCGCAGGCGTTCACTGTGGTGGGCTTCTTCTGCTGCGGTTTTCTGCCACCGCAGCTCACAATTCCGGTGGTGGCATTGGTGGCCGTTTCCAGCACGCACCTCACAATGCTCCTGGTTGGGCGCTATGCACAGCGCAAACTCAAAGGGCTACGCTTGAGCAGGATCGTGGTGCCGCATCTCAAAATTGCTGCTGTAGCTGCTGGCGTGACGGCGATCGCGCTCGGAGTGCTGTGGGTGATCAGTTTTGAAAAAGTGACGGCGAGTTTTGGGGCCTCGGTGCTCACCGGCATAGTGGGAGCGCCAATCGTAGCCATGCTCTATCTTCTTTTGCTTGTGGCCTTTAGGATTCCGCAGGCGGAAGTGCTCCTCAGCCTCCTCAAACGTGTAGCTCAAAAACTCCACCGTTAGGTATCATAAAGAAGTACAGCTTTTTATTGTGGCGATTGAGCTGCATGCAGCTCAGCAGATATCCCCTGCCAGATCGTGCAGTGCTGTGGCTATTCACGCGAAGGAGAACAAGGTGAGTGCAAACGAAGAATCACCACTGCCAGTGGCACCGCCCACTGCAGGCCCAACGATTGGTGAGCTAGTTGCAAAAGTGACGGCGCAGTTCGCCGCCCTGGTGCGCGATGAAATTTCCATCACGAAACTGAATGCGAAGGCAAAAATCACAAAGCTCGGGGCAGGTGGAGCACTGCTCGCTGTAGCTGTTGTGCTTGCCCTCTATCTGCTGGGAATCCTGCTGCTAGCTGCCGGATTTGGGATAGGAGCGGCCCTCGGCAATCGTCCGTGGCTAGGATTTTTAATCGTGGGCGGAGCACTGCTACTAATCACGCTCATTGTGGCATTGATCGGAGTGGCAAAGCTCAAAGCTTCTAAAGAACACGCTATTAATCCTGCTCAGGGGCTCGCAAAAGATGTCGAAGCCGTGAAGAAAGGAATGCAAAGTGAGTGATCGTCTGAATCCCGCCGTCAATGCAGCTGCTCGCGCGGCAGCTCAGGCCAAGAAAGCTGTCGATTACGAATCCCCTAAAGGAGAGGCTGATAGCCGCTCAGCGGGCGATATTGAACGCGACATCGCCCGCATTCGCGAAGAGCTCACTGCTACTGTTGATGAGTTAGCTGGGCGTCTCTCTCCAGATCGGCTCAAAGATGACGTGATCGCCAGCGCTAAAGCTAAAGTGGCTAGCGGCAAGGAGAAAGCTCAATCCCTTGTAGATGAGGCTCAAGCGGGAGACGCAAAGGCAATGGGAATTCTCGTTGGCGGGGTGGCTCTCGCTGTTTTTGTGCTCTATCGAATATTCAAACACTAATGCACCTCTCCGCAGCGCTTTTGCTTTGTGGATTCTCACCTTTCGGTGCCGGGATTCGGTGCTGCAGAAAATTCGGAATTAAAGGCTCGATGAGGGATTAAGCCCTGAAAGGCATCTAAAGCCGCTTTAATCCTAATCAGGCCTTTGATCCCAAATTCGGCGCTATAGAGATACAAAGAGCGGCTCGTGATTACATTATCACGAGCCGCTCTCGCTGCTTATTCTCCACTTTCGTGGGACTATTGGGAGTTAGTTTTCAGATTTCTCCTCGCCTATCTCAACAGCCTTAAGCGCCTTTTCCACATCTGCACGGCGAAACCGGCGATGCCCTCCAAGCGTGCGAATTGAGGCAATCTTTCCTGAATTCGCCCAGCGAGCCACCGTTTTTGGATCAACACGAAAAAGCGCAGCCACTTCAGCCGGTGTCATCAACGGTGATTCATCTGTTGTTCCCGCCACAGTGCACCCTCTTTTCTTTACTTTTGTTCAATTAGCGAGAAGCTCGGTCTCAAATTTTCCCGCCTGCCCAATTATCGACGTTATTCCCCCCAAGATTCAACTCGTGGATATACAGTATTTTCCCTGCAAATTCACCGAAAACTACCCAAATGGCGCAGTGCGAACGGCATTCGTATTGCCATGTGAAATTTTTACATTTTATATTGCAGACTTTTTGGCAATTGTTATCCATATCACATGCCGTAATAAGATCTACACTTCACATTATGGCAGCCACGTGGTGTTATTCATCGATTCGCGGTAAGGTAAGACGTACGAGAAAAGCAGTAAGTTCAGGGCTCGCTACGGCAATGCTGGTGCGAGGCCCTATGAGTGTGTGAGGGGGGTCGGACCCTATGGGGCGCGGCCGTCAAAGAGCCAAACAGCGTAAAGTTGCACGCAATCTGAAATATTTTAGTCCTCAAACCGATTACGAGGCGCTTGAGCGAGAACTCTCTTCTCACGGCGACGACTATTCTGGCTTCAATGAAGCGGAAGAAGACGATGAATATGCCGCCTATGCCGAGCTAGCTGCGAAATACGATATCCCAGATGATACCGATGAAGAAGACGGCGAAGACGACGGTTCTTGGGCAGCTCCGAAAGGTACCCGCTGAAACGCAGAATTGATAGCGCCGTAGGAATGGCGCTCATTCAAAAATATGCTGCTGGAGAGACTCTCACCGCCGCTGAGCAGCGCACTGCTGTGCGCTTTGCGTTAGAAGAATTTGCGTATCGGCACCCAGGGCATTCCGTGGAAATTCGCATTCCATGGGTTGGCGCTGTGCAGGCTATCGCAGGTATTAATCATCGCCGTGGCACTCCTCCCAACGTAGTAGAGATGAACGGGGCCACCTGGCTGGCGCTAGTGACAGCAGGGCAGCCAGCTCCTACAGACACTGCCATCACCTACTCAGGCACCCGCGCAGATCTTTCCGCATACCTGCCGCTCTTCCATATTTCTGAGGGGTAATTAAATGCGGGGAGGGGCGAGCCAATATACGGCGCCAGCCCCACCCCACACGCGATTACACTAGGCCTAGATCACACCCTGTTCCAGCATTGCATCGGCCACTTTCTTGAATCCCGCAATGTTAGCTCCCACCATTAGGTTGCCTTCTGCCCCAAATTCAGCTGCGGTTTCCACGCAGTTGGTGTGAATCGTGGTCATAATAGCATCGAGTTTTTCTAGCACTTTCTCTTTGCCCCACTGCTGCAGTGCAGCATTTTGCTGCATCTCTAGCGCAGAGGTGGCCACACCGCCAGCATTCGCCGCCTTAGCCGGGCCATAAGCCACACCATTTTCCAGCATGAGTTCAATAGCACCAGGGGTACTCGGCATATTAGCACCCTCGGCTAGCAGCGTTACATTGTGCTTCAGCAAAGCGCGCACATCGTCTTCATTCACTTCATTCTGGGTGGCACACGGCAGCGCTATATCGGCATCTGCGGCGTCCCACACTTTCTCCCCCACCAGATACTGGGCGCTCTTGCGGCGATCAGCGTAGTCTTTCACGCGGCCACGTTCCACTTCTTTCACCTGCTTGAGCAAATCGAGATCGATCCCTGCAGGATCGTAGACGGCGCCGTCTGAATCGGAGATTGTGAGAGCTATTGCTCCCTGTGCCTGGGCGCGCTCAATAGTGTAGATTGCCACGTTGCCCGATCCCGAGATGAGTAACTTTTTCCCATCGAGATCCTGCCCCTTTTGAGCAAGCATCTCATCAACGAATTTGATCAAACCGTAGCCGGTGGCTTCATTGCGGCCGCGTGAGCCACCCCAGCCGAGGCCCTTTCCTGTGAGCACACCAGCTTCGTTGCGATTGGCAAGCCGCTTATACTGCCCAAAGAGGTAGCCAATCTCGCGGCCGCCCACACCAATATCGCCAGCTGGCACATCGATATCCGCTCCGATATGCCGTGATAGCTCATTCATAAAAGCCTGGCAGAAACGCATCACCTCATTGTCGCTCTTGCCGTGCGGATCGAAATCGCTGCCGCCTTTACCACCGCCGATCCCCTGTTCAGTGAGTGCGTTCTTAAAGATTTGCTCAAAACCAAGAAACTTAATAACGGAAAGGGTGACTGACGGGTGAAAACGCAAACCCCCTTTATAGGGCCCTAGCACCGAGCTAAACTGCACACGATATCCACGGTTCACTCGCACAGTGTTGCGATCATCTTGCCACGCCACCCGAAACATAATCTGGCGTTCCGGCTCAATCACACGCGCCAAGATAGCAGCATCAGCATAATCTTTATTGCCGAGCAACAAGGGCTGCACACTCTCAATCACTTCACGCACAGCCTGCTGAAACTCCGGCTGTGTAGGGTTGCGCTTTAACGATTCGTTATAGATCGCTTCAAGACGAGAATCCATGGAATTCCTCCTCAGCTCTAGACGCTTAAATGAGCGCCGCCCGGGCTCACGTCACTCCCACAGAATAAAAGTTGCAGGGCCTTAAAGAGCTTGGCGTTCACGTGCTGGGCACCTGCTCTGAGCTCGTAATACTCTATTTTTATACGCCCGGTAAAACGCGGAATAAAGCCAAAATTGCCCCCAGCACACCCCGCTTAAGAGGGGCTCCGCGCCTGATTTTATAGAATTTTCACCTAAGAAAAGTGGCCATAACTACACTTTTGATATACGGCGAGGCGGGCCTCGGTTTCCCGAAACCCGCCTCGCACCCTGCGTTAGCTCATTTAGCTGCTATGCGATGAGAATCTCACTTAGCAGCAGCGATACGCTCACGGAGCTTCTCGAGCTCTGCTGCTACCTCTGCAGGCAGCTTATCGCCGAACTGCTTGAAGTATTCAGCGCTGTCTTCACACTCAGCTCCCCATGCTTCTGGATCTGTGGCGAAGAGTGCGTCCCACTTCTCTTTATCGATATCCAAACCATCGAGGTTGAAATCCTCAAACTTCGGATAGCGGCCCGTCATGCCATCAATAGCATCAACGGTGCCGGCGCAGCGGCGCACCACCCAATCCAGCACGCGGGAGTTTTCGCCATAGCCTGGCCACATGAAGTTGCCATCTTCGTCTTTACGGAACCAGTTCACCTGGAACACCTTCGGGAACTTGTCGCCCAGCTTCTGGCCCATTTCCACCCAGTGACCCCAATAATCAGCCATGTTATAGCCGCAGAATGGGAGCATTGCGAACGGGTCGTGGCGCAGCGAGCCAGCCTTCACATCAGTGGCAGCAGCGGTCACTTCGGAAGCCACAGTAGCGCCCACGAATACGCCGTGCTCCTGGCTATAGGATTCCGCCACGAGCGGCACATTGCTTGCACGACGGCCACCGAAGAGAATGGCATCGATCGGCACACCTTGTGGAGCTTCCCAATCGGAGCAGATGATCGGGCACTGTTTAGCTGGAGCAGTGAAACGGCTGTTCGGGTGAGCAGCTTTCTTGCCCTCAGCAGCATCGGCAGGAGTGAAATCATTGCCTTGCCAATCGATCAGGTGATCTGGGAGCTCAGCGTCAATGCCTTCCCACCACACATCGCCATCGTCGGTGAGTGCCACGTTTGTGAAAATCGTGTTCTCTTTCATCGATTCCATAGCCATTGGGTTGGTCTTGTATGACGTGCCCGGAGCCACACCGAAGAAGCCAGCCTCTGGGTTGATTGCATACAAACGCCCATCTGGGCCGGGACGCATCCAAGCGATATCGTCACCCACGGTTTCCACCTTGTAGCCCTCAATTGTGGGCTGCAGCATAGCGAGGTTGGTTTTGCCGCAAGCACTTGGGAAAGCAGCGGTCACGTGATACTGCTTGCCGGTCTTGTTGTCGGTGAGGCGCAGAATCAACATGTGCTCAGCCATCCAGCCCTGACGACGAGCCATTGTGGAGGCGATACGCAGCGCATAGCACTTCTTGCCAAGCAGCGCGTTCCCGCCGTAGCCCGAGCCGAAGCTCCAGATCTCGTTGGTCTCTGGGAAGTGCGTGATGTACTTAGTGTCGTTGCAAGGCCATGCCACATCTTTTTCGCCTGGCTCGAGCGGCTTGCCCACGGAGTGCACTGCCGGCACCCATTCGCCACCTTCACTGATAAGTTTCAAAGCGCCTTCGCCCATGCGGGTCATAATCCGCATATTCACCACCACATACGGTGAATCGGTGAGCTCAATCCCCAGCTTTGAGATCGGGCCACCCAATGGGCCCATCGAGAATGGCACCACGTACATCGTACGGCCACGCATTGCACCACGGAACACACCATTCTCGCCAATGAGGGTTTCTTTCATCTCTTTAGGATCAGCCCAGTGGTTAGTAGGGCCTGCATCTTCCTCTTTCTCAGAGCAGATGAAAGTGCGGGATTCTACGCGAGCCACATCAGATGGAAGCGAACGCGCAAGGAACGAATTCGGGCGCTTCTCGGGATTCAGACGGGTGAACATACCGCTTTCCACCATCATACCGGTGAGGCGATCCCACTCTTCTTGCGAGCCATCGCTCCACTCAATTCGATCAGGCAGCGTAATGTTCGCAATTTCGGCCACCCAGGCCACCAAATCATCAGGAGCCACCTTCGGGGCGCCCGCGCGAACCTCTTCTACCGTGTAGGTTTTTTCTGCCATCGCATATCCTCCTCGACCGTGGCGATATTGCATCTCTTGCGTAATCATTATGGCTCAGTAACGAGCGGTATTCATGGGACTTGTGGCGAATACCATTTTCGCAAATCTCGATTCAGAAAGGAACCAATTCGCGCACATGGCCGTGGCTCATGAGCCATTGCCCAGCTACAATGAATCTATGATTGGCTTTCAGCAAAAGATGAGCAGTAATTCTCCTGCTCATCGCGTGCGCCTCCAGGCTCGCTCTGCTCCCCACACCGCACTGAAGGTGCTTTTTACCGGAGTGCTGCAGCATCTGAAACGCCTATTGCACCTCGGCCTTACCCAAAGCTCCCGGAGCAGCTATTTCGCTGAGCGCGCACAGCACGCTACCCGTCGTCTCTCTTTTCGTCGCGCTGTGGGCACAGTGGCTCTCGCCGTCACCGGATTATTAGCACTCAGCTCGTGCGAATCTCTCAGCACTGTGGCGGTTCAACCTGGAGGAGTGATAACCGGCACTGTGGATATGAGCGGAGACGCTGCCGTGCTGGAAACTGCCGGCTTTGATTGCCAGAAAATCGATGTGCTGATCCAGAGTAAAGGCGGCGCCACTTTAGGCGGAGGCAAAGGGGCATACCAGGTAAAAGATCAATCCGATACCAATACGATGCACTGCGTGATCGATTTTAATTCCGGCGCCTCAGTAGCCGGCACTGCGATATTGGCAGAAACCCCCACCACATATGTATTCAGCATTCCTCGTGACACGCTTTCCGCTGCCAATGTGCGTACTCTCAAACTCCTCAATCCTACCTTCACCCTCTCAGTGGCTATGCCAGGGAAAATTATTTCTGCCCCAGGTGCCACGATTCAGGCCAACACCGCCACATTCACCAACACCGATGTGCTAGTGAATGGGCTCAACGTGGAAGGTGAAAAAGCTCCGCCTAAAAACGCACCAAAAAGCCAGGCAAAAGCTCCCACAATCGTGCGTACAGCCACCACTCCGCTAGAGCGCAGTGTGAAACTCGGAATCCTCGAATGGGCACTGATCGGGATTGGAGTATTTCTCACAGTTGTGCTGATTATTGGAATCCGACGGCAACGCGCCCGGATTCACCACCGGCAAGTACATGGCTCACAGGAGTTGAAAGAGTAACAGAGTAACTTCGCCGCACATACCGCGCAGGCCTCGAGCTGAGCCCTTACCTCGGTTCTCCCCCACTGTTGCCTCCGCCTCAGCTAATTGCCTCCAGCCACTCGCGCACTTTCGCTGGCGAAATATCGGAATCAAATGTGCCATTCTCACGTACTCCCGAGCCCACATGGAACATTGTGACGCCGAGGCTTCGGAGCATAGGAACATGCGCGAGCTCAAGCCCACCACCTACTTGCATCATGGATAGCACGTGCGGATACCGGGTGATTGCAGCAGCAAGATTGCGCAGTCCATCAGCTACGCCTCGGGCAGAGCCAGCCGTTAAGATCACGCTTGGCGCTGGCTCTAAATCCAACGTATCGCTAATCGCCTGTAGGTAATCTGCACAGTGATCTACTGCTCGATGCACCGTATATGTGCCCTGCTCATCTAATGCACCAATCAGCTCATTCATCACTCGCCTATCGAGCCGCCCAGCGCTATTGACGTATCCAAACACCACGCCTTCCGCTCCAGCATTGCGAAAATCAATGATTGATTGGGCAAGCTCCGGCAGCCGAGCAGTCTGAAAACCCGATTCGAGCCGCACCATTGCCCGAACTCGGATCGGCACAGTATTGACAATTTCTTCTACGAGTTCAGGCGCCGGCGATAAACCATCTTTCTCCATAGCGCTCACCAACTCGATGCGCTGAGCACCGCCAACAGCTGCGAGTTCCGCATCGCGCCGTGATAGAGCAATCACCTCAAGCACTTTTGCCTCCGCCCGTTTTTCAGCACAGTTGCCCATGTTTCTGCTACGCCATTACTCGCGTTTCGCCGTGGGCACTTCAGCCGAGTAGGCTTCGCACGGCGATCGTCTGATCGCGCTCTGCCCCCACGCCAATCGCTGAGATCTGGCAGCCGGAGAGCTCTTCGAGCTTGCGCACATACGCTTGTGCATTAGCTGGAAGCTCATCAAAGCTCTTCGCCCCAGAGATATCCTCTTCCCACCCTGGGAACATCTCGTAGATCGGCCGAGCGTGGTGAAGATCTGACTGGCTCTGCGGCATGTCAGCCACCCGCTCGCCGTCAACCTCATATGCCACACACACCGGAATCTCTTTCAAGCCGGTGAGCACATCGAGCTTCGTGAGCACAATATCAGTGAGAGAGTTAATCGCCGTGGCATAGCGAGCCACCACGGCATCGTACCAACCGCAGCGCCGCGGGCGGCCTGTCGTCACTCCATATTCATGGCCCGCTTCGCGCAGCCAATCTCCCTGCTCATCGGTGAGCTCCGTGGGGAATGGCCCTTCGCCCACGCGCGTGATATAGGCTTTGGCTACGCCCACAACTCGATCTATTCGCCGCGGCCCCACACCCGAGCCCGTGCATGCGCCAGCAGCGGTGCAGTTGCTCGAGGTTACAAATGGATAAGTGCCGTGATCGATATCGAGCATCGTGGCCTGGCCGCCCTCAAACACCACAGTCTTTCCAGAATCGAGCGCGTGGTTGAGTTCTGCCGGCACATTGAGCAGCATCGGTTTGATGCGATCTGCGTAGCTGAGCAGCCCGTCCACCACTCCCTCTACGGTGAATGGATCTTGGCCAAGCAGCTTCACAATATCCGGGTTTTTCTGAGCTAGAGCGCCCTCAACTTTTTGCCGCAAAATCGAAGTGTCGAAGAGATCTTGAATCCGAATCCCAATCCGGTTCATCTTATCTGCATAGGTGGGCCCAATACCGCGGCCAGTGGTGCCGAGCTTGCGCTTGCCCAGCTTTCTTTCATTGACGGCGTCCATCGCCTTGTTATATGGAGGAATGATATGCGCATTAGGAGAGATACGGAGCCGCGATGTGTCCACTCCACGCGCGTTGAGATCGGCCATCTCCTCGAAAAGCACTGCGAGATCCACCACTACGCCATTTCCGATCACAGTGGTGCAATTCGGGCTGAGCACACCCGCAGGCACGAGATGTAAGGCAAACTTTTCGCCGTTCACCACCACCGTGTGGCCAGCATTATTGCCACCGTTGAATTTCACCACATAATCGACTGCTGTGCCGAGCTGATCTGTGGCTTTTCCTTTGCCCTCATCGCCCCACTGTGCACCGAGCACGATAATCCCTGGCATAATGTTCCTCTGCTTCAACTGTATAGTGCCGACCGGCATTGCTTTCTTATTTTAGTGCATATATGCGCACTAAGGCAGGACGATCAACGCACAAGACGGCGAGATCCGCATTGCGATACGCACTGCATGCTGCAACAGGCACCGCACGCTGCGATGCGCATACACATATATCTCGTTTCAATGCCACCGCTTCGCACTCTATGCAATCCGCTGCCACTAGTTCTACAGGTGGAAGCTGCAGCTCTACTGTGAAAAGATCCAGCTAGTTAGACGGCTTCACCTGCACTTTCTCGCATTGCTATAGCGTTAGCTACTGTGATGGCGTTTAACTGCCGTGGATTCTCTACTTCCTCTACTTCGCTACTCGCTCCTGCGGGGGATTCTGCAACCCTGGCAAAGCATCGGCCCGGCGTACACTTTCTCCGCGAGTGCCAGCAGGATCGCTGTTGCCGGCATCATCTTTAGGGCGGCGCACGAACCAATAGAAGCCAATCGATCCTCCGAGTGCCACTAGCCAGATCACAATCCACCACGGAAAGTGCGGTAAATCAGAAGCGGATCCAGCATTTTTAAGAGCGGTCGCTGGCGTAGGCAATTCTCGCTCTCCAGTAATCACAATGCGCTGCGAGTTGATCCCCAGTGGAGTGCACGTAATCAACGTGGCAAGATCTTTACCGGGCACAGCCTTAATCGTTTCTGAATCTTCTGGCTGCACCACTTGGATATCAAATACGCGATACACAAGCACTTGCCCAAACACCTCTAAAGTGATCTCATCACCTTTCTTCACGCGGTCGAGATATGTGAACATCGTGGCTTGCGCAAGGCCGCGATGGGCCGTAATCACGGTGCGCGTGCCAGCCCCTCCCACTGGAAGCGCAGTGCCCTGCAGGTGCCCGGCACCCTGCAGCAGAGTTGAGTCAGATGTACCGTGATAGATAGGAATATCTACATCAGCCACCGGCACCTTAATTCTCCCTATCAGCCCAGCGCCATCGGCGTTAAGCTGCTGATTGTAGGGGCGTAACCCTGCTTTTTCTGTGCTGATAAGCCCATGAGCAGCATCTCGAAATGTTGGCACGTGCCCAGCTATATCAACCAATCCACCAGATTCCAGCAGTTTGTTGTATCTGTGTGCCTCCTGCACCTGCACATCTTCTGCCGGCTCCACTTTATCGAGAATCTGTGAGTAGGCTTCCACAATCCGCGACTGCCGATACTGATTAATCCACTGTGCAGCTTGTGGATACAGGAATACGGAAACTCCTAGCATTGCCAAAATGGCGGCGAGCAATGGCAGGAGCCGGCCAG
Source organism: Arcanobacterium sp. (assembly GCA_022768785.1). Classification (GTDB taxonomy): domain Bacteria; phylum Actinomycetota; class Actinomycetes; order Actinomycetales; family Actinomycetaceae; genus Arcanobacterium_A. The sequence goes on along the minus strand of JALELI010000053.1, from coordinate 17,541 downwards.
GGTTCTCAGGATTGCCCTGAGCCCTGGCCGGCTCCTTATTCAAGATTTCAGCGTTTTGCATTCTTCCGCAAAGCTACAAAGCCGATCCCTATTGCCAACGCCACTATTGCCAAGCCGAGCAGCGTGAGAATCACCATGCCTTGAGCACCTGTGAGCGGCAAGCTCGGGAGCATTCCAGCGCCAACATCATTCGCTTTGAGATTAGTAATGCTCTGTGTGGTGCCACTGGCGCTCACTGTCACTAGTTTGCCAGTTTTCCAGGCTGGATCAATTTCGTAGCCCACCGGAGCAGTGGTTTCCGTAATCCAATAGTCGCCAGCCACGAGATTTTGCACAACAGCACCAACGAGCGCGCCATCTGATTTAGTGGTCACTTGCACGGAATTCTCAGCCGTATTTGGGCCAGTTTTATCGGCAAGTGCTGGCTGAATCGTGAATACGGCGCCATCGAGTGCCTTATTCTCTTTGTTCACTTTCTGAAGAGTGAGTGCCGCGAACACCACGGTGGCCGGAGTTGGATCAGCACCTGGAGCGGTGGTGGAATCGAAATTCACACCATTAATATCAGTATGCGATTGGTTAGTAATCGCTGCAGCCACATCTTTCACCGTAGATTTGATCTTTACGGTCACGGTGTAACCAGATTTCAACACCGACAGATCGGGATACGTCACCGTCACTTTATTGGCGGCGGAATCAATATTCACTGTGGGAGTGGCAGTCACTGCACCAGCGGCAGCATCGGTGAGGGTCACCGTTACATCGGAATTCGTGACAGTATTGACACCTGCTGGCAGCGTATCGGTGACAGCAAAAGATTTGAGTACTTCACCAGTGGCGAGCGCCGGAATTTTCTGCGTGATAGTCCATGAAATCGGATCGCCCGGGAAATGAATTGAGGTGGGATCGTCCACCACTTTCACTGGCGTGTCCTCTTTAGTGAGTACGGTGTTCTTGGGATACACATTCACTGTGTAGAGCCAGCCTGCAGTGGCATTCGGATATGGGAGCGTCACCAAGAACGGCGCAGATTTTGAGGTGACGTTTGCTGGTGCAGACACCTCTTGCACTAGATAGACGCCGAGCGGCAGTTTGGCAGCGGTAGACGTGCCCGTGCCATCGGTGGCAGACATATTTGTAGCCGTATCAGTAGTGTAAGAAGTGGCGCCGTCACTCACAGTGCCAGCAGTATCAACAGTGAGTTTCTGAGCAGTGGCCCACCCAGCATTAGTGTTTAAATCTACGTTTTGCACTTTGGCGTAGGAAAACACCACACCAGAAATAGGCTTCGTGGCGATTGAAGCAGTTATATCTGTGCCGTTCCCCGCTGTTGTGCCAGGATTTTCATATTTGTGGATAATGAGTGTGCCCTGCTGAGTAGGATCGATATTGCCTTCTGCAGCGAGTGCTACAGAAGGCACTGCTGCCACGCCTGCTAGTGCGAGTGCCCCTACGGCGAGCACAGCCACGTGCCTGCGCACGCGAGTGATCAGTGATCTCATAGTGTTTTCCTTCTTTTACATTGAGTTGTGAAGTTCTGATTGCTACGTGGAGTAGCTATGCTGTGGCCGTTACGGCACTGTGGCCGCTACACCGATAACCGCTCTATGCCACTGGTAGAAGAGGCTCGCTGTGCTTATTTCATCTGCCTTGCACCTCGCCCCCTCGCAGCAAAGCCAATCAACCGTGCCCGCACGGCTGCTGAACCGCACACAGCTGCCACCAGCCCAAGAAGTGCTCCGGCAAGCGTGAAAAGGAACGTACCAACGCCACCGCTCACCGGGAGCGCCGGAAGCCCTGCAGCCCCACTGCGGTGATTGACCACATCGGCCAGGCGATACACTCCCGTGCCATTGCCAGTTGTGCCGTTTAGATTCGCCACATCAGCTTCTGTGATCGTAAATGTGATCGGCTGGCTGAGAGTAACAAATCCAGCTGGAGCTTGCAGCTCCGTGAGCGAATACGTGCCTGCAGGAATTCCAGTGAGTAGGAATGCGCCACCCTGCGAATTTTTGTCGAGAGTGTTAGCCGCCGCAGTCGAATCTTCTGAATCTGCGAACGTGATATCAAGCGGGGCGCCCGCCGGCCCACCCACGAGCCGGAACTTTGCTCCGCCTAATCTCTGCTGAATGCCATCTACCTTATTGAATGCCAACTGCACTACTGGGTGCAGTTGCACAATTTCTGAAACTGTGGCTACCGGGATAGGCTGGCGCAGCACAGTTTTATTCGTGGCCACCACAGTACTTTCCACAGTTGATGCTCCAGCAGCTGCTGGAGCATATTCTGCCGGAGCCCACGTATAGAGCGCACTTCCCACCATCGGAGAAGCATTTGTAGATGCCGAGGCATTTGTCACAGCGGTTTGTTTAACCACGCAACTCGATCCCAACGGGATCGGATCCCGCACCGAATCCGACACCCAGGTGTCGCCTGCACGAACCGGTCCCCACGTGCCACTCACGCGCGTGCCAGCAAAAGGCCCATCTGCGGGAGGAATGCACTGATATGTGCCTGAAAAAGAGAGCGTGGGATCGGCGGTGAACGCCGCCCGCTGTTCAGCTGTGAGCCGCGACGTATCGAGCTTCGGAGTTACTGAAATTGCCCCTATCGGTTGATTCGAGAGTGCGCAATTCACCACAGAGAGAGGCGTGATCCCTGGAATCGTAAAACCATCTGGGCTCACTGCACTGGAATAATTATTGACGGCGATAGCTGAACTCGGCCACGGGAAAATCGGCTGCCCCTGCGGATCCAGATCACTCCACCCGCTAGGCTTAGGGAGCGCGGAGCACTGTGCATTCGCCCATTTTGTGCCAGTTTTCTGCGGATATATGCGGTAACCCGTTTGTTGCTGCTCCAGCACAGAGAAGTTAAAAGGATTAAGTGCTGCTGCCGTGCCTACCACTGGCAATGGATCAGCTTGATCGCTCGATGAGAAATTTGTGCGCCACTGCACTGTTCCCGATGTAGAAGTGGTTTGTTGCGCTATATCAGTCTCTTGGTCATTGGCCAAAACCCCTTTGGTGCCTGCAGGAGACGTCGCCAAAAGCGTCCACCCCGCTGGGTTAACGCTCGTAGCTGCTCCGGCGGCATCTACGATGCTCTTCGTCACCGTTACGCCCGGCGTCACTAATGTGGCTCCATAGTCTTCCACTTCCCCATCGTGGAAAATGGTGGCATCGAATCCCGACTGTAAAATAATCGGATCGGTAGTGGCTACTAAGCGAATTGCACTCTTATAGACCCCTGCCGTTTCTGGAGCCTGTTGCGCCGGCGTATCCCACGTGAGTGTGGCCGTTTTACTTGCCGCATCACAAGTACTCAAAGATTTCTCATCAGTTTGGAAGCTGCCATCTGCGTTCCAATCAATCCACCCGCCCACATAGGTAGTGGCTCCAGCTGTGGTGCTGGGTTGGCACGTAACGGTGAGTGAGTAATCCCGCCCCACCACGATAGGAATCATCGGTGATTTGACGAGCGCATCTTCATCATCTGGCTCTCGCCCAGTGGAATCATCGCCGGAGAAAGTGTCCCATGATGCTTGAGAAAGGAGCCGGCTATCTAAATCTACGCCGGCCACGCCAAGTCGAGGGGTTACATCATCGATATTCACCGTGGCCAACTCGGCAAAACTAGCATTGAGCCCTGATTGGCCTGGCACTAGCGTGCCACCTTCCACTTTAGGTTGCACAATCGCGTGGGCCGGCAGGTAGCTGCTCGCGGCATCACCTGCATCGACGCCTATTACCACGCCAAGCGCTAGATAGTTACCGCCATTAGGCCAAATATCAATGTGGGCGCCACTGGCATTCTCAGCAAACATCGAAATGAATGGGCCACTCGTGCCATTAGCCACATAGCAGTTCGGATCAGGGGAACGAAGGGTGAGAGTATTATCCCACTCCAAATCTGGAATCACTTCGTGCTTGGGCGCCCTGGAACTCTTCACATCAATGTAGGTGTTGGAACTGCATTGAGTGGAATACTCTAGCGTGTGCCACCACACTGGTGTGCCAGGAGTGGCCTCTTGCGGAGTGATGATCACAGATTCTCCGCCGTCAATCGCCTCTGCGTTGGAAAACACAAGCCCCTGAATCGGCACTGGCGAACGCGCACCATCTTTACGTACAATCTCCACGCTGCAGGAAACATCGAAGTTAATTTTATTGATCGTTGTGCCAAACCCGGTGAGCATAGAACCGTAATGGTTGTCCCAGGCGTCTCCTGCGTACGTGCCAGGCATATGCAGGAAGAGCCACGAGCTATTTAGAGCGATATTGGGAAATAACAGATCATTGTATAGTTTTCCGATTGTACAGGAGGTTTCAAGCGTAGCCGTACCACTCCTAGTCGATGATGTAACTGTGATCGGCAAATTGGGGTTTGTAATGTGCCCCGAATTGGCTTTGGTGGGATCGTAGCCATCAATTTGATCAGCCACTTGAGACCAATCCAGCCAGTTAATGAGATTGAGATACTTCGCTGGCTGATATCCTCCCGCTGGAATCGGAGGATCCTGGTTACCATAGGTGGCTTCGGCCGATTGCATATGGAGTGGAGAAATCACGCCCATAGTAGCGAGTAGCGCTACTACCAGCACCATCAACCGTTTATTGCGATGTGGCGCTACCGCGGATTTCGGCTTTTTTAGTCTGCCTATCAGAAATCGCTTCACTCCACTCTGCCTTTCGCTGATCCCCTGATTGATCTTTTAGCTTAGAAGCCATTTCAGCCACGCTGTGAAGGCCACGCCAAAACGATTAACACACGCATTTCATTGAATCAGAAATGCCAGCCAAAACCATTCTTAATTTTGAATACCACAGCCTTAGATACTACACAATGCGAGCGTAAAAATTTTAAATAATCTGGCTTTTAACTTTTTCCCCCAAAAAGCCTTTAATTCCCCTCCCCAAAAATAGTGGTGGCTCCCGTCTATGGCGGGAGCCACCACATTCTCTGCTATTGTGCCGTGCAGCAGCATTAGAGCCTGCTAGCGGCGGTTAGCCAACAATCACTTGCTGTGTGAATCAAGGGAGCCCAAGCGCTGGCACGCTTCCACAACACGATCCGCCATGCCAGCCTGAGCTGCCTTGCCCCAGGCGCGTGGATCATACTGCTTCTTGTTGCCCACTTCACCCTCGATCTTGAGCACCCCTTCGTAATTCTTCAGCATCCAATCCACCACTGGGCGAGTGAATGCATACTGAGTGTCGGTATCCACATTCATCTTGATAACGCCGTTAGCCACAGCCAGGGCAATCTCTTCCTCAGTGGAGCCAGAGCCACCGTGCATTACGAGATCGAACGGGCGGTTGTTCTTCCACCCCACCTGCTCAGCCACTTCTTCCTGAATTTTGCCCAAGATCTCGGGGCGTAGCTTCACATTGCCAGGCTTGTACACGCCGTGCACATTGCCAAATGTGAGAGCCGTGATATAGCGACCTTTCTCACCCAAGCCGAGAGCTTTCACAGCTTTCATAGCATCTTCAGTAGAGGTGTAGAGCTTATCGTTGATCTCGCCCACTACGCCATCTTCTTCGCCGCCCACAGCACCGATCTCAATTTCCAGAATGGTGTGTGCTTTTTGGCTCTTCTCGAGCATCTGCACAGCGATGTCAATATTTTCATCGAGAGCAATCGCTGAGCCGTCCCACATATGGCTCTGATAGAAAGGCTCCCGGCCAGCTTTCACCTCTTCAGCTTCCAGCTCCATGAGCGGCAGCACCCAGGAATCCAGATTCTGCTTAGCGCAGTGATCAGTGTGCAGAGCCACATTAATCGGATAGTTCTTGGCCACCTCGCGGGCATAGGCCGCCATAGCGAGCGAACCCGCCACGCGATCCTTAATCGAGGAGCCGCTCCAATATTCGGCGCCACCCACGCTCACCTGGATAATGCCATCTGAATTAGCTTTTGTGAAACCCTCAAGCGCTGCTGTGAGAGTCTGGCTCGACGTCACGTTAATAGCAGGGTATGCAAATTTGCCGGCCTTAGCCTTGTCGAGCATTGCATTGTATTCTTCGGTGGTAACAATTGCCACGAGCAACTCCTTTTGCGATGTTTTGCATGCGTCGGTGCGTGCCCCATGTGGAAGCCCACTCACTCGCACAGCGCGAGCCCGCCGTCATGCTTTCATGACGCTCCTATTATTCCACTGAAAGCCCGCACACTCTAGGCATATAGGCACAAATGTGTGCCACATTCCCTGCATGTTCCCCATCTGGCATCATTCACGCACGATACTGTGCTACCCACCAGTGCATTGCAATCGCAGCAGCGGCTGCCACATTCATAGAGCGGGTAGACCCAAACTGCGGAATATACACAAACTTTTCCGCGATAGTGAGCAGCTGCGGCGAAATACCTGTGCTCTCTTGGCCAAAAATTAGCAAGCACCGCTCAGGCAATTCCGTATGCTCCAGCTGGGTGGAGCCCTCCATATTATCGACCGCCACCAAGTGATACTCGTGTTCAGCAGCCCACTGAGCCAGATCCTCAGGCTGCGGGTGATGGATAATCTCAAGATATTTATCGGTGACCATCGCACCCCGCCGATTCCATTTGCGCCGTCCCACAATGTGCACTGCCCCCACATTGAATGCATTGCCGGTGCGCACAATCGATCCGATATTTAAATCGTGCTCCAGATTTTCAATCGCAATATGCAGCGCAGAAGCGTGAGCTCGCAGATCCGCCCGAATCGAATCCATATTCCAGTAGCGGTATTTATCCATCACATTGCGCCGATCTCCCTCGCGCAGCAGCTCTGGATCGTAGTGCGCGGGCACATTACCTGCCTCATCGCTCGGCCATTCTCCCTCCCACGGGCCCACTCCCACTTCTGGGCGGGGGTATTCCTCTTGAGAAGAGTTACTTTTCGCCGATAAATTCTGAAAATCATCATGCTCAGGTACCATAGAGAGCTATCTTAGCAGCGCGGCGCCCGCACAACGCCACGAACTTCCCAGCACAAAAGCCCTACCTCTCAGCTTCACTCGAGTGTTCTCAGCTAGAACCTCTGGCAGAATACTCGCCTCAAACAACGGCGAAAAGCACAAAAATCTCTCAGCTAAATCTGCTGGGAAAGAGCCGCTCAAAACTCCCCTGCTATAAAGCTACTGCGGAATCCCGGCGCTACGCCCAGATAGCTTTGGCCCGGCAAACAATCGCACCAAACCGCGCGGAGCCACTTTGAGTGCCCCATATGCCACTTTATAGAGCACCCCTGGCACTGCCAGCACCCTCCGATGCCGAGCAGCGTCAAGCGCAACGCGAACCACCTCACTCGGAGCAAGAAAAGCCCACTCTGGCCACTGGCTGGAATCCACATGCGAGCGCTGGTGGAATTCGGTGTGCATCAACCCTGGGAGCACCACCGTGGCGTTCACTCCCGTGCCCTCGAGATCTGCCGCTAAGCCCTCCGTAAACGTTTTCACCCATGCCTTGTGCGCACTGTAGGTGCCCTGTGCCGTCAGCGCCGTGATAGAAGCCACGTTGATAATAGTGCCGCGGCCGCGAGCCACCATGGCCTTAGCAGCAGCATGCGAAAGGATAAGCACCGCATTCACCATCACATTTGCGGCACTCATTTCCACTCGCGCCTGGCCTTTTACAAAATCTTGGCCGAGCCCACCACCCGCATTATTCACCAGTAGCGTGACCGGAAGGTTGTGTGAGCTGATCCGATGCGCCACTTTTTGCACCCCCGCCGCAGTGCTCAAATCAGCGGGGAGCACTTCCACTTCCACTCCAGCTTTCTGGCGAATATCCGCAGCTAATTCTGATAATCGCTCTGCGTTGCGCGCCACCAGCACCAAACTGTTGCGTTCTGCTGCGAGCGCCCACGCAAATTCCTTACCCAGCCCGGAGCTGGCTCCTGTAATTAAAGCACGTCCCATGCGTATATTTTAGCGAGAGAAAGTGGCAGAGGGCACATTGAGACGCTCTATACCTGCAGATCCGTACAGCCTTCGCACTAGAGCGCTCTCATCTGAGCTGTGAGTGCTGGCCATACCCGCCTGTGTTGATCGCCAAATGGGCGTTCCCCCAAAAATATCCCCGCTTTGCACACCGTAGGATCCATCCAAATAAAAGAGCCAGACTGGCCAAAGTGGCCAATCGTGCGCGGCGAAAAATCAGAGCTTAGCCAATGCGGGTTTTTATGCCCACGGATAGAAAATCCGAGCCCCCACTGGTTGTTGATCTGCTTGCCGTATCCTGGCAAAATTCCAGAGATTCCATCGAATTGCGAGCTCATTGCTTGAGTAAAAAGATCACGAGAAATAAGAGTGGGCCGCAACAGCTCCATTGCGAAACGCGCCAAGGAATCCGCGCTGGCCACGCCGTCAGCCGCAATTGAACCTGCCGGATATGCGGTGCTCCCTGCCACTGGCCACACTCCCTGCCGCAGAGTAAAAGTATCCATTCCAAGTGGGCGAGCCACCGCTCGTATCACCCACTCTTGCACTGGCATTCTCAGGTGCTCCGCCACTACGTCTGCGAGCACATCGTATCCATAGTTGGAATAGATACGGCGTACCCCCGGCTTGGCAATAGGATCTCCCTTGCCGAACGGCAAACCAGAGGCATGAGCAAGCAAGTGGCGCACTGTGGCTCCAGGTGGGCCCGCCGGCGTCTCTAGCGAGAGCATTCCACGCTCCACAGCCACCAGCACTGCGTATGCTGCAATCGGTTTCGTCACTGATGCCAACGGAAATACGCGATCTGGATCACCCACTATCAAATCAGCCCCATTCGGAGTGAGCCGCATATATGAGCGCTCAAAATCAAAAGTATCCACCGGCAATGCTTCGCTTCTCATCTCACTTCTTTCTCCTAGGCGCTCAGCATACAAGCACCCAGCACACGGGGCAGCGCACGAACCCCTCGCACTACAGCGCTGCGCAGCTCTCTACGCCGCCCACCTAAGTGCCCAATTCACGCCAGTTCCACGATCACAGGCACGTGATCCGAAGCCCCTTTCCCCTTGCGTTCATCACGATCGATCTGTGCAGTATGCACCCGCTGTGCAAGAGCTTCTGAGGCATACACGTAATCAATGCGCATGCCTTCGTTGCGTGGGAAGTGCAGCCGCTGGTAATCCCAGAATGTATAGTTCGTGACGCGCGGGCGCGTCACCTCCGTGAGCCCAGCCGTTTCAAAAGCAAAAAAGGCCTCCCGCTCGGGCGGCGTCATATAGAGATGCCCCTCAATAGCATCGGGATCCCACACATCACTATCCGTGGGAATCACATTCCAATCGCCCACAAGCGCCAATTGCGCTGCGGTATCACGCGCGATCACACTGGCCGCATATTCGCGCAATTTCGCCAAAAATTCTAATTTATAGTGGTAGTGAGAATCACCCACAGCACGCCCGTTGGGCACATACACACTCCACAACTCCAGCGGCGTAGCACCTGCACTGTGCTGCGCTATACCACCGTGCTGCTCAGCGGCCAGCTCTCCACCCACAAGCGCTCCAATCGCGCGCGCTTCGAGCGGTGGCTGCTCGGCGTCTGGATCTTTTGAGAAACCAGGCTGCCCTGGGAATTCCGTGCGCACCTGCGCCAGACCCACCCGCGAAATAATCGCAACCCCATTCCACTGATTTAGCCCGTGAGCTGCCACCTGGTAGCCACGTTCCTCAAATGCCGCAGCTGGAAATTTGGCTGTGGCGCATTTCAATTCTTGAATCGCTAGCACATCAATATCGTGCCGCTCCAGCACCGCCAGCACTCGATCTAGCCGAGCCCGGATTGAATTCACATTCCACGTGGCTATTTTCATATAGCCAGCCTAGCGCGTTTCATATTGCCAGCCCACCTAAATATTGCCAGCCCACCTAATGCGCAGGCTGGAGCTGGGATACCGCACTATATCAACTTTCGCCAGCTCGTTGATGAGTACGTACAGCTTTTAATGAGCACGAAAAATTCCACGCTTTATCCAGATGTGCATACTCCCGCACAGTAGGCTAGAATTGTGATATGTACAACACGGGCACGAATCCAGCGCTTGGTGGCTCGCCGGCACGAATGCTGACGGCGGGAGTTTCCTTTTGCGCCGCGCCCGATCCGCTTCTCGATCTGCACACACCATACTTGACGGCAGACCTCTATTCTCCGAGCTTGTCGCTCTGCGCGGCAGCTCAGCGTGCTGCTACACAATCGGATGTACTCAGCTGTGACGATCCAGCATACTCGCGTTCGTTTCGTAATCACCCTTCGAATTTCCGCAAAAATAAGCACTGAACTCGGGTGAAAACCCAAGTTCAGGTTTGGGTTTGTGCATGTGTTCTTTTGGGTTTGTGCACGTGTTCTTCTCCACCTGCACACTCTTCTATTCGCCTATAACGTTTCTCAACTCGCAGTCACCTCGGTTGCTCATGAGCTACACCCTCCTATCCGCCTATGACGTTTCTACCCACTGCACTCTCGGACGTTTTACCCACTGTGCTCTCGCCTACTGAGGAGCAGTGAACGCATGTGCACATACTTGATACTTCTGCTGCACTTATGTGCTGAATCGTCCGTTCTGCTGCGTTTCTTTTCATCAAGCTGTATTTTGAATCCGGTCAGAAACCGTCAAAGATGATGTGAAAGATGAGGAAAATACATGTTTGCTCGAGAGGCCATTGCCCACCGCGGGCTCAATACATTAGCTCCAGAAAATACCCTTTCTGCTTTTCGCCTTGCCGCAGAGCATGGGCTGAAATGGATAGAGACTGATGTAGATATCCTCGGCGATGGCACACCAGTGATTATTCACGATACACTTCTCGATCGCACCACAAACCGCTCTGGATATTTTTATGATTTGACGGCGGCCGATCTCCCCTCGATTGATGCTGGCTCCTGGTTTTCACGTAGCTACAAAGGCGAGCCGATGCCCACTTTGCATCAACTAGTTGATCTGATGAATGAAACTGGGCTCAATGCCAATATCGAGCTCAAATCTAATGAGCGCGGCAAAGCCACCTCATTGCAACTAGTGGAGAATACGCTGAGCGAGCTGGATCGCCTCAGCCCGGAGCGGGAAGTGATCATCTCGAGCTTTAACCACTTGCTGCTGCACCATGTGCACGAGGCGCGCCCCGACATTGCGATTGGTGCACTTTTCGTGGCTGATAACCTATGGCCAGATTGGAGATCTCTGCTCGAACTCGTGGGTGCCACCTACATTCACCCTGAAAATACCGGGCTCACCCCTGAAAAAGTAGCCGCTTTCCGCGATGCTGGTTTTGGCGTCAATGTATGGACGGTTAATAGCAAAGCCCGCGCAAACGAGCTATTCAACTGGGGAGCCACCGGAGTGTTCACCGATGTGGCCCAAGAATTTGTGAAGTGATCTCACGTCTTTACCGCTTAGTTTCTCGCTCTCGCGAGCTGCAGAAACGCCAAACCCAACATTCACCGAATCTGATGGTTCGCGCTGGGCTTTTTCACGATAAATCTCACTATCACAGCGATAGTGATCATTACGAAAGTGCACTCAATGAACACTGAAACGTATCCGACGTCACGTCTCCCAAAATTTCTCCAACACGGGAAACTCAAGTCATTCTTGACGGTGACTTTCACCGGGCAACTTGTGTATGTGTCGTTTGAAGCCTTCAAAGGCTCTTTGATGCTTCCGCTCACAGAATCACTTGCATTAGCGTTCAACAGTTCGGCATTCTGATGGGCTGGATTGGTATCGCCATGTTTTTCTACGTGCCTGCAGGGTGGGTGAACAATCGTTTCACAATCCGTTCTATCCTCATCGCGTTCTCGGCGTGGAGGCTCGTCACCTTTCTCATTTTGTTCTTGGTTCCAGACCTATCGTTCAACGTGATGGTGGTGATCGCGGCAAGCTGGGGAATCTGGGACGCCATCGGCTGGCCAGCAGTTGTGAACGGAGTGGTATTCATCGCCAAAGATGAAGAAACCAGCGGGCGTGGCCTGGCTATGGGCCTGCTTGAAACGCTGCGCCGCGGCCTCGAATTCGGCATGAACGCCATCGTGCTAGTGTTTATCGGCTTGTATCCCCACAATGCCGTTACTATTTTGAGAGGCTTCGCTGTCGGCTATGCTCTGCTGCTTATTCCGCTGATCTTTGCACTACTACACTTCGTACCCAAGAATGCTATTGCCGAAAGTGTGCAAATTGGCAAGGTGAAAGCCGGCAAAAATGCTGCCGCTCTGGCTGGGCTCGTCAATGTTTTACTCAAGCCACGCGTGTGGATGGCTGGAATTGCCGCCATGTGCTTGTACTGGGCCTACGTGAACTTGATCTACCTCTCGGCCCCGTATATCAAGCTCGTATTCCATGCTTCAGATGCCGTGGCTGGTGCGTTCGGAATCTTCAATACTGGCTTGATCGGAGTGCTAGCTGGCCTGGTCTCTGGCCTCATTGCCGACTACGTCTTTAAATCTTCCACCGTAATGCTGGGAATTTCACTCACGGTGACGGCGGTAGGTGCTTTTACGGTGTCGCTTCTGCCAGCTGGTTCAAAGTCTATGTGGCTCTCAATGGTGCTGCTCATGGTGATGGCTATCGGAATTTTTATGGGCAAAGCTGTGATCTTAGCGCCAATTGCAGAGCTACATCTTCCAGAGCATATTTCCGGTTCGGCAATGTCGGTTGGATCATTTGCCGCCTACGCTTCAGTGCTCTGGGGCCACCCTGTGACGGCAGGGCTGATTGATGCACATAAAGACAACCCGTATGTGGGCTATCAGCAGATTTTGTGGATCACTATCACAGTTGCAGCTGTTGGCGCTGCTTGCGCACTCATACTGGCAGTTATGAACAAGCGGCTAGAAAAAAAGAAAGGCAGATTGGAAAACTCCAGCTCCAATAATTTGCTGGCAGTGCCTGTTAAAGCCCAACCCTGATGTGAGCCCTAGGCATGATGCCGCCCCAGGCATGAGCCACGTTGAGCTACGCTGCCATCGCACAACTATGACGAATATCGCATTGGGTGAATAGCCTCATCGCGCCCCCGAGGCTAACCCTCTCCCCCAGGGGGGGGGCTAACCCTCAGCGTCTCCTATGCTCTTTATGCTGAGCCTCACCGCACCAGGGGCTGTTTCGTCTGAATATGAGTCTTGATCTGTGAGGCTGACCCTCACCATACCCAGGGTGCTACGTAAGGCAGGTGAGCTCGTTGCACATAGTGAAAATCCACTGCTAGCACCGATACCGATCCTCGGCGGCCCCGTTGTACACGGTGAAAATTGGAATAGCAACCAATAGGGGCTAAAGACGAATAGCAGCCGCAATATGTAAAAGGCTCCCCACGCACCCGCTAGAGCTGCCGTGCCCTTGCTGCATTCCTGCCCTGGGGGATTCCGTCAGATAGCGCCACGTGAGGAGCTGCGGGGCATGGGGGATTTGAACCCCCGAGGGCGTGAACCCAACACGCTTTCCAAGCGTGCGCCATAGGCCGCTAGGCGAATGCCCCTCGCTGACGCTCACTCAGCAGTGTATACCACTAGCAGCGTAATTCTGCTGTTGCACAAACTGCCTGTGTGCATCGAGCCCCCTGCGAGACTCGAACTCGCGACCGCTCGCTTACAAGGCGAGTGCTCTACCAACTGAGCTAAAGAGGCCTGGCAACCAAAAGGCTGCTCGCTAATCATGCCACAGCATCACTTCACTTTGCCAGTGGCCACTTGATCTAACCATGTGGCAATCGCCGCATTAGTGTTGCCATAGTTCTCTACGATCTTACCGTCCACCATCACTGTGGGAGTTCCAGTGGCTCCAGCACTGCGGAATCCCTGTAATACCTTCTTCAGATAGTTATTCCACTCCGGGGCTCCCAATGCTCGCACCATGCCGTCTGCCACATCTGCAGGAACTCCGGCTTGCTGCGCGTACGCCTTGATCTGCTCTTTCCCTGGCAAATCACCTTTACCTTCGGTTGCCACTTTGCTGATGAGCGCAAAGAGCCCCTTGGAGTGATCCATAAGCACATCGTGGAAGGCCCCAAACTGCTGTGGGGCGTGGGTGGCTACATAAAATTCTGCGGCCACACCCCAGTTACCTTGATCGATATACTGTGGCCCGATCGGCCCGATTGCCACAGGCTGATACACCACGTTGATATCTCCAGCAGCAATGTGCCGTGCAAAAGCATCTTTCGAAGCCGAATGGAACTCCACACAGTGGGGGCACGTGGGATCTTCAAAGATCTGAATAGTGGGTACTCCAGATTTCGTAGCAGTAGTGGCTGCGCCTTGAGCAGTGACGGCGATACCGTAGCTGGGCGTCACATTTTTCGCCTGTGCCACAGCTCCGGAACTCGACACTAACTTCACCACCACAAAGGCGATCACAACGATGGCCACCACACAGGCAGAGATGATCACAGTTCTGTTGCGTGAGCGCCGCTTCGCTTCTTGCTCACGCAGAATACGTGCTTTTTCTTGCCGCTGCGCCGCACGCTCAGTTTTTGTGAGCTTTGCCGCGCTCGTGCCGGGCGCCTGCTTCGATGCCATACTTCTATTCCTTATCCCTCACCAGATAAATACCTTCAGCGATCAATCCTAGTAGATGAAAAAACTAAATGCGCTATCGAGTGGCGAAAAGTCCACCTTATTAAAGCCCTCTCCCGCGGCAAAAAAACCACATACCACACCAAGCACTACAACAGCCATTGCAATCCACAGCCACCGAGCACCCCGTTGCTCCGCTCTCTTCCCCGCCAAATACCGCACTCCTAAACGCGCCCGTTTCGTGGAAGGAAAGAGCCATATCACCGCACAGATGGCAGCCACAGCTACAGCCGCACTCACGGGAGACACAACCACAGCAGATGGCTCCACACTCCCATCTGCTGTCTGAGCGGCAACAACGCGCATATGCCACTGCACACCGAGCCACAGTATTCCATAGGCTGCGCCGCATACCGCCGCAAAAAGCACCCCCGTGCGCAGCGCCGCACCGAGTAGAGAAATTGGCAGCCGCACAATTGCCACCGTGGTATCTGCAATCCTCGGGATCCCGGCCTTTAAGCGCCGTTCCCGCACCACGCTCATTGAGGTTCCTAACGTATCTAATCCCCACACGCACAACCCAAATATGAGCAACGCAAACACCGGCAAACGCCCACCTAGGATCGCAATCGCACACCACATCACCAGCGAAAAGAGATGTGCAGAATGCGGCAACTGCACCCATTCCGGCAGTGGCTGCTCGGCGTATGCGTCAGAGGTGCCGAAAGAAGCACCCCCAGCTACTCCTGCGCCGTCACGCACCTCAGCACTGCTACTAAGAGCTTGCTCTCCCGCAGAACCTGCCAAGAAAGCCGATCTCGGCGCCACTAATGTGGGCATCGGAGTAGGCCCCGAAGCAGCCTGTGCAAACACTGTAGGGGCAGCGCCATTCAACTGCCTTTGCGAAAGCAGAATTTCTGTGGAACCCTCCGCACTTCCAGGAGCATACCTACCGTACACACTGTGAGCGCTTTTCTGGGAGTTTTCCCCATCAGCGCCATAGCTTTCCTTGCCTCTATAGCACTCCCCATAAGGCACCTCATGTACAGCCTCTGGAGCTGCGCTCTCATCAGAATTCTCGGGCGCTACAGTTCCCACATCGCTATTTCCCCGCCCCCGGCTCTCCAAGGCTTCACCATAGCCCGATATAGCCCCACCAGAACCAGATAGCGCCGCGTTTATCACCTGCGTAGCTCCAGCAGGTGCAGAGCTAGCGGGTGAAGAGGCCACAAGCGTAGGGCCAGTAAACATGCCGGCATCACGCGCTGTGAGAGTAGGCAATGAAGCTGAATCAGGGGTACGAATCACTTCAAGGAGCTGCTCGAAGCTGATGCGGCGGCGAGGATCACGCGCTAGTGCCAGCTCAAACGCAGCTGCAATCTCAGGATCGAGGTCTGGAAGGTTTGGAGCTCCTTGCAATACGCGCGCCATCACTGCGGAAGAACTGCCCACACCGAACGGCGGCTCTCCTGTGGCAGCAAAAGCGAGCACCGCTGATAACGCCCACCAATCTGCAGCTTCATTAGGCGCGGCACCACTCAGCACTAACGGATCGCAATAGCCTGGAGTGAGCGCTAGCATTCCCTGCTGTGTGAGCCGAGAATCATTTTCGGCCTGCGCTATGCCAAAATCAATGAGAATTGGCTTTTTCTCTTGAATCATCACGTTTGAGGGCTTGAGGTCTCGGTGGAGCACCCCCGCCTGGTGCACAGCTCGCAGCGCTTGGCCCAGCTGCTCTCCGAGATAGAGCAGATCTTCCTCTGTGTATATCCCATTTTTTGCAACATCTTTTTCAAGGGTAAGGCCGTGCACAAGTTCGGTGACGATAAACGGTTCAACAGCCTCTATCTCTGCATCGATCACCTCTGCCACATATGGGCTGCGTACTCTGCGCAGCACCGCCACTTCTCTTTGAAGCCGCAGCCGCAGTGTTTCATCGGCGGCCAAAGAGGGGTGCAGCAGCTTGAGCGCCACGTGATCTCCGCCGTCATTCACAGCCTCATATACCGTGCTCATGCCACCCCAACCAATCTGCCGGATCAGCTGGTATCCGCCCACGCTGCGCACCGCCACTCACCCCCTCATCTTTTCCTGAATTTAGAGTCCCTTGAGATAGCTCTTATCCTATCGGCCCGCTCCAGGAAATTTTCGATCAAAAATCTGCACAAACTGCTTAGTTTTTCAGCTGTGATCGAGTACACTTATCTCTAGCGCTCGCACTCGGTACAACGCATAGCGCCCTGAACTGAATACTTGCCACACGGCAACTTTCACTCGGATCGTCCGGCACGTACCTGCCGGTGGAAGGAATTTAACAATGGCTACAGTTACCTTTGATCACGCCTCACGCGTGTATCCCGGAGCTACCACTCCCGCCGTTGATCAGCTCAATCTAGAGATTAAAGACGGCGAGTTTCTCGTGCTCGTTGGCCCCTCTGGTTGTGGCAAATCCACATCTTTGCGTATGTTGGCCGGCCTGGAAGATGTAAACTCCGGCCATATCTACATTGGGGATCGCGATGTTACAGACGTCTCCCCGAAAGACCGCGACATCGCTATGGTTTTCCAGAACTATG
Source organism: Arcanobacterium sp. (assembly GCA_022768785.1). Taxonomy (GTDB): domain Bacteria; phylum Actinomycetota; class Actinomycetes; order Actinomycetales; family Actinomycetaceae; genus Arcanobacterium_A. Next base: position 476 of record JALELI010000053.1, on the reverse strand, counting down.
CTCTCTATCCGCACATGACGGTGGCAGATAACATGGGCTTCGCCCTCAAGATTGCCGGCGTTGATAAAGCTCAGATCCGCGAGCGCGTAGAGAAAGCAGCGGCTACTCTCGGGCTCACTGAATATCTCGATCGTAAGCCAAAGGCCCTCTCTGGCGGCCAGCGGCAGCGCGTGGCTATGGGCCGTGCAATCGTGCGCCAGCCACAGGTGTTCCTCATGGACGAGCCGCTTTCCAACCTAGACGCTAAACTGCGCGTGCAAACCCGCACCCAGATCGCTTCCTTGCAGCGGGAACTCGGCGTCACCACTCTCTATGTGACCCACGATCAGACGGAAGCTCTTACCATGGGTGATCGGATCGCCGTGCTCAATGCCGGTGTGCTCCAGCAGGTGGCGAGCCCAGATGAGATGTTCACCAAGCCAGCCAACATGTTTGTGGCAGGCTTTATCGGATCACCAGCCATGAACCTCGGCACG
>JALELI010000048.1 GCA_022768785.1 Arcanobacterium sp. | reverse complement strand
TGTGAATTGGAACCTAGCCTTGATGCATATGCGGGTGGTGAGTGCACATATATGCATTAGCTGTGGGTAGGCCACAGGGTGCGCAGTAGAAACAACGATGGCCGAGATGGTGGCGAGCACGAAAGGCGGAAGAATGGCGCTCTATGGGGAAGCACTTCCCGATTTTCCATGGGACACTTTGCAGGCGGCGCGCGATCGGGCTGCCCAATTTCCTGCTGGTGAGGTGGATTTGACGATCGGTTCGCCGGTAGATCCAGTGCCTGATGTGGCACTAGCCGCCGTGGCGGAAGCGGCTGATGCGCATGCATACCCAGCCAATATTGGTTCACGTGAGCTGAGGCTAGCGATTCGAGCGTGGATTCGCCAGCAGCGCTCGTGCACAGCCGCCATCGATTTTCTTCCCATTCTTGGAGAAAAAGAGATGGTGGCGCTTTTGCCGTCGCTGCTTGGGATCGGAGAAGGGAGCATTGTGGCTTTTCCGCAGATTGCCTATCCCACTTACGACGTGGGAGCGCGCCTTGCGGGAGCCACGCCGTTGCCAATAGACGTGGAAGCAGATCCGGCCAACTGGCCTGCAGGTATTCGCTTAGTATGGCTTAATTCCCCGAGTAACCCCACGGGGCATGTGCTTGGCGAAGAGCAGCTGCGCGCAATCGTAAACTGGGCTCGGCGCACTGGTGCGGTGGTGGCTTCCGATGAATGCTATGCAGCACTCACGTGGGGTGGCGTCACTGCCCCGAGTGTTCTCGCGGATACCGTAACCGGTGGCGATGCCACCAGTCTACTTATGCTCTATTCGCTCTCTAAGCAATCCAATCTGGCCGGCTATCGAGCGGCGTTTATAGCTGGAGATATCGAGATAATACGGCGGATTCGTGAGATTCGTAAACACAGCGGAATGCTTATGCCCACGCCAGTACAACATGCGATGGCCGCTGTGCTAAAGGATCACGAGCATGTAGAAAGCCAATGTGAGCGCTATGCTCATCGACGTGAGATGCTGCTTGCGGCGCTTCCAGAGGCGGGCCTAGAAAACGATCCGGGCAATGAGGCCGGGTTGTATTTATGGGTGCATGCCAAACACCCAGAGCGGGGTATCGGTGCATGGGAACTGGTGAACGCTTTTGCGGAAGTCGGCGTGATCGTGGCGCCGGGCACTTTTTATGGTACGAGCGCAGAGGCCCAGGGCAGCGTGCGTATCTCGCTCACTGCAAGTGATACTGATGTACGCGATGCTGCTCGCCGGCTGCGCACGCTTTTTAAACTACCGGCGCCACCCGTATTGTGAGTACTGCTTGCCGATGTGCACTGTGGGCTGTGCCGGATTGGCCATCTCGCTTGCTGCTTTGCTCACTCAGTTCACGATGTGAAAACGTGCCGGTAATCGCACTTACGATATGCTGTTGGTGCAGTGTGAGCATAAGTTGCCTACAGGGAATTTATCTCCATATCGAGATGTTGAGGGGTGGTAGGGATATACTAGCGGAGTGAAGCTTTCGTTCAATGACGAATACGAGTGAAGGGAATTTCCCATGGCAAGCAATGCAACGATGACGATTGACGGTGCAACATATGAGTTGCCTCGTGTGGAGGCTGTGAATGGCTACGATGGGTTCGATATCAGCAAGTTGCTGTCGAACTCTGGAGCTATCACTCTCGATAATGGCTTTGGTAACACAGGTAGCTGCACCTCGCAGATCACTTTTATCGACGGCAATGCGGGGGTGCTGCGGTATCGTGGCTATCCCATTGAAGAGCTAGCAGAGAAGTGCACATTTCTGGAAGTGGCTTTCTTGCTGATTTATGGCGAATTGCCAGACGCCAACTCACTTAGCCAGTTTATCCAGCGGATCAAGAAGCACACGCTGCTTCACGAAGATTTCAAGAATTTCTTCACATCGTTTCCCTCCGATGGGCACCCGATGAGCATGTTGCAGTCTGCTGTGGCTGGCTTGGGTACGTATTATCCTGAGGCTCTCAATCCGCTTGACCCCGATCAGCTAGATTTAGCATCGGTGCTCCTGCTATCCAAAGTGCCAACAATGGTGGCGTATGCTTCGAAACGCGCCACGGGTTTGCCGCTGCTCTACCCTGATTCCTCGAAGAGCTACACAGAAGGTTTTCTGCGTATGACTTTTGGTTTGCCGTATCAAACGAACGACGTGGATCCCACAATTGTGAATGCGCTAGATAAGATTTTCATCTTGCACGCAGATCATGAGCAGAATTGCTCCACCTCTACTGTGCGCTTGGTGGGTTCTTCGCACGCCTCGCTCTTCGCGTCGATCTCGTCAGCTATTGGGGCGCTCTCTGGCCCATTGCATGGTGGAGCCAATGAGGCGGTGCTCGATATGCTGGGCAAGATTCGTGAGCAGCGGATTTCGATTCCTGAATTCGTGAGCCAGGTGAAAGACAAGAAGAATGGCGTGAAGCTGATGGGCTTCGGCCATCGGGTGTATCGGAATTACGATCCACGCGCCAAAGTGGTGAAGGCATTGGCAGATGATATCCTTGGTAAACTCCACGGAGATTCGGAGATCTTCGATATGGCACGAGAGCTCGAGCAAGTGGCGTTGAACGATGATTATTTCGTGGAGCGGAAGCTCTATCCCAACGTGGATTTCTACACCGGGGTGCTCTACAAAGCGATGGGATTCCCCACGCAAATGTTCACTCCGCTTTTTGTGGTGGGGCGGCTCCCTGGGTGGATTGCGCAATTCCGCGAGATGGTAAATGATCCAAATACGAAGATTGGCCGCCCGCGGCAAGTGTATATCGGCGAAGATGAACGAGAAGTGCCTTCTATGAAAGAGCGCGCTGCACAGGGATTCACCTATGAGCCCGCATTTGAAGAGCGCGTGTGATGCTGCTCATTTTGGCTTCGGCATCTTCCGCTCGGAGAGCAACATTAAGTGCTGCCCATATCCGTCATGTGGTGCAGGTGAGTGAGGTAGATGAAGATGAGGTTTTGCTGGCTGCGCGGGCTACTTCGGGTGAGCTGACGGCGGCGGAGCAAGTGCTGCTACTAGCACAAGCCAAGGCACAGGCAGTGGCGCAGCACGTGCTGGCTGCGGGGAATCCACACGACGCTGCAGTAGTGGTGGGGTGCGATTCAATGTTTGCCTTCGGCGGTGAAGTGGTGGGCAAGCCACACAGTGCAGCCGTGGCCATAGAGCGACTTCGAAAGATGAGTGGCCATGCGGGGGAGCTCTTCACCGGACATTGTGTGATTGATCTGGTGCACGGCGATTCGAGAGCGGCACAAGGAGTGTCGAAAGCCACTGTGTTTATGGCACATATGAGCGAAGCAGAGATTGCGGCGTACGTGGCTAGCGGAGAACCGTTAGAAGTGGCTGGGTCATTCACGATTGATGGCCGTGGAGGCCCGTTTGTGGAGAGGATCGAAGGTGATCATCATGGAGTGGTGGGAATATCGCTTCCGCTACTGCGCACGTTGCTCGGGGAACTAGGTTTCGGCGTCACAGATTTTTGGGATAACTCATGATAGTTGGGGCGTTGTTAAAAGCAACGCAGCACTAACTTGTGATACTGTGAATTGCTCTTAAAGTGCCAGGTGTCATCGATGAAGTAATTTGCGTGAATCGGATGAAGTTTTAGATGCGTATCTGCTATGAATCCTGCTAAAGTATCGTTTGTGATGCCGGCCACAGGAGAACATCGGCACGGCGAGCAGCCTTATGGCCCAATCAAACTATGACGCACGAACTAGAGAAGCAGCCGCAGACGGCCCAGCGAAACGATCCGTCCACAGTTCAGGAGCATGTGGAGCGGCTCATTGGTGGCGCCGAAAAATACACAGTAGCAGATGTGGTAGAGAAAACGGGGCTCACCGAAGGCAATATACGGCGCTTCTGGCAGGCGATGGGATTTCCTTTCATCTCAGATGAAAACCGCCCGGTGTTCACTGATTACGACATCGATGTGCTGCGTGCGCAAGCGGCCATGATGGATCACGGGCTCACCGATCCAGATACGCTCAACTCTCTTATTCGCGCTCAGAGCCATCTGGCTGATCGTATGGTGCTGTGGCAGTATGAGGCGCTCGTAGAAGAATTCGAGGGGCGTTATGATCTCGATGAGATGAGTGCCCGCCGCGAGGTACTTGAGCATATCCCTGATTATGAAGAGTTTTTCATCTATCAAATGAAATATGCGTGGCGTCGATATATGGCTGCGCTGATGCGCCGTTCTGAGGCAGAGCTCGATGAGCTGGAAAAAAGCAAATACCCAACGCGTGTGGATACCATGGAGTTACAGCGCGCTATGGGGTTCGTGGATCTCGTGAGTTTTACGCATACCTCTGGCCAGCTCTCTCCGCACGCTCTGGTGGATTTCGTGCAGACTTTCGAGTTCACATGCCGAGATGTGGTATCTACCTATGGGGCTCGAGTGGTGAAGATGGTGGGAGACGCCGTGCTCTATGTGGCAGATGATCTCGACACCGGAGTGCAAGTGGTAGATCACGTGGTGAAAGCTCTGGAAGAAACTCCAAATATGCCAGACGTGCGTGCCTCATTGGTGTGGGGAGGGGTGGTGAGCCGCTTTGGGGATATCTTTGGGCCGAGCGTGAATCTCGCTTCCCGCCTGTGTTCGGTGGCTCCGGTGAACGGAATTCTTGTAGACCACGGCACAGCAGAGGCACTCTATCAACTCGATCCTTCGGGATTCTCGATTCAGCCGTACAACATTCCTGAGTTGGAGGGCATTGGCACGATCAATGCTGCACAGATTAAGGTTCTCAAAGAACGCACGTTCGTGCAGCCACAGCGTTAATACGCCGTCAACGCCGTGGATAAAGAGCTGAGGCTGTCAAAGTAGGAGCTAAAGCTGTCAGCTCAAGCTCTATGCCCCAGCTGCAGACTCTATGCCAGCTGCTTTCCTCGGGGGCAGATCACGGCAAATTTAGATGTGTGCCACTGCGCATGGGTCTGAGGAGGTCATGCGCCAGGGTGGTAAAAATCGTTCGCAGTGAGAGCGCCATCGCGCAGCTTATCCCAGAATCCCTTGATTCTATCTGGATCGAGCTGTACCGCAGATTCTCCATTTACCTCATAATCCAGGCTGGAAATAGGCGGCGCGCCGAGGAGCCCGTCTGGGCCCATAACAGAGCGTAAAGTGAAGCCAGCAGTGCCAACGGCGATCAGAGAATCATGAGTATCGACGGTGAGCACTCGGGCGGTGGCACCCACGAGTTGCTTCTGCTGCAGCGGATTAATGAACAGTGCAGGTGAGATTGCTTTACGCAAAATCGCGCCGACCACTTGGCGCTGGCGGGCAGTGCGGCCGAGATCTCCCTGCGGATCGGCCTTACGCATTCGGGAAAATGCGAGTGCCTTTTCCCCGTTTACCGTTTCGCAGCCTGGCTTTGCCCAGATGAGCCCGGATTCGGGATCACTGATCGGGAAAGAGAGCGCTTTATCTGTGAGGCACAGCTGCACACCGCCCACAGCATCAGTGAGATCCTTGACGCCGTCCATTCCGATTTGCACATAGTGATCCACAGTGAGCCCAGTGAGTGCCTCTACCGTTTGAACGAGCAGCTTCGGGCCTCCCCACGCAAAGGCGGAGTTAATTTTGTGGTGGCCATTGCCGGGGATTTCCACCCACGAATCGCGTGGAATGGAAACAAGTGCGGGTTTTCCTATCGTCGGCTTGTGCAAAAGCATGATTGTGTCGGAGCGCATGCCCTCTGTGGGATCTGGCGAATTGGCTGCGCGCTGATCAGAGCCCACGATGAGATATGTGGTTCCCGGAGTGCCTGGGGCATTGGAAAGCGCAGCCACCCGTGTGAGCTGTCCATTGCCATAGAAGTAGAGATATCCGCCCCAGAGAAATATGAGTACTAGGAGTAGCACCAGTGCGGTGAAAACTTTGCGCCCGGGCCGACGGCGAGCATTGCTGCGTGCTGCGCGGGAAGGCGGATATGCCGAAGAATTCGTGATAATACGTGGTTGCCCTAGCGATTGGGGTGGCCTGCCTGCAGCACTGCGCACCGAAGCTGCGCGGGAAGGCGCAGCAGCGCGAGAGGGCGGATAGGAGGGAGAATTTTCCCTAAGGTGAGCCGAATTTGAATAGCGGTATGTGCCAGTGGGCTGGTGGCGCATTGGAGTGACGCCGGGTGCAGAGGAGTTGGTTTGGCGCGGAGTACGGGGAGAGAAAGAAGGCGGCTGTGCAGTCGCAGCGTTTGGAACGGCTGCCTGGCGCTCTCTACCCGTAGAACGTGGCTGTGAGTGAAGTCCGGGCTGCTGGGAGGCGTTCTGCGCAAGTGCCTCCGTGGAATCTGCGCGGTGCCCCACGCGTTGCGCTCCGCGTGCAGAGGGGCGGCGCGCAGGATTATTGGGCTTAAAACTCGGGGGGTGGGCCATCAGTTGGCGCCTCCATTAGTAGTCGAATGGTTAGAGAGCGGAGCGGTGGAGTTGGCGTTTGGGGCGGTGGTTGAATCTGTGCTGCCAGCGCCTGCTGAGCCGGTGGTAGCAGATTTGGGTTGCCGATCTCGCACCACTACTTCATTTTGTGCCGGAGGTGGTGTGAGCGCTGACGCTGGAATTGGTTTATCTTCTCGCAGTGCTTCCCACACTTGGTCTGCAGATTCCGTGGCACGCACTCGGTTAGGATCTCTCGCATCTTGGGCTACTGGAAGAGTGAGGAAGTTGAGCCCATTTGTTGTAGAGAGGCCACGCAACGAATAGGCGATACCTGTGAGTGTGCGCAGATCCCCAAGCCCTTGAGACGTGCTGAGATTTCTAGTGACGTCGGAAGCCACTTGATAGAAAGTCTGGGTGTTGGTGAAGAGATTTTTTGAAAAGAGCTTTTCAATAATCTGGAACACCAATTCTTGTTGGCGGCCAATGCGGGAGATATCTGATCCATCTCCGAGGCTGTGGCGTGCTCGGGCAATTCCGAGTGCCTGAGCCCCAGTTAGGTTGTGGCAGCCCGCTGAAATTTTGAGTGCAGCCTCAGGGTCGGCGATATTTTCTTTGAAGCACATTTCAACTCCGCCGATTGAATCCACCACAGCTTGGAATGATTGAAAATCCACCACGGCAAAACCGTCGATAAAAAGCTTGCTCATCTGTTCCACAGTGGCAAGAGAGCATGAAGCAGCGGCTCCCACATTGCCAGATTCTCCCCCGATAGCGAAAGCTGCGTTAAACATAGTGTTAGTTTGCGGCAAGCTTTCAGTGCCATCTGGCATTCGGCAAGCGGGGATATCCACGAGGGTATCGCGGGGGATAGACACCACATCTACGCGAGTGCGGTCTGCGGAGATATGAACGAGCATCGCGGTGTCAGAACGCATTCCAGGGGTTTCGCTTCCGGGGAGGCGTGCGTCAGACCCCAGCAGCATGATGTTAAGAGGTTGGCCAGCTTTTTGATCGATAGGAATAGTTTGAGCGGGTTTTCCGCCTGTACGTAGGATTGCGAACTGGTCAATATTGGATTGCAGCCGCACATAGAGCGTGGCGAATGCAGAAGCCCCGATGAGCACTATAGAAAGTGCCAGCAAGCCAAGGGTTCTCCACACGGCTTGGGCGCGGCGTGGAGGAAGCGCATGTTGCGGGCCAACAGTGGCCACGTGCGGGCTGTGAACAGCGGTTCTAGGAGCAGGTGCTGCCCCATGCTGTGCTCGCGCATGCCCACGCTGCGCTGGTGTAGCAGCTGGGTTAGCTGTGGCTGTGTGTTTACCCATGTCGAATATCCTAGTGGGAGAGCCCGTGAAAATCTGCGGTGCACACTGAAGAAACTGAGGAATGCCACACAGATTGGCGCGAATTGGGAGAAAAATGTATCTGGGGCGGGGCAGGCGCGCCAGGGGAATCGCTTTGTTGCTAACGCTATCAGAGTGCCGGAGAGGTAGGAGGCTCGGCAGAAGATGATTCTGGCGAGGCCGCTGGTGTTGGCGGGGTGGGCGGTTCTTGCGGAATCACTGCGCTGTTCGTGAATTCCTTGCTGGTGAGATTTTCTGGGTGGGAGCGAGCAATAGTGAGTTCACGAGCTAAATCAGTGATTTTCCACTCGAGGATATTTATGCGCCGATAGCTCACCACCGCGTACGAGAGGAACGCGATAATCAGAAGATAGAGCAGCAGATCGACGCCGCGCCCCACCCCTACGAGATTGGCGACAGTAGTGGTGAGATTGGGGAAGATAATCGAAATCACGGCAAGTGCCACGAATGCCAGCAAAAGCAACCGGCGTAACGCCACATTTTTGGTGTTGGCAGTGGAGCGCACAAGAAAATAAGCAATCACGAGCACTGCGGCAATCAAAATAATTTTGATGAGCATGGCTAAGTTTCCATTCTGCGGCATATAGCTGCTTCGATATTGGGGCAAGCGCTGTTACAGCGCTGTGAACTAGCCCTATTCTAGCTAGCGGTGCTTAGGGGCAAAAAACATCTCCGTGAGGATATTCACTCCGTTCAGTAAACTCTGCCCTTTAGAACGTGAGTAATCGGTGTAGTCGATCGTTACGGGTTCTTCTGCCCACGGGAGCCCAGTGGCTGCGAGCTGGCTAATAATCTGTGAAGCATGCGCCATACGGCTCTGAGTGAGGTGCAGGGCACTCGCCGCATCTCTGCGGAGCACTCGCAGGCCATTGTGCGAATCGGTGAGCTGCATTCCAGTGCGCCAGCGGGCCACTCGAGCAGCAACTGCTAAAACGAGATGTTTGAGCCAACCAGCTTGGTGCTCACCAGTGAGAAATCGCGAGCCCAGCACGAATGCGAGGTTTTCATGCTCGGCACGTTGCACCATGCGTAGTGCATCGCTGGTGCGATGCTGCCCATCGGAATCGAACGTCACCAGAAATTTGGCATCTGTATAGGTGAGCACCCATGTGATACCAGTCTGCAACGCTGCTCCTTGGCCCAAGTTGATGGGGTGCTGAATCACTACGGCGCCGCCAGCGCGCGCGAGGGCGGCCGAATCGTCGCTGGAGCCGTCGTCAATGCAGAGAATATTGGGAAAAGTGTGCACAGCATTGCGGATCACATCGGCCACCACAGTCGCTTCGTTATAGAGCGGCACCACGAGCCATGTAGCTTGTGGGAGTTGGCTATCGGAAAGGCTATGCATGGTTGCATTGTGCCACAGTGCAGTTGCAGATAGCACGAAGTGCCATACGTGATGCTTGCGTGATTTCGGCGGATTACAGGGCGATCATTAGGTGAAGATGGAGAGCGGAAAACACGGTGGTGGTAGTTTTCGGCCTATTGCTGGTGCTCAGATCGCTGCTGGCTAGTGTGAAAAATTCGCACATAAGTGCCTCTCTACCTGAATTTATCGCGTGTACCTGAACTTATCACGTGCCGAAGAATTTATCGCACGATATGTGGCGCCGTCACTACAGTGCTAAGTGGGGAGTGAGGAAGCGGTATGCGTGTGGGAGAAACTGCGCGAAAGATGAAAGCGATGTGTGAAGTTTGCCGCAGTAGGTAGCAATTTTCGCCACTGCAATGAGTGTATAGGCCATGTGGGCGCCGTCTGTGGATTAGACTTTGCACAGTGCACTTTCGCATCGGGCTAACTCGCTTGGCGCGAGCGAGATGCATGGCATGCTCTGTTTGTTTCTCCAAAGGAGATGGAATGGGAAATCCTCCACGGATTGTTAGCACTGCAGACGTTTCTGATGAAGCAGTGATTGGTGACGGCTCGAGCATCTGGCATTTGGCGCAAGTGCGCGAGCATGCAGTGCTCGGAGAGAATTGTATCGTGGGGCGCGGGGCCTATATTGGCGAAGGCGTACACATGGGCCGGAACTGCAAAGTACAAAACTACGCTTTAGTGTATGAACCGGCAGCAATCGCAGACGGCGTATTTATCGGGCCGGCAGTGGTGCTCACGAATGATCATTTCCCGCGTGCAGTGAATGCCGATGGCTCCATTAAATCGGCAGACGATTGGGAGCAAGTAGGGGTCACAATTGAGGAAGGCGCTGCCATCGGTGCCCGCTCTGTGTGCGTGGCTCCGGTGCGAATTGGGGCGTGGGCACTAGTGGCCGCTGGCTCTGTGGTGGTGAAAGATGTGCCGCCTTTCGCGCTTGTGGCTGGTGTGCCAGCCAAACAGATTGGCTGGGTGGGCTATGAAGGTGTGAAATTGGAGCCCGCAGGAGATGGAATGTGGCGCTGCCCGAAATCGGGGAGCGTATATGAAGAGGTAGACAATACGATTCGAAAGGTTGAAGCCTGATGAGTGAAGAATTTATTCCAGCAGCGAAGCCGCTGATTGGCGCAGAGGAGCGCGCTGCAGTTGATGCTGTGTTGGCTTCGGGAATGGTGGCTCAAGGCCCTCAGGTGGCGGCCTTTGAGGAAGAATTTTCGGCACAGATGGTGCAGGGGGCTCAGTGCGTAGCGGTGAATTCTGGCACTTCTGCGCTGCATGTGGGCTTGCTAGCCGCTGGCATTGGGGCTGGCGATGAGGTGATCGTGCCGTCTTTCACCTTTGCAGCCACCGGAAATTCAGTTGCGATTGCTGGCGCCACCCCAGTGTTTGCGGATATTGAAGCGGATCACTTCTGCCTCGATCCGAAAGATGTGGAAGCAAAGATCACAGATAACACCAAAGCTATTATGCCGGTGCACCTCTACGGGCACCCCGCTAATATGGATGCGCTCGCCGAGATTGCTGAGAAACATGGGTTAGTGCTGTTTGAGGATTGCGCCCAAGCGCATGGAGCCTCGCTACACGGCAAGAAAGTGGGCACATTCGGAGTGTTCGGTGGGTTTAGCTTCTATCCCACGAAGAACATGACGTCTGGTGAGGGCGGCATGATCACCACGTCAGATCCTGATGTAGCCCGCCGTGCACAGATGATTCGCAATCAAGGCATGGAAAAGCGTTACGCGAACGAGCTCGTGGGGCTCAACAACCGTATGACGGATATCAACGCTGCGATTGGCCGGGAGCAGCTGAAGAAAGTGGCAGCTTGGACGTCCACTCGCCAAGAGAATGCCGCTTTCTTAACCGAAAACATCACAGCAGACGGCGTGATCACCCCGAAAGTGGCTGACGGCGCAGTGCATGTGTATCACCAATACACGATTCGGGTGCTGGAAGATCGCGATGGTTTCCAAAAAGCGCTGAAAGATGAATTCAACATCGGCTCGGGCGTGTATTATCCGATTCCGAATCACCGCCTGCCTTCACTTGCGCCGTATGCTCCGGGCCTGGAGCTACCCACCACTGAAATGGTGGCGAAGCAGTGCTTGTCGCTGCCGGTACACCCCTCGTTGAGCCAGGCAGATCTCGAGCGGATTGTGAACGCTGTAAACACCCTTGCCAAGGCAGGTGCGTGATGGCGGATAAAGTGCTGCGCTACGGCATGCTCGGAATCGGCTCGATGGGACGCCACCATGTGCGCAACATTCGAGCTCTTGACGGCGTGGAGCTCGTGGCAATTGCCGATGCTTTCGGAGATAAATTCGGCGTGGCTGGCGATCTTGAGGTGTTCCCCAATGTGGAAGCACTCATCGACGCGGGCATCGATGCGGCTGTGGTGGCAGTTCCCACCGCTCAGCATTTCGACACCGTGATGAAGCTGGCAGAAGCTGGCGTGCACACTCTCGTGGAAAAGCCATTGGCCTTTTCGATTGAGCAAGGCGAGCAGATGGTGGAGGCTTTTGAAAGCCGTGGGCTTGTGGGAGCCGTGGGATATGTGGAGCGTTGCAACCCCGCCCTTATTGAGATGCGTAAACGCATTGAAGCTGGCCAGCTGGGCAAGGTGTATCAGGTGGCCACTCGGCGGCAGAGCCCGTTCCCGGCTCGTATTGCCGATGTAGGAGTGGTGAAAGATCTAGCCACTCACGATGTGGATATTGCGGCGTGGGTGGCGGGAGCCCCGTATGAGAGTATTGCGGCTCAAACTGCCAACCGTGCTGGCCGTGAATATGAGGATCTCGTGACGGCGAGTGCAGTGCTCAGTAACGGTGTGCTCGTGAACCACCTTGTGAACTGGCTGACGCCGTATAAAGAGCGGCAGACAGTGGTGCTGGGAGAAAAAGGCGCGCTAGTGGCTGAAACTGTGATGGGAGATCTCACGTATTACGCGAACGGTACGGAAGAGCTGGGCTGGGATCAGATCCGCAATTTCCGTGGCGTTTCCGAAGGTGAAATCACCCGCTATGCGTTGAAGAAGCGTGAGCCACTCGCCGTGGAGCACGAACACTTCCGCGATGCGATTCTCGGCACTGGCACTGAACACGTGACGATGCGCGAAGCGCTCAACACGATGAAAGTGGTGCAGGCGATTCTAGATTCTGCTGAACGTGGGGAGACGATCAAGCTCTGATCGAACGGGCGCTCGCGGCGTTTTTCTGATTGCGTACGAATGTTATTCAAGGGGTGTGGGCCGGAACTGAGTTCCGGCCCACACCCCTTGTTTCGGTAATTTTTCAGTACGGATTCTTTGCTGCTAGTTGCTCTACGGCAGTAGACAGCGAGTGTGATTGCCTCTGTGGCAGCGCAGTAATCAAATTTTCTGCGTTAATTCTGCGTTAGAGAGCGTTCTAGATTTAGGCACGTGCTAGCAACTCGCGCACCACTCGTTCGGCAGCGTGGCCATCGCCGTAAGGGGCAGCGTCGGTGGCGGCTGGCCGTGGGCGTGACGCTGCTGCGGTGAGTTCTTGTGGCTCCACGAGCTGATTCCACCCGAGTTGCACCGTTTCCACCCACTCGGTTTCAGTACGTACGGTGGTGCAGGGCACGCGCAGTAGGAAGGCTTCTTTCTGCAGCCCGCCGGAATCCGTAATCACGCCGCGGGCACGGCGCACCGAGGCGAGCAGATCGGGGTATGCCACGGGTGGGTGTGCGAAAAGATTGCCTCCGCCGAGGTGCAATCCGTGTTCTTCGCATTTGGCCACAAGGCGTGGGTGAGCCAAGATTGCCACAGGGTGATCTACGTGCTCAAGGGCGTCTAAGATAGCGGCGAGGCGCTCGCGGGAGTCGGTGTTTTCCGCTCGGTGGATTGTGGCCACGGAGTATTCGCCGTCTGCAAATCCGAGTTCTTGTGCGATAGGGGAGGGAGCGTCGGCTAGCTTGGCCACTTCGTGCAGGAGCACATCGGTCATCACATCTCCCACCACCACGGTGCGCTCTCCGAGCCCTTCATGCTCGAGGTGTTCGCGTGCCACCTCAGTGGGAGCGAGCAGCAGATCCGCAGCATGATCGGTAAGTACGCGATTGTGCTCCTCAGGCATCATACGGTTGAACGAGCGGAGCCCAGCTTCGAGGTGGGCAATCGGGAAGTGCAATTTCACGGCGCTCAGCGCACCGGCGATAGTGGAGTTGGTGTCTCCGTAGACGAGCACCCAATCGGGGCGATATGCCAGCAAGATGTCGTCCATCGCTGCGAGCATTGCGCCGGTTTGTTTGCCGTGCGAGCCAGAGCCAACGCCGAGGTGCTCATCTGGCTCAGGAATGTTGAGATCTTCGAAGAACACTTTCGAGAGCATTGGGTCGTAGTGCTGGCCGGTGTGCACGATCACGTGTTCCACACCGAGCTTCTCGCAGGCGTGCGCAATCGGAGCTAGCTTCACAAACTGAGGGCGGGCGCCCACCACGGAAAGAATTTTCATGCGTCTATTTTAGAGCTTGTAATAGTGCTGTGCGAACAGGCTGAGCACTGCAACTAGCGCGGGAGAATTTGGGAGAATTCCTCTGAAGAAATTGCTCATGCAGGTTTCTCTTTCACGGGGTGGGCCGGATCCCTCGATGTGCAGAGGCAGAGGAAACGCCTCTCTGCGCTGCAACACGCTAAAATTTCCGGTAGTGAGAGTGACTGCGAATATCGGGAAGTGGAGCGGAGATGGCTGGCAAAAGAGCTCAGAAGAATCCGGCGGGCGCACCGCACATTGCTATTGCGAGCCGAATTTTCGTACCAGAGCCGGCGGCAGCGAGCTTTCGGCTGCGGGCATTGGTGCAGGCGCTCGTTGAAAAAGGGGCTGCTGTGGAGGTTCTCACAGCTCAGCTACCGGCGTCGCTCAAAAACATACCTGTGAATCTTCCCCAGGCTGTGCAGATTAAGCGGGCTCCGGTGCTCCGCGATTCCACGGGGTATATCAAAGGTTATATGCAGTATATGAGTTTTGATATCCCGCTTTTCTTCCGGTTGCTGTTTGGGCGCAAGTATGACGCCGTCGTGTGCGAGCCGCCGCCAACCACCGGATTTTTCACGCGAATCGCCTGCACACTTCGCCGTACTCCCTACGTGTACTATGCGGCAGATATATGGTCTGATGCTGCGGCAGCCAGCGCCCCGAAAGCGGTGGTGGCAGCCTTGCGGTGGGTGGAGAAACGAGCGTTGAGAGGCGCTCGGGAGGTGCTCGCTATTTCTGACGGCGTGGCGCGCCGGGTGCGAGAGTTAGGGGCGCAGCGCGTGGCGGTGGTGCCCAATGGGATTGATACTGATGCTTTCTCCTGGGAAGGGGAACGGAAAGCGGGAGTTTTTTTCGTCTATGCTGGCACATCAAGCGAGTGGCAAGGTGCTGAGGTGTTTGCGGAAGCGATGAAAACCGTGGTGCAGCAGTGGCCGCATGCGCGGCTTATCTATGTCGGCTCAGGGTCTGCTGATGGTGCAATCGCTGAGATTGCGCGGGAGCTTCCCCAAGGAACGATTGAGCAACTGGGGCGAGTAAGTGCCGATGAAGCGGCAGCATGGCAGCGCAGCGCAGTGGCGGCGCTCGTCTCGATTAAGCCGGGGCTGGGCTACGATTTTGCGATGCCCACAAAAGTCTATTCGGCGCTCGCGTGTGGCACGCCAGTGATCTATGCGGGGGTAGGGCCACTCACTCAGGTGATTACCGATGAGCACTTCGGGGAGGCGGTTGCATACGATACAGACGCCGTCACGCAGGCGATGCTGCGCATGTTGGAAAACGCTACGGCGTGCGGCGCCGGGTGTGGTGACGCTCCTGACGCGGAGAAACCGCACGCTCGTGGAGATTCAGAAGCCGTCGGCGTCACGCACTCTCACACCGGCGTTACTCTTGCACAGGCTGAGCGCACAGAGAAATTGCGGCGCCGGCAGTGGGTGCTTGATTATCGCTCCCTTGCGCTCACCGGCAAAAAAGCTGCTGAGACTGTGCTCGATATGGCGAGACGCTAGGAGGCTGAGAGGGCTGCGTGCATGGCGAAAGCCGAACTCAAGGCCGAGGCTCTACAATAAACATATTTTGCGGCTCAAGCTGGTCTAAAACTATAGAAAACTATAGAATATGCACATGATTAGGAAGTTTCTTAGTGCCGTTGCTGCTGCGGCTTTGGCGTTCACTCTGGCCGCGCCTGCGTATGCAGCACCTAGTCGTATTTATGGCAATGATCGCTACGGTACATCACTGGCAATCGCGCAAACCTATTTCCCTGCTGCAGAGGCTGTTTTTGTGGCAACTGGCAAGAACTTTCCTGATGCGCTCGCCGCTGGGCCGCTAGCTGCACGGCAGCGAGCTCCGATGCTGCTGGTGGGAGATGCGCTAACAAATGTTCAGATGAACTATCTCAGCGGATTAAAATCGCCAAATATCACTGTTCTCGGTGGCCCGAGTGTAGTGAATAGAAATATTGAGGCACAGCTCAAGCATTATGGTAACGTCTCGCGCGTCTATGGATCTGATCGTTATCAGACGGCGGCACACCTTGCGCTCCAATTCGGCGCTGCGAAGCGCTTGTATCTGGCAACAGGCGCAAACTATGCTGATGCCCTTTCTGGCGGTGCACTCGCAGCACGTGAAGGAATGCCGATCATGCTCACCGGGCTTGGTGCAGAGCAAACAGCTCATGCTGTGGCACAGCAGCTCGGTGTGACTGAAACTGTGGTGTTTGGTGGGCCGGCAGTGGTGTCGAATGCTGCAATTTCTGCTATGCCTAATGCTCGCCGGGTGTACGGTCGTGACCGTTATCAGACGGCAGCTCAGATTTTCTCAGAGAACCCCAGTGGCCAAGCCTTTCTCGCTTCAGGATTAAATTTTCCCGATGCACTATCTGTTGTGCCGGCCGCTGGCATCAGCAATATGCCGTTACTGCTAGCCCAGAGTAGTTGCTCTCCGTCAATGCCAACGGTTCCAGTCACTTTAGTTGGTGGCCCAGGAGTGCTGTCAAACAATGCAGCAGCAAAATGCGTGGCTCCTAAGAAACCTGCAGTTCCTAAGAAACCAGTTTCTCCGAAACCTGCGGTTCCGAGGAATCCTGCTCGGCCAATAGGGAAGAATTGCCCTGCTAACTACCCGATTAAAGGCAATGGACAGTCGCATATCTATCACATGCCGGGGCAGCGTTTTTATGCAGTAACTGTTCCAGAAAAGTGTTTTGCCACGCAGGCAGATGCGAGAGCTGCTGGTTACCGCAAGGCTAAGGTGTGAAAATTTCAATGCGTGCAGGCTCTGAGCAGTGTTGTGCCAGGATAGCGAGGCGGCATTACCCCAACATAGCGAGTAAACTGGCACGGAAGATGAAGCCTGAATTTTATTGGCGCTCTGCCGGAAAGTATTGCATCAATGAAACAATCGCTTGAAAAGCTGCGCGCCATCGTTCCCTATCTGCCGACGGGTGCGAAGCGATACATGATCGTTTACATCGCTGTATCGATTGTGCTGGTGCTAGTTGACGTGGCTTCGTTGATGTTGCTCGCATTCTCGATGACGGCGATCCTCGCGGGTAAACCGATTATGATTCCCTTAGTGGGCGCGTTTGGGCGGGAGCACTATCTGGCGGTGATGCTTGTGATATCGCTGCTTATTTTGGCGAAATCTGGAGCATCTGTGGCACAGCAGTGGTTCGCCACTCGCAAATTTGCCACATTTGAGATGGAGATCGGGCGCCGGCTCTTCACTGCCTATCTGGAAGCGCCGTGGCTGGATCGGTTGAAGCGCTCCACTTCAGAATTAGTGCGTATGGCTGATGTGGGGATTGCGGCTGTGAATGCAGGGCTCATTCTGCCGATACTCGCCGTTCCCTCGCTGGTGATCACAGCTGTGCTGATGGCTGCAGCACTGGTGGTGGCCCAACCATTCACCGCCCTCGCCACGCTGCTCTATCTCGGAGGAATCACACTTTTACTCTATGTGGTGCTCTCTCGGCGCACTGTAGAAGCGGGGCGAGTGAATCGCACTTATTCGTTTAAAGTGGCTGGGCTGATGACGGATATGGTGGGGGCACTCAAGGAAATTACGCTTCAAAATAAAGTGCGTGAAGTGGCGAGCGTGGTGCAGGCAAACCGTGCCCATGCCACTCGAGCGCGTGCCAATATTCAATTTCTCGGGGCTATTCCGAAGTTTGTGATGGATACCGCACTAATCGGTGGATTTGTGGTGATCGGCTTGGTGCAGTTCGCACTCACCCGAAATTTTGATGATGTGATCAATGCGGTGGTACTTTTCGCGGTGGCTGGAATGCGGATTATTCCTTCCATCACTGGATTTCAAGCCACGATGAACATCCTGCAATCGAACGATGCACAAGTGGCAGCGGTGCTCAAAGATATCGCTGTGGCAGAGACGTATGTGCAGCGCCGTGAAACATTAGGCAGAGACCCAATCGTAGGAGAGCCCCGGGAGCTAATCCTCGACGATGTGGTGTTCAGCTATCCGAATCGTGAAAAGCCGGCCGTGAATCACGTGAGCGCTCGCATCACTATTGGCTCCTCAGTGGGGCTGGTGGGTGAATCTGGATCAGGTAAGAGCACACTCGTGGATATTATTTTGGGCTTACTAGAGCCGCAGCAGGGTGAGGTGCGCCTCGACGATCAGCATCTCACAGATATCTTGGCTGCCTGGCGTGCACGAGTGGGATACGTGCCGCAGGAGGTGTCGTTGTTTGATGGCACAATCGAGCAAAATGTGGCACTCACTTGGCAAGGGGAGATTGATCGAGAACGTGTGATTGAGTGCTTAAAGAAGGCTCAGATGTGGGAAACTGTGCAGGAGCGCCCCGGCGGTTTGCAAGGGCGTGTGGGGGAGCGAGGAATCGCCCTTTCCGGTGGCCAGCGCCAACGCCTGGGCATTGCCCGAGCGCTCTATGCGGATCCACTCGTGCTGATTCTCGATGAGGCCACCAGCGCACTTGATACTGAAACAGAAGCAGAAGTAGCGCAGGCTATTCGCAATCTGCGTGGAAAACTCACCCTTATCTCTATCGCGCACCGGCTCTCCACTGTGAAAGATTCTGATGTGTTGCTTTTCATGGAAGATGGCCACGTGAAAGCACAAGGCACCTTTGATGAGGTGGTGGCAGCGGAGCCAGCGTTTGCGCATCAAGCGGAGCTCTCCGGGCTGATTCACCACAGTGAAAACAGCACGAATAACGATGACTGAACGGGCGGCTTGGCTATACCGAGCAGCTAGCGGCGTAGAACGGCGTCTATACTGTTGAGAAGCTGATTGCTCACTTGCGTTCCAAAAAGATCGTTGTTCACATGTGAGCCATCTGGGCGTATGTAGCCTTTAGCGGGAACCGCATCGTTGCAGAGTGAGGTTCCGCTCTCCTTGCCAGCTGCAGGGAGAGCGGATTCAGGGCAGAAGAGAGAATCTCCTGAGATCGTGCGCACCGAAGAGTGAGTAGCGGCATAATCCGCCACGATTCTATTGAAACGCTGCCGGAATTCATCGTGATAGATCATGTTCTGGATTAGTGGAGCATTGAGTGTGGCCTTATCGCGGGTGAGCATTCCTTGGCCAGGACGTTCGGTGAGCACCACCACGAGGGTCGCTCCATGTGCAGTGAATCTTTGGGCGGCGGCCTCAAAATCGCGCTGCTGTGCCTGCCAGAATTCCTCAGTGGTAGGTTTGAGGAGTTCGCCAGAGCTAGTGTAGCGATCTATCACTTCATATCGAGACCACCACAGCACAATTCCAGGGTGATAGCGTTCCATAAGATCTGTTTGGATCGCAATCGCCTCGGGGCAGAGCCGGCCGGTATCGTGAGCATCGTAAAATTGCATGTGAATCCCCATAGGGGTGCAGGAGCCGCGTGCTGCGCTCACCACGTTGAGGCCGCGCTTTTGAGCGATAGGAGCGAGAACGGGAGTGAGCCGTTTGGGCACCGAATCTCCCACCACGAGCATTACGCTCGGATCCACAGTGCTCGGCTTTTTCCCTGTGATGATATTCTGAAGGTTCTGTGTAACCCCGCTGATGGGTGTTCCTCCCAGAGGAGAAATAGCAATAGCAACCACTATCATCGTTGTAAAAGAGGCTGCAATAGCGCGCCGTGGCGGCAGCGCAGCACTGAGACGCCCTTGGCGAATCGGCATTTCTAGAACGTGATAAGAGAGCGACGCCGTTCCAATCGTGAGCGCCACAACCAGCAGCGCACGAGCCGGTTCAAAACCGTGCGCGGGGTCGAGCAGCCACACCGCCCACGGCCAGTGCCAGAGATAGAGCCCATAAGAGATCCGCCCGAGGTAGCTCACTGGTGCCCAGGCTAAGATCCGAGCTTCGAAGCCATTGAGGTTGTGGGCGATGCCCACAATAAACGCGCCTGTGCTCAATGCAAAAAGTAGGGCAGCACCCTGATAGTAGGCTGGTGGTGGGCCATCGAGTGTGGCGAAGAGAATCACCATGAGCACGCCACTGCCCCAGATAAGTTTTCGTGCATGCCGAGTGACAAAAGCAGCCACAGTAGGCTGGTGCACTGCGATGGCGAGCAACGCGCCCACCATGGGTTCAAAAGCCTTGGCATCGGTGCCCATATAGGCGCGGTTTTCTGAGATCGCAGCATAGTCGTAGCCCAGCAGCGCACTTGACACTCCGATCACCACGAGGGCGGCCACAAACATGCCTACAAGCACGCGGCGGCGCAAGCTGGGAAGCGTGGTGGAGGCGTCTGCTGTGGTGGCGCTCGACGCCGCAGCAGACGAGCGGTGGAGGGTATACACAAGAATGGCGATAGCCGTGATAATCAGCGGCCAGAAAAAGTAGAATTGCTCTTCCACTGCGAGCGACCACATATGCAACAGTGGAGAGCGGGTGCCGTCAGATTCAAAGTAGCTGGCAGATCCTACGAATCTCCAGTTAGCTAAATAAAAAATCGTCCACCAGATATCAGTGCCTAAATCGGGGCGCCGATAGAGTGGTGCGAAAAATTTTGCCCAGATAGCAACAGCCACGATAGTGAGCAATGCCGCTGGCAAAAGGCGTTTAAAGCGCCTACTCCAAAAGCGGGCGAGGCGCGGGCGCCCGTATATTTCCACATCTCTCACAAGGCCTGTTGTGATGAGATATCCAGAGAGCACAAAAAACATATCTACGCCGATATATCCGGCGCTCATTCTAGGTGTGGAAACGTGGAAAGCAATCACCAAAAATACGGCGACGGTTCGGATTCCATCTAGAGCGTCAATTCGATTTCCATGCTGTGCGGGCTTATTCATCAGCACCGATTATAGGCATAAAGACTACGGGCGCGCGGTTGTGATAGGTGCTAGCGTGGGATCGATAGCGCGAGATACTGAGAGATCCCACTGTTCCGCGGGGGTTGAAAAATCATCTAGAATTGAGCCTATGAATGTGCTCGTCAGCGGTAGCGAGGGGTGGCTATGAACGCAAAAAAATCCCTACTCATAGTGTCGTTTTCTCCGATCGTGAGCGACGCTCGAGTGCTCAAGCAAGTGCGCCTCTTCCAGGATCGCTATGCTGTGACCACGTGCGGATACGGAGCTGCCCCAGAAGGAGTGGTGGAGCACTTACAACTGCCTGATCGTGCAATTCACTGGCAGTATGCAAATCTGCCGATCGTCACCCACCAGTATCGGCGTGCCTATTGGGAAAACGCAGCGGTGAAGGCCGCGGGGCAACAGTTAGCTGGAAAACATTTTGACGCCGTGCTCGCCAACGATTTCGACACTGTGCCACTGGCTCTTTCCCTCAAGCCGAGATATGGCGTGCACGCTGATCTGCATGAATACGCGCCGCTAGAAAAAGAGCAACTCCGGCGCTGGAAATGGTTTATTTCGCCATTCCGCGCGTGGATTTGCCGCACCTACATTTCGCAGGCGCAATCGTGGAGCACAGTGGCGCAAGGAATCGCAGAAAAATATCGGGAAGAATTCGGATTCTTGCCGCGCGTCGTCACTAATGCTGCCCCATTTACCGATCTGCAACCTACCGCTGTGCATCACCCGATTAAGCTGGTGCATCACGGCGTAGCACACCCAGATCGCAACTTAGATCGCTTGGCGCAGGCCGTGCATAATTCTCGCTTGGATTGCACAGTGGATTTCTTTTTGGTGCCCACGGATCCAGGAGTGATTTCGGTGCTTACCCAGCTCTCGGAGCTTGATTCTCGAATTCGGGTGCATGATCCGTTGCCGTATGCGCAGATTCTTCCCACACTGAATGATTTTGACTGCGGGATTTACACGCTTCCACCAGTGAGTTTCAACAACGATCATGCGCTTCCGAATAAGTTCTTTGATTTTATTCAAGCGCGGCTTGGAATTCTGATTGGGCCATCACCAGAGATGGCGGCGTATGTGCACAGCTATGGCCTTGGTGCTGTGGCTCGTGATTTCTCCACTGCAGCATTTACAGAGCTTTTAGATTCGGTGACGCCGGAGCACATCGTTGAATGGAAAGCTGCAGCTCAGCGTGTGGCTCAGCCGCTGTCGGCTCAGGAGCAATCCCAAGGGTGGGCAGATGCTATTGCAATTCTGCTCGGTGAGGTGAGCGCAGATGAGTGAGCGAGTGCTCGTAGAGATCGTGGTGGCGATTCACCAAGAGAACCGCCCGATTGAGCGAGCTGTGGCATCGATTCTGGCTTGCCCTGAAGCAGGTGCGATCGTGGTGGCGCATGGGCTAGATCCACAGGTGCTAGAAGAACGGTTTGTTGCCGCTCAACTCGATATAGCGCGCATTCGGATTGTGCCGTGTTCACGAGGCATTGGCTATCCAGGAGTTCCATTCAACGCTGGCATTGCTGCAGCGCAGGCACCGTGGGTGGGCATTATGGGCTCTGATGATTGGTTTGAAGAGGGAGCTCTTGCCGCCTATCGGCACCGAGCTGAGCTTGATAGCGCCGACGGTGTGATCGCCCCGCTGCTCCACCCAGGGGTGGGGAAAGGGCACAATCCGCTCACGGTGCGTGAGAAGCACTTAGATCCGGTGCGAGATCGGCTGTTTTACCGCACAGCGCCACTCGGAATTTTTCGGCGGGAGATTCTGCAAAATTCGCGGTATGCCTTTGATGAAGAAGTGCACAGCGGAGAAGACATATCTGTGAGTGCGCGGTTGTGGAGCAGCGGGTTACAGATCTCATATAGCTACAGCGATCCGGCGTACGTGGTGGGCAATGATGCACAGCGGCGGGTGACGCTCGTTCCACGGCCGATGGCTGAGATTGTGCGTCCGTGGAGAACGCTCTGGGAAGGCCCTTTTGTGTGTGAGCTTGATCGATCAGTGCGCTTTGCATTAGCGGTGAAACAAGCTCGGGTAGATGTGCTCGGGGTGCTGCATCGCCGTCCACAGATGAGCGACTGGACGGCAGAGGATTTTGATGTGCTCAGCCAGGTGCTCCGCGCCATAAAGAAAAGCGTGCCGGAATATAAAGGGGTTTTCCGCACGGCTACAGCGAGAGTATTGACGGCAGTGGAGAGTGGAAATCTCGATGCGGCTATCCATGCTTTAGCGGAAGAAAAGCGCGCACCTCTACTGCACAAAGTGCTCACAGCTAATCCGCTACGGATTGTCCACCGTGAAAGCCCATTAGGCTATTTTTTTGCTGGAAAAATGAACGAGATCCGAGGAGGCCACTGTGGCGCGTAAGTCGTTGTTAATTCTGTCTTTTTCCAATATCAACGCCGATGCGCGGGTGTTGAAACAGGTGAAGCTCTTCACCCGCGATTATGCCGTCACAACTGCGTGCTATGGAGAAGCTCCTGAGGGAGTGGAGCACCATATTGAATTGCCACCCGCGAATACTCTGCATTCTGTGAATGGGCGCTATATTTTGCTGAAACAGTATCGGCTAGCATACTGGCGCATTCCGGCGATTCGGCAGGCCTGGGAGCGGCTGCGCGGGCAGCATTTTGATCTGGCGATAGCGAACGATCTCGATGCCGTGCCGATTGTGGCTAGATTGCGGCCACAGCTCGGTTTCCACGCCGATCTGCACGAGTTTTATCCGGCGCTCCATGCCGATGATCCCGCTTGGAAGAAGTATCGCCAGCCATGGATTGAATGGCTATGTGCTCACTATCTACCTCAAGCAGCAAGCACCACCACAGTGAGCCGAGGGCTGCAGCGAGCTTACCGCGAACAGTTCGGGCTCTCCACAGGGTTCGTGCCCAACGCCACTCCCTATGCGGAGCTTGCGCCAGGCAGTGTGGGAAAGACTATTCGGATTGTGCATTCGGGAGCTTGCTTGCGCAATCGAAAGCTTGATATCACACTGGAGGCAGTGCAGGCGGCAAGCGCGCCCGTCACGCTGGATCTGTATCTCACGCCCAACGATCCGCCATTTCTCGAATACCTGAAGCGCACGTATGCCTCTGAGCGAGTTACTTTCCACGATCCTGTGCCATATAAAGATCTCGTGGCCACGCTCAATAAATACGATGTGGGAGTGCATCTCATTGCGCCGGTGAATTTCAACAACAAGTGGGCGTTGCCCAACAAATTCTTTGACTATGTGCAGGCGCGGTTGGGCTTGCTCATTGGGCCCTCGCCAGAGATGAAAGAACTGGCTGAAAAGTATCATATCGGGGTGGTGGCAGCTGGCTTTGAGAGCGCCGATCTGGCAGCGGCTATTGAGACACTCACTCCTGAGCGAGTGGCAGAGCTCAAAGCGGCTTCGGCTGCGGCAGCTCACGAATTGAGCGCTGAGCAACAAGTGGGAGAATGGGCGGTGGCTCTCGCGCGGATTGCTCGGCGCGAGGGGTGCGCGTGAAGAAGGGGGAACGCGTGAAGAGGGGAAAATGGTGCACCAGCTGTTGAGTGCAGCTCACACAGTTGCGCGAATTCTCCCAGATAGTAGGCAGCTATGCGGATTGCCACGGATAGCTGTGGAGCGTGACGCGCGTTTGCTGATGGGCCCTGATAATTCAGCTGGGGCTGCTTACGCATGGTGTGAGGCTGTGGCAGAGCATGCCCCGAAGTTGGGTATGTGGGTGCAGGCTCACAATATTCATGTGGCGCGCTCGCGGAAAAAAGGGTTTAACTTTCCTGCGCATATTGAAGTGGGGGCAAGCGCCACTTTTGCTCCGCTGAGGGGGTGGAGGCGCCGTATTCTCTCGGGAGCCACTCATGTGATTCTCGAATCCGGGCATCGGATCACTGGGCAATTCTATCGCGGAGATATTCGAGCAGAAATTGCGCAACTTAAACAGGCTGGAATTCATGTGGCGCTGCTCTTTCATGGCAGCGATATTCGCCAGGCACAGCTGCATGTGAGCACTGTGGCTAATTCGCCATTGGGAGCACGTGGAGAGTATTGGGATCATGTGCGGGCGATCGCATCTCGTAATGTTCAACTCGCAGAAGAGTTTGAAGGGCCAGTATTTGTGTCTACCCCTGGTTTAGTGCCCCACGCTCCGCACTCAATATGGCTTCCACTCGCCGTAGCAGTGCAACGGTATGCAACAGATAGGCCACTGTTGCACCGTGAGGTGCCAGTGGTGCTGCACGCTCCTTCTAATCCGCTGATGAAAGGTACTGCCGCGATCGAGCCCGTGCTGCATCAGCTCGATGCAGAGGGATTAATCGAATATCGGCGGCTCGTTGGGGTGCCTCATACACAAATGCCAGAATTCATTGCAGATGCCGACGTCATCGTAGATCAAGTGGTGCTCGGTGATTACGGAGTGCTCGCCATTGAAGCGCTGGCTGCAGGCCGGCTGGTTCTTGGCAATGTGAGCGATGCCAAGCAGGTGCTTCCAGAATTACCAATAGTTGATGTGACTGTGGCTACTCTCGAAAAACAGCTACGTGAGATAGTGGCTCATCGAGCGGCTTATCAAGAGCTAGCAGAATCGGGAGCGAAATTTGCCCACGCATACCACGATGGCACCCGCGCGGCCAAAGTGCTTGTGCAGAATTTTCTCGGGGATTTGGGCGGCGTGGATCATGGTAGTTCGGCTATGTGAATAGTGCATCGGCTGCGCCAGCTGTGTGGGCAGCGCAGTGAAGTGGCGGCGTGGCAAGAGTTGTGAGATATAGCAAAACTGCAGGAAACGGCTGCGGGAGAACGGAAAGGGTGAAACAACACATGGGGAAGTTTGATTGGTTCGCTACGGCGCGAAAAATATATCAGCGCGAAGGAGCTATTCCTTTCTTCTACCAATATGCCAACCACCTTCCTGGAGCGCTAGCGCGCGGTGCCCACCGCGCGTATGCTGCAGGGGCACGGGCGCTCTCTCCCAGGCGTTTTGCACAGTGGCAGATTTATTCAGTGAAACAGGAGCTACTCGCGGGGCACTCTGTAGCGCACGAAACACTCGAATCGGCTGTGCAGCTCGCTCTCCACAGCGCCGATACTGCGTGGGCGCGGGGAAAAGATCGGGAAGCGAGTGCATTAATCGCAGATACTCTCGATGTGCTCTTTCACCCCTCTCAGGCTTTGCGAGAAGGTTCAGATTTCGTGGTGAGTGCG
>JALELI010000046.1 GCA_022768785.1 Arcanobacterium sp. | reverse complement strand
AGCTGAGAGAATAAAAATCCAACGCCAATTCAGCTGCTGTGAAACGAGACCACCAAACAACGCTGCGAGGCCGGAGCCGCCCCACGAACCGATCGACCACATCGACACGGCACGCTGACGGGCAGGGCCGTCCCAATAGTCTTTGAGGAGGGCCATGGTGGAGGGCATAATGCAAGCGGTTGATAGCCCTTGGAGTGCTCGGCCGATGAGCATGAGAGGCGTTGCTAAAGCGCCGACTGCTGCAACAAGTAGCAAGGAGCCTAAAGCACCGAGCACAATTCCTATCAACGTAACTTTTACGCGGCCGACCTTATCCGCTAAACCGCCCATAACTACGATGAACAAGCCCGAGAACAAACCCGCCAGCGGTGCTGCGAGCGAAACCACCGATTCAGAGATGTGTTCAGTACCGATATCGGCAACAACTACCGTCACCAAATTGCCGAGCGTTCCAGCAAACAACCAGTATGTGAGAACGGCAAGAACGATTCCCCACAGGAGTTTTTCATTCCCTTGGAATTTATCGCCGGAAGCGCGCGTCTGCTGCTTTTGCTTCGTCACCTGTGTACGCGCCATTTTTATTCCTTTCCTAGGTAGGAGAGTGCTGCGACAGCGGCGGCTTCAGTCCCGGTGCGCAGGCTTGGTTGCATAATCGGCGCAAAGCGCGGGTTGTGGTTCGGGAATTTCTCCTGATCTTCTGCAAAGCCGCCAAAGCCCCAGTAGCAGTACGGCACTCCGAAAGCGTCAGGAACAATCGAGAAATCCTCAGAGGCAGTAACTGGATCAAGATGCTCAACGCGATCCTCACCAAAATATTCAATGAATGCATTGCGCAAATTCTCGTGCACGCTGGCATCATTGTTCGTCAATGGGAACTCGTCATAGATTTCAATCTCTGGTGGGATCGGCGTGCCGGAGGCTTCACATTCTGCGATGGCAATTCGTTTGATGGAATCGATAAGGTGGTTGCGCACATCGTTGGAGTATGCGCGAATATTGAGCAGCATAGTTGCCGAGTTTGGAATGATGTTGGCTTGGGAACCAGCCTGCAAGGAGCCAACAGTTACAACGCCGAACTGCGATGGAGCGATCTCACGCGCAACGATTCCCTGGAGGCGCGTCACGATAGACGAGGCAAGTAGAACCGGGTCGATACCAAGATGTGGCATGGAGCCATGCGAGCCTTTACCGGTGACGGTGATACGCAGCGAGGCTGCCGTGGAAAGAACTGGCCCCGCCGTAGTTCCAACTTTTCCTGCCGCTGGCTCGGTGAGTACGTGCTGGCCGAATGCGACATCAAGTTTGCCGATCTTTGCGAGCACTTTTTCCACAACGCCATCTGCAACCATTGATCGGGCGCCCTCTGCAGTTTCTTCACCGGGTTGGAAGAGCGCAACGTATGTGCCAGACCAGGAATCACGTGAATTGGCAAGCAACCATGCTGCACCAATTCCGGCAGTAATATGCATATCGTGGCCGCAGGCGTGCATCACTGGCTGCACTACACCGTTACGGTCTTTTTGGGTTTTGGTTGATGCATATTCCAAATTAGTTGCCTCCGCAACCGGAAGTGCGTCAATATCAGCGCGAAACAGCACTGCTGGGCCTTCTCCATTCCTCAGAATGCCAACAACACCGCCGCCGATTTTCATCGTGTCGTAGCCGAAATCTTCCAGAAGTTGCTCAATCCGGTCAGCTGTTTTTAATTCCATCATGGACAGTTCCGGATTTTGATGAAGCTCAACATAGAGTTTTTCTAGCATGGGCTCAATTTCATTAAGACGTTTAAGCGCCATAAAACGAGTCATAGGTTCTCCTTAAATCTCTCATCCGGTGGTGCCCGAGTGACATTCTTCATTCTAGCGGTTGGAGATTTATACTGGGCGGTTGAAATGCTACGAATCGTACTGATTGTCGAAATCCGTCACTAACAATGCCCAGTGCGTGGTGGCTGTGCAACCTGCGTAATGCGCGCCCCCGATATACATCGCAGCAAAGACGGCTGCTCAAATTTTCCTCGCCGCATTTTTCCCGCTATGCTGCTCCAGCTGCGTTGGAACGGCATAGCTCTTCTTGCCAGATGGCTGTGGCGGCCGGGGTGAAAAGCGCAAACGTTACGTTGAGCTGTGGAAACTCTTTCATAACTGCGATTCCGATGTGCGCCACGCGATTCATGCTCCACCCATACACTCCTGCAGAGATCGCTGGAAATGCGATGGTACGCAGCTGCGCTCGTATGGCTAGCGCAGCGGAATTGCGGAAAGCGCAAGCGAGTAACTGAGGATCTGTCTGGCCGCGGTGCCAATTGGGCCCTACTGTGTGAATCACAAAACGGGCCGGCAGATTAAAACCTGGTGTGATTACGGCCTCTCCCACAGAAAGTCCGTATGGAAGATCGGTGCGGCGAATTTTTTGGCAGGCTTCCAACAGTTGTGGGCCAGCGGCGCGATGAATGGCGCCATCTACTCCGCCACCGCCGAGTAAAGACGAGTTGGCGGCGTTCACGATAGCATCTACGTCTAATGTGGTGATATCTGCAGTGAGTGCACGCATAGCGCTGCCTTTCCACGATGTTGCGCTTGCCTATAGCCGATGGCTTTAACTGTAGCGCTGAGAAGAGCTTGCCGGAATGCCTCTCAGAGTGTTCGTAGGAATGCTGCTGAGGGAGGAAGAAAGAGAGTTCTGTGCGAGTGCAAAATCAATTACGGTTGTGAACAGCGAGAGCGTTCGCTATAAAATTTAGAAAAAGCGTAGTATTCACTACATTTGGAACGTGGTGTGCTCCCTGAGCAAACTGTGTGAAAATGTTTGTCAACTGAATACGCCGAGGGGAATTGGCTGCGCTTGCACTGTTCCTCCAGCTGAGAAGCTGGGTTCTCCCACCGCTATCCCTGCTCAGAGGTAAGCCTCGCAGCATATAACGAGCTGGCGCAGCAGCCAAAGCTCTGAGCTCAATAAAAGCTCTGAGCGAGATAAAATCAGCAGCTCCGCACGGGAGTTGCTTGGCTGAGGGATAAATCTGGTGCTGGTCTAGCCAGATATCGGTGGTGCGCGGTGTGTGCCTTCACAAATGATGTGTGGGCACACACCGCATTTAGATGTGCGAACTATCCTAATTGCCCCTTCTCACGTAATTGCCCCTTCTCACGCTCTCTTGCGTACCACGCCGCTCGGTGCTGCGTACACAATCCGTTATTTTGAGTGAGCGGGTGGAAAGCAGGAATAGTAACAGTGAATAGCCACTCTCGGACTGTTTTGCACGTTCGTTCGCTATCGTATGGGTGCTGGGTAGTTGCTGGCGCCAGCCTGAATTGCTCTCAGCAGAGTGCGCCGCTGATTGAGAGCTGATCGAAAGTTAATAGGAACCCTGATCGAGAATTGAGCCGAGTGGGCATGTGAGTATCTTCCAGCACCTGAATCGGCCAGAACCCGCTGCCACTGGTAGGCTATCTGCAGAGGAAAGGAGCCCCGTGCCGCAATCACTCGCCGCCGAAATAGCTCAGATCGAGCCCGCCGCCACAGATCCTGCGCGCATCCGAAACTTTTGCATTATCGCGCATATTGACCATGGAAAATCCACTCTTGCCGATAGAATTCTCGGCATCACAGGAGTGCTCTCCGAGCGCGATATGCGCGCCCAATATCTCGATCGTATGGATATCGAGCGTGAGCGCGGCATTACGATCAAATCACAGGCAGTGCGTATGCCCTGGAGCGTGGGAGGCACGGCGTATGCCCTCAATATGATCGACACTCCTGGCCACGTGGATTTTTCCTACGAAGTTTCCCGATCGCTGGCCGCATGTGAAGGGGCTGTGTTGCTAGTAGATGCAGCACAAGGCATTGAGGCACAGACCCTCGCCAACCTTTATATGGCGCTTGAGCATGACCTCACGATCATTCCGGTGCTCAACAAAATTGATTTGCCCTCAGCCACACCAGATAAATACGCGGCGGAATTGGCGAGCCTGCTCGGCGTAGACCCCAGTGAAGTGCTGCGAGTATCCGGGAAAACTGGCGAGGGAGTGGCCGAGCTGCTCGATCGCATTGTGGCAGAAGTGCCCCCGCCAGCCAGTGTGGCCGAATCGGGAGAGCCCGCCGCTGAGGCGCCCACGCGAGCCATGATTTTCGATTCAGTGTACGACGTGTATCGCGGCGTCGTCACGTATGTGCGTGTGATAGACGGCGCACTCCGGCCCCGGCAAAAAGTGCAGATGATGGGCACTCGCGGTGAACACGAGCTGCTAGAGATCGGCGTCATCTCACCGGAGCCCACTCCTTCGCAGGGCCTGGGCGTGGGAGAAGTGGGATACCTCATCACTGGCGTGAAAGATGTGCGCCAATCGCGTGTGGGAGATACCGTCACTGATCTGGCGCGGCCGGCTCCCCAGCCGCTCGCTGGCTATAAAGATCCGAAGCCGATGGTGTATTCCGGCCTCTATCCGATTGACGGCTCGGATTATCCGGCATTGCGCGATGCTTTGGATAAGCTCAAGCTCAATGACGCCGCACTCACCTATGAGCCGGAAACCTCGGTGGCGTTGGGGTTCGGGTTTCGCTGCGGATTCTTAGGCCTGCTGCACTTGGAGATCGTGACGGAGCGCCTGGAGCGCGAATTCGACCTCGATCTGATTGCCACATCACCGAGCGTGAACTATCGAGTGATCACCGAGAGTGGCGAAGAAGTGCCAGTTTCTAATCCTTCTGAATTTCCAGAGGGCAAGGTGAAGGCGATTTTTGAGCCAATGGTGGACGCCACGATTCTCACGCCGAAAGAGTATGTGGGCACGGTGATGGAACTGTGCCAGCAACGGCGTGGCACGATGGGCGGCATGGATTATCTCTCTGAAGATCGGGTGGAGCTGCGCTACCGGCTGCCGCTGGCGGAGATCGTCACAGATTTCTTCGATCAGCTCAAATCTCGCACGAAAGGCTACGCCTCTCTGGATTATCGGCGTGAGGGAGAGCAAGAAGCGGATTTAGTGAAAGTGAATATCTTACTCAATCACGAAGTGGTTGATGCTTTTTCAGCGATTGTGCACCGCGATGCTGCCTACGCCTACGGTGTGGAAATGACGACGAAGCTCAAGAAGCTCATTCCGCGCCAGCAGTTCGAAATTCCGGTGCAGGCGGCGATTGGGCAGCGGGTGATTGCACGTTCCACGATCAAGGCGGTGCGCAAAGATGTGCTTGCTAAGTGCTATGGCGGCGATGTGAGCCGGAAGCGCAAGCTGCTTGAAAAGCAGAAAGAGGGCAAGAAACGCATGAAATCCATTGGCAGGGTAGATGTGCCACAAGAGGCGTTCATTGCGGCGCTCAGTTCTGAGATGCCTGAAAGTAAAGGGAAGTAGGAGCAGATGGCACACGATGAGGCGGAGCTAACCGCTGATTCGCCGCTCGCTTCAGCGCGTGGCATGCGCCGGATTCGGAGCTTCTCTTTGCGTGGCGCGCGGCTCGGAGATAAATATGAGCAGCTTATGACCAGTGCCAGTGGGAGTGTGGTGGTCAGTGTGCCGCCCGGGGCGGGGGTCTCTACTATTGATCCGAGCGCTCGGGTAGATCTCGCTGAGGCTTTTGGCCGGCATGCTCCGCTCATTGTGGAAGTGGGGCCAGGCTCGGGAGAACAACTTGTGGCCTCGGCTCTTGCCCACCCAGAGCGGAACTATCTAGGGCTAGAGGCGTGGGCTCCGGGAGTGGCGCGCTGCGCAAAGAATGTGCTCGCTTCAGGAGCCCAGAATGTGCGCATTATGCAGCTCGATGCGGCTCAGGCGTTGCCGGTGCTATTTGGTAGCGGGCCAAAAGCCGGAGTGGCGGGTGAAGAGGTTTCTGCACAGATAGCTGGCAGCGGAGCAGATCGCAGCGGTGCGGAGGGCCAAACGGGCAGCGATTCTTTGGCTAGCGAAGTCTGGACGTTTTTCCCGGATCCGTGGCGCAAGCGCAAGCATCGCAAGCGCCGCTTGGTGTCGCCAGCTTTTGCCCAGATCGTTGCTGGAGTGCTGACGCCGGGTGGGCTGTGGCGGCTCGCTACTGACTGGGCGAATTACGCTTGGCAGATGCGAGACGTGCTAGTGGAAAGCCCGTGGTTTGAGCTGGTGGATACCCACGGTTGTGCCCAGGAGAATCTGCGAGGCGATGGAGGCACTGCCCAGCGTGCTGTGCATGATGAGGATCGAGAAGATCTGGGGCTCTATTCTGGCGGCTTTGTTTCGCGGTGGAGTGAACGGGTGGTCACTCGCTTTGAAGAACGGGGGATTGAGGCTGGTAGAGCGGTATATGATCTGGTGGTTGTGCGCAATTCGGTGCCGATTGATGCGGCTGAGGTGCCGCTTGATCCGTGGATAGCCGCGGCGGCGCGCGGAGAGCGTGTGCGGGCAGATCAGCCGGGTGCTGTGCCACCGCCATCGAGCCGTAGTGGGTGGCTGCGCGAGCAGCGCACTGTGGAGTGCGGCGGTGTGGAGCACAACAACTCGGGGCGCAACAGCTCAGAGTGCCACAATTCGGAGTGCAACAATTCGGAGTGTGCTGGTGAATATCGCACCGCAGAGCAGCGCAGCATAGCGCATCACGCCGGAGAACAATGCAGTGCACAACCTCTAGACCAGCAGCGGGCACAGTATGAGGCCCAGCCGAACGAAGCAAACAGGCTGAGCGCAGTAGACCGGCCGAGTGAAACAAACCAGCTAAACGAAGTAAATCGGCCGAGCGAAGCAAACAGGCTGAGCGCAGTAGACCGGCCGAGTGAAGTAAACCAGCTCCTCACTGAGGGAATGGCATGAGCTCAGCTACTCAAAGAGCTGCCCAAGGAGCGTTCGCGGCTGATTTTAAACGCCAGCTTGCGCTGCACGCCCAGTCTGCGCTGCATACTCAGTCTGCGCCGGATTACGCGTCGGGATTCTCTGCTTATGTGCACATTCCCTTTTGCACTGCCCGCTGTGGGTATTGTGATTTCAACACCTACACAAACCTTGATTTTGGGGCGGGGGCATCAGCGAATAATTTTGCGCAGACGGTGCTTCGAGAGATTGATTTCTCCGCAGTGGCATTACGTGAATCTGCAGGAAAGTTACGTGATTCTGAGAAAAAACTGCGAGATTCTGCTGGGGTATTCGGTGCTTCTGAGGGAGCATTCAACAGCGCTGCGGGCGTGCTTGGTGATGTTGCGGGAGTGCCCGGTGATACCGCGGGGGAAGCTAGCACTCCTACCGAAGTGGTGCCGAGCACTGCTGCACCACTGCTCACGAGCGTCTTCTTTGGGGGAGGCACCCCCACGCTGCTACCTGCGCGGGACCTTGTGAAAATTTTGGATCACCTGCGTGCCACGTATGGAATTCGGCCAGACGCAGAAATCACAGTGGAGGCCAATCCAGAATCAGTGAATCGTGAATCGCTGGCGGAGCTGAAGCGTGGCGGAGTTAATCGGGTGTCGTTTGGTATGCAGAGCGCTGCGGAGCCAGTGCTCGCAGTGCTGCAACGGCAACACACTCCGGGGCAGGTGCGAGCTGTGGCTCAGGCCGCGCGCGAGCTCGGCCTGGAGTTTTCAGTTGATCTTATCTATGGAACTCCTGGAGAATCGCTTGCGGATTGGCGAGATTCCCTAGCGGGGGCGATTGCTCTTCACCCTGTGCACATATCGGCGTACGCCCTCACTGTGGAGCCGCATACCCCGATGGGGCGTGCAATTGCCCGAGGCCAGATCGCTGAGCCAGATCCCGATGATCAGGCCGATAAATACGCTCTGGCTGATGAGTTACTGCAGGCAGCTGGCTACGAGTGGTATGAAATTTCTAATTGGGCGCAGCCCGGCCACGAGAGCCGCCACAACCTCAACTACTGGAGAAACGGAAACTGGTGGGGCTACGGGCCAGGCGCTCATTCGCATTTTTCAGGTATGCGATGGTGGAATGTGAAGCACCCAATCAAATACGCCCATATGCTGAGCATAGTGAATGAGGAAGAAACAAACTCGCAATTTCCGCTGGGAAAAGTTGCCGGTGGCGCTGCCGTGCAGGTGCTCACTGAGAGTGCCGCACAGCTTCCAGTGAGTGATGGAGAGATCCTCACTTCCGCAGAAATCCGTGAAGAACACATTATGTTGGGGATTCGTTTGCGTGAAGGGATCGCTGTGCCGGAGGGCATACCAGCGCAAGTGATTAGCGGCCTTGCGGCAGATGGTCTATTAGATCCCGAGCAGGCGGCAGCAGGCCGGCTGGTGCTCACACTGCGCGGGCGACTGCTCGCTGATGTGGTAACGCGCGCGCTGTGGGGCTAATGCGGGGCGTGCCAGGTTAGTTTGAAAAACCAACACAGCATCGCAAGCAGGGTAGTATCAATGAGCGCCGTGCGCACTATTCAAAGGCTCATGGCAAGCCCCGAAAAGCTTATGAGATCGGGGCTAATTTGGCTATTTCAAGGGGCGGCGTGAAGCTGAGTTAATTCTCCTACTGCGAAGTGAACGCGGGGCGGATTTATCGGCATAAGCTATCCGTGCCAAAATAGGCACATGCAGATGCGTGATGTTGTAGTGTATGGGCTGCTCGCAGTGATAGTGGGTGGCGCCTTGGTGTGGATGCTGATTGCTATGTTTTCACGGAGCATAGAGTATATA
>JALELI010000015.1 GCA_022768785.1 Arcanobacterium sp. | reverse complement strand
CCCCCCCCCCCCCCCCACCCTATTCCTATTTATGCCGCTAACCAGCACCAATACTTCTTTAAATGCTTCTTTGATTGGTAGACTTTCCTTTACTACTACAAAGCAGATATGAGGAGGCTTCATAGTGGATGCAAACCAAATCTCTGTGAATCACTGGTTCCGGACAGACGACGTACCTGGTGCACCAGGCCCCAAACGTGAAATTGTGGGATACGGCGCTAACCCACCACGAGTGCGATGGCATAACGACACAATTAAAGACGCCAAGCTAGCCATCAACATAGTGATTAACTATGAAGAGGGCTCAGAAAAAACATTCGCTATGGGAGATGCTCAAAACGATGGCATGTATGAGCTTCCTTTCGATGTGGATGATCAGCGCGATCTAGCGAAAGAATCGATGTACGAATACGGCGCGCGCGCCGGAATTTGGAGAATGTTCCGAACTTTCGATCGCCTCGATGTGCCCGTCACCGTGTTTGGTGCTGCAGTAGCGCTCATGCGCAATCCTGATGTGGCTAAGCGCATCAAAGAGCGCGGAGATGAACTAGTCGGGCATGGGTTCCGCTGGATCGATCACTATGAGTACACACGTGAAGAGGAAAAGCTCCTCATCAATATGGCTATGGACGAGTTCGAGAAGCTTGGCCTTACCCCTCGTGGGTGGTATTGCCGAGAAATGTCTGTGAACACGCGCGAGCTCCTCGTAGAAGATGGGCGTTTCCTTTATGATTCAGACTATTATGGCGACGATTTACCTTTCTGGGTGAAGATCAACGGGAAATCCCACTTGATCGTGCCGTATTCGCTGGTTGTGAATGATTGCCGCTACATCATGGGCACCGGATTTGGAGCCCCGAGCGACTTTGTGGAAGTTGCACAGCGCACCGCACTGCAGCTCCTTGATGACGGCGATGACGCTGGTCGCATGATGTCAATCGGGATTCACCCACGAGTCACAGGGAATCCAGCACGTATGCATGGTCTTGCTGAATTCATCTCTTGGGCCAAAGAGCAAGAAGGCGTCGTCTTCCTCACCCGTGGAGAGATCGCAGATCAATTTATCGAACAGGTGCCGCGACCAGAGTGACATCACTTCAATAAATAGTGGAGATGGATCAGAAGCCACGATCTAGACGCTTCTTCACCTCCCCTCATTACAAAAATGGTGGTTTTCAGTAAAAATACTGAAAACCACCATTTTAGCTACAACGCATTTGCGGCGCTCACTATAAGATAGACGTTAGTAGAGCTCTCGAAATAGTCTCGCACGGTACCGCCCCTGTCAAGACGTATCATAGCGTCACCAGCGATACAGCCCGTGTGAGTCTGCTCGGCGATTTTACTTCACATATTCCGGATGTACCTCTAAGAAATGCTTCTTACCGTATGCCAAATAATAAATAGCCGTAATCAGTAGCCACACCGCAGCGGTAACCACAACTTGCCAGCTGCCTGTGACGATCTGGCCGATAAAGGTGCCCAGCACGATGATAGCCGCCACCACAGCTGCCGCTGTCGCTGCGGGCGCACGCCAGTTCAACTTTCCCTCTGCTTCAAGATTCTTACGCACCCGTGGCTCTGAAATTGCGATCATAAACCATGCAAACATAAAGCCAAAGCCGGAAAGCGTGGCTAGCCACAGATACGCTTCTTCTGCGAAATAGTTGAGAATTGCACCGATAAAGAGCACCGAGCATGAAATCAGAATTGCCACCACTGGTGCCTGACGCTTCGAGAGCTTAGAGAACGCCTGTGGAAAGTAGCCGTCGCGGGAGAGTGAGAAAAGCATTCGTGAAGTGGCATAAATACCAGAGTCCACACACGACAGTGCTGCTGTAAGCACCACAAAATTCATCACATTGGCTGCGACCGGGCCTCCCAGAATTCCCATAGCATCAACGAATGGGCTCGATGACGTTCCCGCCTGCTGCCATGGGAGCACAAGCGTGAGCACGAAGATCGAGCACAGATAGAGCACTACGATACGGATCATTGATGAGCGGAGCACCTTAGGCATATCCCGAGCTGGATTTTCTGATTCTTCAGCCGCCGTGCCAATAGCTTCTGTGCCTCCATACGAGAACATTACAAGGAGCATGGCACCAAGCACTCCGGCTGCACCAGCAGGGGCAAAACCGCCGTTATTCACTAGATTGTGCACCGATGCCGGAGCAGCTGGTGCGATGCCAGTGAGAGCCACTGTGCCCCAAATAATGAATACAACGAGAGCCACAACTTTTATCAAAGCTAACCAGAACTCAACTTCACCGAAGAAGATCACTCCAATGAGGTTCACTATGGTCATCAGTGCCGCAACAGCAAGGGCAAACACCCAGATTGGTACGCCAGGGAACCACACATTGAGAAACACACCGGCAGCAATACACTCAGAAGCGGGGCCAATGAGGAAAGCAAGCCAATACGTCCAGCCGGTGGCTAAACCAGCAAACGGCCCAAAAGCTTCGCGTGCATACTCTTGGAACGAGCCCGCCACTGGCCGCCCAATGGCCATCTCCACGAGCAGCAAAAGCACGAGGAAAGCTAAAATTCCTCCCACTAGATAGGCCAGAATGACGGCAGGGCCAGCCACCGCAATGGCTCCACCAGCACCGAGGAAGAATCCTGCACCGATTACGCCTCCGACAGCAATCATCGTCATGTGGCGCGCTTTAAGCCCTTTCTTCAGCGCGTCTGGAGTTGAATCTGCGTGAGTAGAAGCATCTACTGTAGACATACTCTTCTTTCCTTTCATTTCTGAGGGGAACGATTCGCTGCGTGCGTTGTGAATGCAATCTCACAGCTCTCACTTAAAGAAAAGTATAATTCAGATTTCAGGGAATTATTTTGGCTTCTTGAACAGGCACTTCTAAGGCAGCATGTTGCAGTAGAAATCAATCTAGCTTTAACCTCACTCAGCCATGGCCTTTGAAGAAAAGCTATGTGTAGTCACACACAGTTAATTTTTACTTTAAAACTAAGAGTTTTCTATTCACAATGTGGCGGTTGGGAGAGCCCTCTGATGGTTGGGAAAACTGGGTGGGGTGGTTGGGAGAAATCCTCTGAGGATT
>JALELI010000001.1 GCA_022768785.1 Arcanobacterium sp. | reverse complement strand
CAGGATTCACACTAGCTCCGCAATCCACGGAATGTGCATTTCGAGCTCCGTGAGCGATCCATGCACACCACGCAGGGCGAGAGCACTCTGTGAAAGCACTCGTGAATCCACGAACCCCGTATTTCCTCGCGCAAAAGCAATCACATCACCTATCACTGATCGCGCCCGCTCCCCGAGGGAACCAAACAGCCCTATTGCTTCAACTTGATCGCGCGTGAGCACCCAAGCACGATCCTCTAGCACTCTCTGCCAACGCTGTGCCACACTATCAGGATCTGGTGTATAGATATGGAACGCGCGCTCTTCCCCAGCCACTGAACTCACATCTCGATCTAGCTCTGCCTCGTGAGCGATATCAAGCTTTTCGGAATCTTCTACCATACCGTGATCGCTGGTGAGCACAATGAGCGTACCACGTGGCGCCTCCCGCGCCAGCCGCCCCACTTCAGCATCGAGCAGCTCCAGCTCAGCTAGCCACTTCGGCGAATTCACCCCATATTTATGCCCGCGGCGATCTAAATTCCCCCAGTAGAGATACACAATTTTTCTACCAGTCTGCAGCTCGCGCACAGCAAGATCCACCCGCTGTGGCAACTTTTTTGCAAACACAGCGGGAGCACCCCGCCATGCCGCTAGCGTGAGCCCCGAATTTTGATAGGCAGGATCTTCAACGAGTACCGTTTCACGAGCGCGTTCTCCGAGCAGCTCGAAAATCGTGGGTTGTGGCTGCCATTCTTGTGCCGGAATCGGAGAATTTTTGAACGTGATGAGGTTCGTGAGCGTACGCCTCACACCCACGCGTACCGAGTAGCCCACCATTCCGGTGCTCCCCGGCAACTGCCCTGTGGAAAACGAGCTCAATGCGGAAGCAGTGGTGCTCGGGGCAATCGTAGTGATGTGCCGCCACTCCCCTAATCCGCGAATTGCTGGCACGTGTCCACGGCAGGCATCAAGCTGATGAAATCCCAAGCCGTCTACAAACACAATGCACACTTGGCTCGCAGTAGGTAAACCCATCAGCTCACGAGCCGCAGCCGGCTTACGCACATTCGCTCCGGCGTCATGAATATCAAACCCCACAGCTCCACACGCCGCAAGCAATACATTGTGCACACCGCGCTCGCTAGGAAGCACAGCACCGTTCAAAAGCTGCTGATCGAGAATAGCCACATATTTATTCTAGCGAGGACGCCTCCGCATAAGGAACGTCACTGTGCCCTTCACCTGGTTGCCCTCTAAAATCGGCCATAATTGCTGGGTGGCTAAGAAAAATTCAACCCTAGAACACGCACATGAGCACATCGTGAATATCGACGTCTCGAAAGAAATGCGCACGAGTTTTCTCGAATACTCCTATTCGGTGATCTACGCTCGCGCATTACCAGATGCTCGTGACGGACTGAAGCCGGTGCAGCGCCGAATCCTCTTCCAAATGGATCAGATGGGATTACGCCCCGATAAAGGCCACGTAAAATCTTCGCGTGTGGTGGGCGATGTGATGGGCAAACTGCACCCGCACGGCGATTCTGCTATCTACGATGCGATGGTGCGCCTAGCCCAACCATTTACCATGCGCCTCCCAATGGTGGACGGCCACGGAAACTTCGGCTCACTAGACGATGGCCCTGCAGCTCCGCGCTACACCGAAGTGCGCCTCACACCAGCAGCGCTTGCCATGACGGCGAGCCTCGGAGAAGACGTTGTCGATATGGTGCCGAACTACGACAATACCCTGCTCCAGCCCGAAGTGCTTCCCGCAGCAATCCCCAATTTGCTTGTGAATGGTTCGAGCGGAATCGCCGTGGGCATGGCCACCAATATGCCTCCGCACAACCTCAGCGAAGTGATCGCCGGAGCCCAGTATCTGCTCGCACACCCCGACGCCAGCCTCGACGAGCTCATCACATATATTCCTGGGCCAGATCTGCCCGAAGGCGGAAAAATTGTGGGGCTTGAGGGGATTCATCAGGCATACAGCACTGGCCGCGGCAGTTTCAAAACTCGCGCCGTGGCGCATATCGAGAATATATCCGCACGCAAAAAAGGCATTGTT
Source organism: Arcanobacterium sp. (assembly GCA_022768785.1). Lineage (GTDB taxonomy): Bacteria > Actinomycetota > Actinomycetes > Actinomycetales > Actinomycetaceae > Arcanobacterium_A. The sequence goes on along the minus strand of JALELI010000001.1, from coordinate 9,573 downwards.
TTCACCGAACTCCCCTATATGGTGGGCCCGGAAAAAGTGATCGAAAAGATCAAAGAAGGCGTGCAAAATAAAAAGTTACAAGGTATCTCCGGGGTGCAAAACCTCACTGATCGCCACCACGGCATGCGGCTCGTAGTAGAAGTGAAAAATGCTTTCAACCCCGAAGCCGTGCTCGCAGCGCTCTATCAGCACACTCCCCTTGAGGAATCGTTCGGAATCAACAATGTGGCACTCGTGAAAGGCCAGCCACGCACCCTTGGATTACGCGAACTATTGCAGGTGTATGTGGATCACCGGCTCTCCGTGACCCGTCGCCGCAGCGCTTTCCGCCTACGCAAAGCGCAAGAGCGCCTGCACCTTGTGGAAGGGCTCTTAATTGCGATCCTCGATATCGATGAAGTAATTTCGGTGATTCGATCGTCTGATGATTCTGCCACTGCTCAACGCCGCCTCATGGCAGGCTTCGATCTCAGCGAAGCTCAGGCTGATTACATTTTGGAGCTGCGCTTACGCCGGCTCACTAAGTTTTCTCAGATTGAGCTGGAATCTGAGCGTGATGATTTGCGCCGTACTATCGCTGAGCTCGAAGAAATTCTGGCTTCTGAACCTAAACTGCGCGAGCTCGTGAGCTCTGAAATGGGCGAGATCGCAGAAAAATACGGCACCCCTCGGCGCACCACCCTCCTGGAGAGTGAAGCGATCGCCACGCCGGTGAACGGCAAGCCACTGAGCATGAAAGTGCAAGACGACCCATGCTGGGTGCTGCTCTCTGGCACCGGCCTCATCGCCCGTATTGTGAGTGACGCCGAACTGCCGGTGGGCGGTGCCCGCTCAGCTCATGACGCCGTGACTGCTGCTACTCGCACCACTAACCGTGCCTATATCGGAGTGCTCACAAACTACGGAAATGTGTATCGTCTGCCGGCGCTCGATGTGCCGGCGATTCCGCTCACACAGGCAGCCCCGAGCCTCGCAGGTGGGGCTGCTGTGGCTGATATGTTTATGCTCGAAAAAGGCGAGCGAGTGATCACGCTCGTGGATATTAGTGACGGCGCAGCCCCCATCACGCTGGCCACAGCACAAGGCAAGATCAAGCGTGTGAACCCCGATGATATTCCCACGAAATCTCCGTTTGATACGATCAAGCTCGCTGAAGGAGACACCGTGGTGGGAGCTGGGAATGCTGGCGATACTGCCACGCTCGTGCTCATCACCTCGAATGCTCAGCTGCTGCGCTTCTCAGCTGAAAGTGTGCGCCCGCAAGGCCGCTCTGGCCAAGGGATCGCCGGAATTAACCTCGCCGCCTCTGCCAGCGTGATCGCACTGGGGATCGTGCCAGAAGACGAGCTTGATCGCGCCGTGGTGGTGACGCTCGCCTCAGCCTCAGGATCCCTACCGGGCACCACCGCAGGATCTGTGAAAACCACTCTGCTCAGTGCGTACCCTGCGAAAGGCCGCGCCACTGGAGGGGTGCGGACACAACGATTCTTACGCGGTGAAGATGAACTGCACCTCGCTTGGGTCGGGCCGGAACCGGGGCATGCCGTGAGTAGCGTTGGCACCCCGATTGAGTTGCCTCCCATCACAGAGAAGCGCGATGCCTCTGGCACCCATCTCACCGCCGTCATCGCCGCTATTGGAGCGTGATCCCTAAAGTCGGCGGCGTGCCACCCACGAAGTGGGTATGCACCACGAAGTGACCGTGTACCCACACGAAGTAGCCACGAGCCCACGGAGTAGCCGTGCACCCGAGAAATGGCCGTGGCCCCACAAAGCGGCGTGACCCCACAAAGCGGCCACGCCGTTCACCCGCGTACACTACCCGCCGAAAAGATCACAGTAGTGAATACAGATAGCGTGGTGAAAGCGCTACCCCTCTTGGCGGGTAGATAGTTCCGCTTTCCCACCCCAAGCGTTCCATTAACCGATTTCGCGCGCGGCTGTGACGTAACCGATGATCCGCTTCCCTTGGGCATTCCTCTAAGTACCCTATTTACGGTGCCGATGCACTTAACTTCCCTGGCGCTCCACACTTTTCGGGCGCTCCCATAGCAGCGCATGAGGCGGGGAAATCAATTCATCATGCAAACGCACAGCCCAGGCACAGCAGCACTGGATACACGGCGTAGAATACCCACGGTGTCCAACTGTGTTGATAGCCCAGCTCTCCATTACGGTAGTGCAAAAATGCCACTCCCACCCCCGGAGCGATAAACGAAACAGCGCCGAAGAGCCCCGCCGTCATCATCATGGTGTTTTCGTGGCGCACGAGGAAATAGAAAATCAGCACAAAGCCAATTAGCACCACACCAATGTTCATTACGCTCTGGCGCATTCCAACTCTGAAGATCAGCGCCCACAGCACTCCGGCCACAAGATACGCCGTAATCAGCGCCCATTTGCCACGCCCCGGCGTGTTCGCCGTCCGTGCCACCAACGCTAACACCAATAATGCGAGCGCTAAGCCAAACACCGGATTCTGCGTGCTGATATTCCACCACTGGCCCGTGGTGGTGAAATCATAAGGAGCTTCACACACACAGGCGAGCAGCACCAGTTTCCCCGCATATGCCCAGATATTGTGGGTATGGCGGTAGCCTTCAACAAGCAACCACGCATAAATCGGAATCGCCGCCCACGAGATAATTTCGCAGAGCACGATAAACGTGAGCGCGCCCAAGCTCTCTCGATCCGCACCCACTAGCTTTGGCACCACCGTGGTAGAGCCCACTGATAACGCCAGCAAGAGCGCGCCGATCACTTTGAAGCGAAACACCGATAAACCGCGGCGTCGCCGCGGGCTTTCTCCAGCCCGCGGCGACACGCTTTCTAGATCGTCTACCCACGCTTGCGGAGAAAATCTCCCATAGCTTTTTGTAGGAAAATCGCGATCTTCCGTCATCCTTTCACCGAGCCGCCCATCGATTCTTGATAGAAACGCTGCATCACGATGAAGAGAATCGCAATTGGAATCGACACTAGCACTGCGCCGGCGGCGAAACGCGCATACCAATCATGGATATATTCTTTCTGCAGCATTTGCCACAGCCCTAGCGCTACGGTGTAGTTACTTTGGGTACGCGCAATCACACGCGCCATCACGAAGTCTAGCCATGGCCCCAAGAAGCTTACGATTGCTTGATACACAATCATGGGCTTAGCGATCGGAATGATGATCTTAAAGAACACCTGAGTGCGCGTGCAACCATCGAGGATAGCAGCTTCGTCAAGCGAGTTCGGGATCGTATCCATATATCCTTTCATCACATAGAAGCCTGCACCCGCGCCCGCCGAATAGACGATAATCAGCGCCAAGATTGTGAGCCCATCGGAGGTGAGCCCCACAGCCTTCAAAATGAAGTAGATAGCGGAAACTGCCATGATCGCTGGGAACATACCCAGGATCAGCACCACATTCATAAATGTGCGGCGAAGACGGAACCGCATACGGCTCATCACGTAGGCCACAGAGAGCACGAAGAACACCGAAATGATGCACACGAAAATCGAAATAATCAGCGTGTTCATAAACATCTTCGGGAAATTCATCACGTTTGTTTCCGTGAGCAGCTGCACATAGTTGTTGAGCGTGTACTTCTCAGGGAAGAACGTGGCCGAGTAGGGAGCCGTGTTGGCATTAAATGATTCTGCAAACACCCATACAATCGGGAAAAGCCAGATTACTGCCATAATGGCCAAGAATGTGTGCACCACAATATCTTGGATTAGGCGCCTACGGTGATAGCCTCCCTTGAATTCTTTATGCTCTGGTGCTTTCAGCGCACGTGGCGCCTCTGAAACCATTGTTTGTTGAGCTTCTGGCATGTGCGTATTCATCAGCGGAACGCCTCCTCGTTCTTGTAGGAGCCTGAATTGCGATAGGTGATCAGCGACACCACAGCCAGCACCACGAACGTCAAGATACCGATCACAGCACCTAAGTTGTAGTCGTTCTTATCCACTGTGAGCTTATAGAGCCAGGTGATCAAGAGGTCTGTTTTACCAGCTGAATCTCCTACCGGCGTCGGTGCGCCACCAGAGAGCAGATAGATCACGTTGAAGTTGTTCACGTTCCCGGTGAACGTAGTGATCAGATACGGAGTGAGCACGAAAATAATGTAGGGCATCGTAATCTTGCGGAAGATCTGCCAGGAGTTCGCTCCGTCGAGCCGAGCAGCTTCATATTGATCTTCCGGAATATTTTGCAAAATACCAGTGATCTGCATGATGGTGTATGGAATCCCCACCCACAGATTCACCACAATCACCGTTACCCGAGCCCATGTGGCATCCGTGAAAAACGGCAATGCTTGATCAATCCAACCCCAATCCATGAGCAGCCGGTTAATCGCGCCCTGCGGCTGCAACATTGTGTTCATTACCAGCAGAGAAACGAACTGCGGCACTGCAATCGACATCGAGAACGCCGCCCGCCAGAAGCCCTTACCGCGCGTGGTTTTACGGTTGATGAGCATCGCCATGAAGAGGCCGGCAAAGAAGTTCAAGAATGTAGCGAAGAAAGCCCACACCAACGTCCACGCCAGCACCGATATGAAAATACGCAGGTTCACAGTGCCGCCGGCGTTCGAGAACACCGCGCCAAAGGAATTGAGCCCCACCCAATCAAAGAGCACTAGATGCTTGTGATCGTAGTTCGTGAAAGCCATAGAAATCATAAAAATCAATGGCAGCACAGTGAATGTGAGGATTCCTAGCGTGGGAAGAAACATCAGCAATTGATGCGCCTTTTCATCGAGCAATGCACGCATATCATCTTTGGTGCTTGCCGCACGCCCATAGCGTGCCACATCGAGCTGTGCTTTGAATGCACTGCGCACATTGACTACCCACAGCATAATAAAGAGCAAGCATAGCGCCACGGTGCTCACGCCGTAGAGCAAAATTAACACCGAAGAATCGCCTTGCTGGTATTCCCAGTAACCATCTACCAGCACTTTCTTTTGCTCGGCGTCACCTAAGCCTGGAAGCGCCGCAATGTACGACGCTCCGGTGCTCACCATGAATACGATAAAAGCCACTTCCATACCAAGCAGCACCGCCCCTTTGAGGAACTGCTTATGCACAAAGTTGCCAAGGCCAAAAATAACGGCCGAAAGTTTTGTATAGCGATCTCCCTCGCGAAACGCCCGTGAAACGCGATATGGAGATTGCCCCACATAATCTTTTCCAAGCTTCTTTCGAAGCTTCTCTTCTCGTTTAGACACCGGCGGAGCTACCACCGGCCCTGCTTTTTTTGTTTCAGGCGCCACGCTAAACATGCTCGCCTACCTTTCCCGCTTTGGGCTCAATATTGAAATTCTCAACGGGAGCAGGCCACACCCTCCCGGGTGGGGAGAATGCGGCCTGCTCTCACTTAATACAGTGCACTAGTGAAGGGAAGGCCATCACTTGGCGGCTTGCGCGAGGCCGTCAATCCAAGCTTTAGTCTTCTCAGCTGCGTTGGCCGCAGTCACTTCTTTGTTCACAAGGCCTTTGCCCAGTGCCTCAGTTGGCGTCCACCAATTGTTCATAGCAGCAATAGTTGGCTGCACCACAGAGTTCTTAGCAATAGTCTCTAGCTGAGCCTTGGCGGCGAGATCGTCAGCCTTAACGCTTCCAGCAAGAGATTTGTCGGTTGGCACGATACCGCGAACATCGTAGTGCGACTTCTGAGCATCTTTAGAACCGAGGAATGCTGCGAACTGTGCAGCCACCTTGGTGTTCTTAGAGTTCGGGTTGTAGGCGATGGCCTTAGAACCAGCAAATGCCTGCATCTGAGCCTGAGCACCATTCACAGTGAACATCGGCAGTGTGGCAGCAGCATAGTTAGCGCCGAGAGCTTCCTGAGCATTCTTAGCGTCCCACGTGCCAGAGAACACCACGTCTACGGCACCGGACTTCAAGCCGGCGAGGCCAGATCCTTTGTCGTCATTCACAAAGTTCGGGTTAGCCGCTACCCCTGCGAGGTACTTAGTAACTTCAGCAGCCTTAGCGGTGTCCATCTTGATGCCGGCATCAGCTTGCGTGCCATCACCAAAGAATGTGAGATCTGCGCCCTTGGGGTAGAACGCGCCAACGTACCACGAATTCGATAGCGGGAACGAAACCTTAGCTTTCGCGAGCATCGCATCGAAAGACTTCGCGTCGGCGTCACTCACCTTAGCCTTGTTGTAGTACATAAACCATGTGTTGCCGGTGAATGGCACACCATAGAGCTTGCCATCTGTACCGGTCACAGATTTCACGATGTTCTCATCATTCTGATCTGTTACCTGCTTGGCTTCATTCTCGCCAAGCTGGCCAATTGCGCCGATGGAAACGAGGGTGCCAAGCTGATCGTTCGCAAACATGTAAACATCTGCGGCAGCTTTTGGATCTTGTTGCACTGTCTTTGCAGCATCGCCCTCGGAGACCACATCGTTCTTCCAGGTGATCTTGTATTCAGGGTGTGCCTTCTCAAAGGCTTTCTCTTGATCTGCGAGCCATTGAGCATCTTCTTGCGGGCTCCACACGGTGAGTGCAGCCTCTGTGTTGCCACCAGCTTTCTGGGTGGATGCGCCAGTATTTGCGCCACCACATGCTGCGAGCGAGAGTGCCATAGCTGCAGCGCCCACCATACCAAGCGCTTTCTTCCAAGCCATTATGAATTCCTTTCGCCTATACGAGCTGATCTCGTATATTACTAACATCTTAATGCGAATATGTTGAGCATTTCCTATCAAAACTACCAATCACGCATAAGACGTTGTACTCATGGACATTAGCATTCACAGCTTCGCTGCGCTGAAAACATAAATTACAATTTAGTAACAACACGACACCTCGCACTTAACGTACAAAACTCCATCGCGTTAATATCGCGTTAATACCGCTTTCCCCTGCAAATAACGCAATCGAATACAGTGGCCACGGCGTCTTCAAATACCAGCTCCGAGCCATTCAGCAACTGTGCGCGCAGCGCCTAGCCGAATATCCCAATTTCACTCCCTACCCCTTGGTACTATCAGCATGTACGGCACCCTCATAATGAAAGGTCCCCTATGGATACTCTCTATCCGCGCCCAGAGTGGCTAAAGCAGGCTATTTTCTATGAAATCTATCCGCAGAGCTTCCAGGATTCAAATGGCGATGGCATAGGAGATATTCAAGGAATCATTTCGCGGCTCGATTACATTCGCTCGCTTGGAGCCACTGCGATCTGGCTCAACCCTTGCTTCGACTCGCCTTTTAAAGACGCCGGATACGACGTCCGTGATTACACACAAGTGGCACCTCGCTACGGCTCAAATGCCGATTTAATCCAGCTCTTTGAAGCAGCCCATGCGCGCGATATGCACGTGATCCTCGATCTTGTGCCGGGCCATACCAGCGAGGAGCACGAGTGGTTCCTCAAAGGGAGCCAGCGCAAAGCGGCCGATCGCGGCGAATTTTCAGACCGCCATATCTGGACTGATTCATGGATGGCCGGCGGCGCTGGATATCCCTTCATCGGCGGGGAAACTGAACGCAATGCCACATACATTTTGAACTTCTTTAAATGCCAGCCAGCTCTCAACTATGGTTGGGCTCACCCACAGTATTCGTGGCAATCTCCTGTATTGGGTGACGCCGCCCGCGCTACCGCAACTGCAATGGCAGACGTGATGCGCTATTGGCTGAGCCGCGGAGCCGATGGTTTCCGTGTGGATATGGCGGATTCTCTGGTAAAAAGTGACGACAAAGGAAAACCAGAAACTATCCGCACTTGGCGGTACATCTTTGATCAAGTGCGCCCTGAATTTCCACAAGCAGCCTTTGTTTCAGAGTGGGGCGTGCCTGAGTTTTCGATGAAAGCTGGCTTCGACATGGATTTCTATCTCGATTGGCGGTGGAATGAGCAGGCAAATGGGTACGCCATGCTGCTGCGCGACACCAGCACTCCAATGGAGCGCGACGGCGATGCAAGCTATTTCAACGCAGATTCTGGCACGCGGATAGCACCTTTCTTAAAGGAGTATGTGCCCCAATTGCGTGCAGCGCAAGCAGCAGGAGGATCATTCAGCCTCATCACCTGCAACCACGATACTGTGCGCCTCGCACCGCGTCTCACAGATCGAGAGATTATGCTCGCGTATGCCACGCTCCTCACGATGCCTGGAATACCGTTCATCTACTACGGCGATGAAATCGCAATGAGGTACCAAGATTTGCCCACAAAAGAAGGCGGCTACACTCGCACTGGCTCACGCACCCCGATGCAGTGGGACGCCTCTGCAAATATGGGGTTCTCAACTGCCACAGCAGAATCGCTCTATTTGCCAGTGGATCCAGAAGTATCAGCTCCGCAAGTGGCTGCTCAGATTGGGGATCCTCATTCGCTGTGGCAGCTCATACATAACGTGCTAGAACTCCGCCGTCTGGAGCCAGCGCTTCAAGCTGATGCGGGGTTTGATCCGCATGTGATCGGCGATGAGAAGCGTTCTTTTGCTTTTTGGCGTTATCGTGATGAGCACAGTGTTTTGGTGGCTGTGAATCCAGGCCGAGATCCTGAAACTATTGATACTGCTGGCCGCACTTCGCTTGTTTTCGGAGTTGGGAATCCGGTTCTTTCGGAAAAAATGCTCGTGCTGCCGGGTCAGAGTTTTGCTGTTGTGCGGTAGGCATACAGCGGTAGGCATACAGCGGTAGGCATACAATACAAGAGAGGGCGGAAAGGCCCCTCATCATGCGATGATCGTGCGGGCGGCGCCCTTGCGGGTTTAAGGTGCCTTGGGGTTTGTTCTGCGCGTTACGGCCTGTGCCCGTGCTCTGGTGCAGGCTGTAATTAGCTAGTGGTAATCTCGGGCGGGGGTTTGTCGTTGAGTGCCTCGTGGAGGTACTCGGAGTTCTGTCAGTATGCCTACCAAGTACTCGTTGAATTGTTTGTGGTTTGTGGTGTGGTTGGTGGTGGGAATTGGTTATCTCGTGGGATTGGGTGTGGTTATGGTTTTTTGGGGTTTATTGAGGCTAGCAGGAAAAACGTTAGCATAGAATGTCTTATACCCTGGCCGGGGGTATGGGGAACAAGAATAATTGTTGGGGTAGCCAAAAACAGGGAATAGACGGGTGGCCGGGAATAGGGTATAGACAGAGGATATGGGTATAGGGAGGGAATATGGGTATAGGGAGAGGGAGTAGGAACACTCAATGTTCCTACTCCCTCTCCCTATCTATAAGGTTAAATGGTGGCAGTGTCTTACTCTCCCACACACAAGCGTGTGCAGTACCATCAGCGTTAACAGGCTTAGCTACCGTGTTCGGAATGGGAACGGGCGTTTCCCTGCCACTATGACCACCACCAAAACTAGAGACAACACACACCATACTCGTGTGGGTGCCCGGTCATGTACAGTAGACGCGAGACAATCAATCAGCGTGACACCACAAAAACAGTAGTTGAAACAAAACTTTTTATTGTGTGATCGGCCATTAGTACCAGTCAGCTCCACACGTTACCATGCTTCCACGCCTGGCCTATCAACCCCATCATCTCTAGGGGGCCTCCCAACAATCATGTTGTCAACGAGAATTTATCTTGAAGCAGGCTTCCCACTT
>JALELI010000107.1 GCA_022768785.1 Arcanobacterium sp. | reverse complement strand
TACGGTGTGAACTCATCGCAGATCAGCTTAACCCATAGCCACAACTGCGGCTTTACCGAAAATTTCCAATTCATATCACCAATTGTCTCCCAATTATGGGTAGCTACGGCACACACTTGAAAGGCTAGGTACACAGCAGCTACGTAGTATAGGAAAAGGTTTCGCCGCGAAGCCACACCACTTCCACGCTCTACGCCCCCACGTATGCTGCGCCTATATGCAGGAGCACATTCCGCAGGTGCGGGGCAGCTTTCAAATATGGCTGCCACGATAGCACGGGCACGTACACATTCCACAGGTGCAAGGCAGCTTTAGTTTACGGGTGCAGCAGCCCACTTCGTCTCGCATATCCCACCAGGTGCAGGGCAACTTTTGTGACGTTAGCACATATGTTACGGCGCAAACAGCAGCATATATGACGGCGCAGACGATAGAGAGAATCCCAATAACGCTCCGTGCCAACGCCGATGGTCTACGAATTCCCACGGTGAGAAAGAATCAGTGTCCTACTGCTGCCCATGCTGCTATCGCTGGAAGAATTCCCATGACGAGAAGGAGAATCGCTCACATGAAAAGCTGCCGTAAGCACTTGCAGAGAATTCCCACGGCGAGAGGAAGAATCGGTTGCCTCACTATCGAGGGCGGCTCGATCTGTAGAGAATTCCTACGGCGAGAGGAAGAATCCCCACAAATTGAGCACAAGTAGGAGAAATCCACACTGCAGAAAGCGCAAGAGAGCGACGCGCAAGAAAAGGCAGAGTAACCAGAAAATGTGCAAGTAGGGGACAACCCCATGCCAACAGAAGTACAGTAAACAAAGACGCACAGCAGTCCAAAGATGCGAGGAACATCGCACTACCAGCCCATAGAACCTAAAAAACGATATCGTGAGAAACATCGAAGCACTTCACCCAACTGGCGCGTAAAGCTCAACCGACCGGCGCGAAGAGCCGAGCTAGCTCAACCAACTAGCACTCAACGAAACAAGAATTAAGAAACGAGAGAGAGGAATCTTCGTGGCAAAGAGCCTGTATTTCACAGCGGCAGAAGCCGGAGTAGGAACCCGAGCTATCGCCCAAGAATGCATCGAAAAGCTACAGAAAAAATATCCCGATCTAGGAGTTTTCCGAGCGTTCACCAACAGCGCGATTGAAGCAGATGAGCCTTTCCTCTCTCTCTTGGCCAGCGCCGGTTTGACGGACGAACGCGATATAGCTTGGGGCACCACTCGCCGCGCATACGTGGCAAATGAAGAAGCCGCCATGGTGGAGCTCGTGAAGCGTTATACCGACTATTCCGCGAGACACAGCGCCGTGCTTATTGTGGGGCTGCTGGATTCCGATCCAATTTACCCTGGTGTGCTCGGACGTACTGGCCGGGCCGCAGCAAATCTAGGCACCACCGTACTGCCAGTTATCTCAGGTGCGCTACGCAGCGTACAAGAGGTTACGGCTTCAGCTCACCTCACCACTCAGGAGATCAGCAGCGAGCACGCCCCGATCTCCGCTGTGATTGTGAACGACGCCCCAGCTGACCTCGCTGAGATGCTGCCAGAAGATTTTCACCGCCACGCGATTATCCAATTCGCTGAGGGTGTGCAGCGCAAATTAAACGAACAGAGCACCGAGATTCTCTTTGCTGCGATGGAGCAAGAATCGCGTGTGGTCACACCGTTGAGTTTCACAGCTGGATTGATCGCCAGAGCGCGCGCAGATCGGAAACGTATTGTGTTACCCGAAAGCACCGATGCTCGAGTGCTCACTGCTGCCGCCGAGCTGATTCAACGCGAAGTAGCCGACATTATTTTGCTCGGAGAGGCCGATCAGGTGAAACAGCAGGCCACTGATCTACACCTTGATCTCAGCCACGCCACAGTGATTTCTCCAGAAGATCCTGAGTTACTCGCTCGGTATGCCACACAGTTCGCGCAACTACGTGCGAAGAAAGGCGTCACTTATGAGCAGGCATACGAGAAGGTGAAAGACATCTCCTATTTCGGCACGATGATGGTGTATATGGGAGATGCCGATGGCATGGTGTCGGGCGCGACACACACCACGGCGCACACTATTGTCCCAAGTTTTCAAACGATCAAAACTAAGCCCGGTGTGGATCTAGTGAGCTCCTGCTTCTTGATGCTGATGGAAGATCGCGTATATGTGTATGGCGATTGCGCCGTGACGCCGAACCCCACGCCAGCTGAGCTCGCTTCCATTGCGATTAGCTCAGCGGAAACGGCACAGGCCTTTGGAGTAGAGCCACGCGTGGCGCTGCTTTCCTATTCCACAGGAACTTCAGGGAAAGGCCCGAGTGTAGACGCCGTGGTTGAAGCTACACGGATCGCCAAAGAACGCCGCCCTGATCTGCTGATTGAAGGGCCGATCCAATACGATGCGGCAGTAGATGAGAAAGTGGCGGAGAAGAAGCTCCCTGGTTCGCCGGTGGCCGGCCGAGCCACAGTATTTGTTTTCCCAGATCTCAACGCCGGAAATATCGGCTATAAAGCTGTGCAGCGCTCAAGCGGAGCAGTGGCAGTAGGGCCAGTGTTACAAGGGCTCAACAAACCAGTGAATGATCTAAGCCGCGGGGCCTTGGTGGAAGATATTGTAAACACCGTAGCAATCACGGCAATCCAGGCACAGGGGTAAGGTTCTGCTCACCGAAGCAAAGGGGCTATCGCCAGTGCATGCACAGTGCCTCATCGGCGTCAATATCTCAGGCAGCATTGATGCTCAAGGCAGTATTGACGCCGAGCGCACAGTGTAATATGCCGCCAGTAATAAAGTGATAGTAAAAAGAAGTAGCTACGAGCTTAACAGTGAAGAGGAAAAATGACGGTTCTTGTAATCAACTCTGGATCGAGTTCAATCAAATATCAGCTGGTAGATCCACTCAGCGGTGAGAGTATTGCTAGCGGGTTGGTGGAGCGAATTGGCGAAACCACAGGGCACTATGAGCATAGCTATGCCGGAAAAGTGACGGATATTGAAGAACCCGTGGCCGATCATGGTGCTGGTTTACGAAAAGTGATCGAATTATTCAACACCGTAGGGCCGAGCTTGGCCGATGCACACATCAAGGCCATCGGGCATCGCGTGGTGCAAGGTGGGAAGTATTTCAACAAAGCCACTGTGATTGATGACGCCGTGGCCGATCGTATCCGCCAACTCATTCCGCTTGGCCCATTGCACAATCCAGCACACCTCAAAGGAATCGAGGTGGCTCGTGAGCTATTCCAAGGAATTCCCAATGTGGCAGTGTTTGATACGGCATTTTTCCAGGATTTGCCAGCTGAGGCAGCCACTTATGCACTCGATCGCGCCGTGGCAGAAAAGTATGAGATCCGGCGTTATGGGGCGCATGGCACATCACATAAATTTGTGAGCTCTCGAGTGAGTGAGCTGTTGGGGCGCCACGATCTGAAACAGATCGTGCTGCACTTAGGAAATGGTGCTTCGGCATCTGCCGTGGTGGCTGGCCATGCCGTAGATACCTCGATGGGGCTCACCCCACTGGAGGGCTTAGTGATGGGCGGGCGCACCGGTGATATTGATCCAGCAGCAGTGTTCCACTTACAGCGAGTAGCGGGTATGAGCGTAGAAGAGGTAGACAAACTCTTTAATAAGCTCAGTGGGCTCAAGGGGCTCACGGGCGAGAATGATATGCGCGCCGTGTGGGCAATGGCAGATCAGGGCGATGTAAACGCCCAAGAGGCACTCGATATCTATGTGCACCGCATCGTGCATTATGTGGGGGCTTACACTGCCGAAATGGGCGGGCTAGACGTGCTCACATTCACAGCTGGTGTTGGGGAGAACGATGACCGGCTGCGCGCGAAAGTGCTCGATCGGCTCGCCGCTTTTGGAGTGGCATACGACGCCGCTATCAACGCTGAGCGTTCCAAAGAGCCGCGCACAATTTCTACCGTTGATTCCAGTGTTCGCGTGATGGTGGTGCCAACGAATGAGGAATTAGCTATCGCGCGGGAAGCTATGGAGCTCATCAACTGAGCTTCTGGCAGAGGAAACGCGCAGCTAGGCGAAGATTAACCTTGGCAGACGCGCAGCTAGGCGAAGCTTAACTTTCAGCTAGTTGCCGTAACTCTGATATTGCCGGGTGAACGCGCAACTAGGCGAGATCATAACTGCAACGTTTGTAGTTGGGCGAGTTGAGCGGCTAGGGAAAAAAAGCAAGATCCTCGGCCGCTCAACTCGCCCCAACTCAGCACGGATTATAGAATTGTGAGCATGGCTGTAACAGAAGAACAGGTGCGTGAGGCACTCACACATGTGATAGATCCAGAAATCCGCCGGCCGATCACCGATCTCAATATGGTGCGCTCTGTGCAGGTGAGCCCTGATGGCTCAGTGAGCGTGGGAATTCGACTCACTGTGGCCGGCTGCCCTATGGCCACAACCATCGAGGCCGATGTGAAAGCAGCCGTGAGCGCGATCGAGGGCGTGACCTCGGTAAATGTGGATACCACAGCGATGACGCCGGAAGAGCAGAAGCAGCTGCGGGAGCAGTTGCGTGGTGGTGCTGAGCCGGTGATTCCGTTTGCTCAGCCAGGCTCGCTCACCCGAGTGTACGCGATTTCAAGCGGCAAGGGTGGCGTGGGCAAGAGCTCAATGACGGTGAATCTCGCCACCTCAATGGCGGCTCAGGGGCTCAATGTGGGGGTGGTTGATGCCGATATTTATGGCTTCTCGATTCCTCAGATGCTCGGCGTGAAAAATGCTCCGCAAGTGGTGGATAACATGATTATTCCGCCGGTGGCACACGGCGTAAAAGTGATCTCAATCGGTATGTTTATGCAGGAAAACACCCCAGTGGTGTGGCGCGGCCCGATGCTACATCGGGCGCTTGAGCAATTCTTTGCCGATGTGTACTGGGGAGATCTCGACGCGCTGCTCATTGATCTTCCTCCGGGCACTGGCGATATTGCTATTTCGGTGGCTCAGCTAATTCCAAACGCCGAGATTGTGCTGGTCACCACCCCACAGGCGGCCGCAGCTGAAGTGGCCGAGCGAGCCGGGCTCATGGCTAAGCAAACTGAGCAGCGCGTGGTGGGCGTGATCGAGAATATGAGCTACTTAGAGCTTCCCGATGGTTCACATATGCCACTTTTTGGTGCTGGTGGCGGCGAAGTGGTGGCCACTCAGCTCGGCCAAATTCTGGGCTATCAGATTCCAGTGTTGGCTCATGTGCCACTCGAACAGCAGCTGCGCGAGGGCGGAGATCATGGCACTCCGCTAGCCGCCCAAGAAGGGGATTCTGCGGCTGCGCGGGAAATGCGCGCAGCCGCAGCACTGCTTGCTCACCGAGCTCGCGGCCTAGCTGGCCGCAAGCTCGGAGTTACCCCAATTTCCTAACCGCCACAGCAATTCCTCACTACGCAAGAGGGATGGTAGGTAGCTTGGAAAGATATGGCTTCGATAGTATCTCCCAAGTATCTCTGCATTGCGCAGGAGTGACCATTACGCAGGCGTGAATTATCAGGGTATCGTGCTGGGTATGTGGAATCGGCGTGCAGGTATCGCCTATTTTGGGAAATTACCCGTATATCGTGCAGAACATTCCTAACACGGGCGCCCGCCCTGCTGCTCAATTCAAACCAAATCATAGGAATGAGCAGCTCACGCGGCCGCAGCTTCTGAAATTATCTGTATACCGTGCGGGCACGTCCTCTCGGTGCCGTTGTGACGTAGCGAGGTAGCGTAGCGCGCTAAATCTATGTGCCGCGCAGGCACGCTAGTATCGGCGCACACGCCCGCACGGTACACTGGTATCAGGCATCAGACGGTGTTTCACTGTAATTTCACGTGTAGGAATGGTTTCTTCAGCTATCCACGCGCGTGAGATTGCAGCGCACACTGTGGCGGGCAAACGCAATGCGCGTAAATACCGGCCAGCTACGTGGCGAACTACACTGCGATGTGGTGCGTGGCGGCTCTCGCCTCACACACCGGCGCACCCGCAAAGCACACCCAGGCACTCTAACTCAAAGGAGCAAACATGGCATATGCACAAGACAAAGCGGCTTCATGGCTATATGCCGAAGAGGCCGTGCTCGATGGAGACGTTGCGCGCAGTGCGCGTGAACGTGCAGCTGAGCTGGGGATCACTCCCCTGAGTGTGGCTACGTGTGCTTTCCTCGCCTCTCTCGCAGCGCTGCCGTCTGTGCGCGCAATCGCTGAGGTGGGCACCGGAACGGGCGTGAGTGGTTTAGCTTTACTCTCCGGTTCAGCAGATTCCACATTCACCTCGATTGATATAGAACCCGTGGCCCACAGCTACGCTCGTGAAGCATTTGCCGCTGCGGGAATTCGCTCTGCCCGCTTCCGGCTGATTAACGGCCGTAGCGCCGATCTACTCCCCCGCCTCGCTGCTGATTCGTATGATCTCGTGCTGCTCGATGGTGATCCTTTAGAGGCTCGTGGCGATGCCGAAGAGGCTCTGCGCATGCTGAAAGTGGGAGGGATTCTCGTGGTAGCCCACGCTTTGAATCACGATCTAGTGGCGGATCCGGTACGGCGCGATGCTGTGACGGTGGCATTGCGCGATCTGGGCCACGAGCTGCTCGCTAGCGAAGCTGTGGCCGCTAGCCTGCTGCCCCTCAGTGACGGCGTACTGCTCGCCGTCAAGAAAACATCACTTTTTGAGTTCTAGCACTTTACCCAATACGGCGTGTAACTCACGAATTTCTGCTTCACTCATTTCGAGCACCATGCGGCCGCCGCCTTCAAGCGGAATGCGCAGTGTGGTGCCGTGATTGTCGCGTTCGGCCTCAAGTGGCCCATCCCCGGTGCGGGGTTTCATCGCTGCCATGTGTGTTCCTGCCTTTTCACATGTGCCACGCCGCCAGCTGAGGCGAGTAGCTTCAGAGAATCTATTCTAGTTTACACCGTAATTTCGCCAATATCGCAGATCACGCTCACGATTGTTTCACTCGCTACTCAATTTTTCCGGTCTGTACCACTTGTGAAACTTACGGAGCCCATAACGCCTCACGACACTACCTTATCCATGCTGGTGTGCATAACTAACTGCCTCGCATACCCTTGCCACTGCTTCCAGATGTCTCTGAGGCGCGTGAGGAAGCTGGTATTAAGAACGTAAACTTTCCGTGCGCTGAGCTTTCGCTAACTCGCTCACAGCATCGGTAACGGCGCGCACCGCCTCCGGCGCTGTGTCTACCACTGTGAGTAGCGCTAGATCCGCCTCACTCACCATGCCATCAGCCAGCATACGATCACGTATCCACGCGATCAGCCCGCCCCAGTATTCGCTGCCCACGAGCACAATGGGGAAACCGGAGATTTTGTGGGTTTGGCGGAGCGTGATCGCTTCGAAGAGCTCGTCCATCGTGCCGAAGCCGCCTGGCAACACCACGAAAGCTTGTGCATATTTCACAAACATCAGCTTGCGCACGAAAAAGTAACGGAAGTTCACATCCATAGATACGTATTCATTCGTGCCCTGCTCAAACGGCAATTCTATGCCTAAGCCCACGGAGGGGCTTCCCGCCTGCGCAGCTCCTTTATTAGCTGCTTCCATCATGCCCGGCCCGCCGCCAGTAATCACAGCGAATCCTTGCTCTGCAAGCCTTTGAGCGATCTCTGTGCCCACGGCGTAGTATGGGTGGCTCGGAGCCACGCGCGCTGAGCCGAAAATACTCACGGCCGGCCCAAGCCCGGCAAGCGCTCCAAAGCCATCAACAAGCTCGGATTGAATTCTCAGAATCCGCCAGCCATCTGAGTGAATAAAACTGGTGTCTTCATTCGGCGCGAGCAGCCGCGCGTCTGTGGTGGAAATAGGCACACTCTCGCTATGCAGTGTGACTGGCCCGCGTTGGTATTTCACTTTAGCTTTCGTCATGCTTCACAATCTTACCCGCCACCGCGCCTAAGGTTTTGTTCCGCACGTAAAACGAGCGTAAAGAGTTTCGCTGCAACTCTTGCCACGCTAACGTCACTTACTTCTGAGCGCCTGGTTGCTCACTGCTCCCCGACGGTTGGTGAGAAAAATCTTGCAACCCTGCCCCATAAATGTGCTTCGCCGGATACTTCTTCCCTCCGCACATAACATCGGAGGTTAAGTTCTCACTCTTAGCTCCCCAAAATAGTTGCCCTTCAGGGATAGATATTCCTTTTGCCACAAGAGCTGTGTGATCTTTGGATACCCCCACGTTCTCACTGAATACGATGAGCCGGCCATCGCTATCAAATACGCACACATCATTGCCTGCAACGAGTATTTTGCTCACCGTATATTCCACAGCAACTGAATTTTGATGTGGAGCTGGAGGGAGCTGCGGCGCTAGCGGCTCCGTAGACGCTGTTGGAGCATTCTGCGACTGGGGTTGGGACTGAGGCTCAGGCTGCGCCTCAGGGCGAGAACACGCCGATATTCCGAGAACCGCACACGTAGCAATTGCGAGAGCTAGTAGGCGATGCCGTTTCATTTTCCCTCCTTAGTAGTGTTGCACTTGAGCACGAGAATTCCACGCATACATGCCATCTAGTTGGGTGAAGCTGTAGCCTGTAGCGCCCCGCAGCGTTGCTAGCAGGTTCTGATGATTCAACAGAAATCTTCACTCTCTCTGCTGTGGAACGCGTTTGCGAGTGTGCGAGAGTTTCTGCCGTACTACCGCTCTCCACAGTGAGTTTTAGACCGTTGTTCACAATATCTACGGCTGCCGCAACCAGCCCCTTGCCCAGCAGCTCTTCGGAATATTGATCTTGGAGCGTGAGCAATTCAGAATACGAATGATCGGCACGGATCACGTTGATAAAACCTGGATTTTCCTTCATCGCATATGCCAGCTCTGGAAAATCATTCACATCGTTCCCGGCAACCAGATATACATTAACGCTCTGTCGATCACGAGCGAGAGCTAAGCCGGCAAATTCCTCTCGGTGCCTATCCACCACATCTCCCAGCTGTTGTGCCAGTGCATCCACGCGAGCAGGAGCTTCTCCATGCCATTGCTGCAACTCTTTAGGCTGCTCTGCGGCAGAAGCCGCAGCGGCAGGTTCTCCTGCTTTCCCATCATCGGCATACGCCGGAACACTCATAGCTGCTGCAGCCGCGAGAAATACGCACGCCGCAAGAGACACGGTCTTACTTCTGTTGGCTAACATGTCAATCTCCTTTGATATGAGATGTTCCGCTAATATCACCACATTAACACAGAATAATTTTGCATAAAATAAGAATTGATGTATGATTTGCAGACTTTGAGCATCTGCACGCAGAGCTATCGTTTTATGCGCAGCTCAGCGCACAACCACGACGAGCAGACGCACAGGAACAAAAAATTTCACGAAGAATCAGACGGCGCTTCGCGCTACTAGCTAAACTTCCACGATCTTGTGCAGGGCACGAGCGGTTTCCGTGATCGTGCCTGAAATCGAAGGAAACACCGTGAACGTCTGACAAAACTCATCTACCGTGAGCCGATTCTTCACTGCCATCGTGAGTGGGAAAATAAACTCTCCCGCATACTGCAGGCACAACACCGCCCCAGCGATAGTGCGCGTATTGCGCCGTGCAAAAATTTTCACAAAGCCTTCATCAATCCCACGCATCTTTGCACGAGCATTGCGGCTCACCGGAAGCATAAACTGTACACAATCCACTTCGCCAGAATCCACCTGCTCCTGCGTGACCCCAACTGAAGCAATTTCGGGGTTCGTGAAGATATTGCTAGAAATCTGATCGAGGCGCAGCGGCTCTACGGCGTCTCCCAACGCATGTGCCATCGCAATCCGGCCTTGAGCAGCAGCCACTGAGGCGAGCAAAAACACTCCGGTGCAATCCCCTGCCGCATAGATTCGGTTGCCGGTGGTGCGGGAGACCCGATCAGTCACGATGAAACCGCGATCATCGAGCTCCACTCCCGCCGTCTCCAGGCCAATACCATCAGTATTTGGGATAGCCCCCACCGCCATCAGCACATGCGAGCCTACAATCTCTTCACCGCTTGCCAGCGAGACGATCACTTTCTCGCCTTCCACGCGCACTCCGGCAGCACGGGCCTCACTCTTGATATCCACACCGTTGTGCTCAAACACCTCTTGAATCAGCTCCGCAGCGTCTGGATCGTTGCCTGGCAGCACCCGATCCCGCGAGCTCACGAGCGTCACGTGCACACCCACCGAATTAAAGGCTGCCGCAAATTCAGCGCCAGTGACGCCGGACCCCACCACGATAAGGTGCTCCGGCACTTCGGTGAGCGAGTAGATCTGCTTCCAGGTGAGAATCCGCTGCCCATCAGGCATCGCGCTAGGCAATTTGCGTGGGCGTGCGCCGGTGGCCACAAGCACCACATCTGCCAGAAATTCTCGCTCTCCTGCGCGCACAATCCGCCGCCCATTCGTTCCGGTTTCCGGAGCGATCACGCCGCGGCCAGCCACAATTTCCACTCCAGCTTCAGTGAGCCGATGCGTGATCTCGGCACTCTGATCGGCCGCGAGGCGGGAAACCCGCTCAAAAATTCCCAGCACATCAGCCCGATATTCGCCGCCGCCTTCTTCAGCTATTTTTAGCTCTCCCGCGCGGCGGATATTATCCATCCATGCGGCTGAGGCGATCAGGGTTTTCGATGGGATCACATCGGTGAGCACCGCAGAGCCGCCCGCCCCCTGCTCCTCGATCAACACTGCGCGGGCTCCGTGAGCCCGCGCTTGTAGAGCTGCTTCATAGCCACCGGGGCCGCCACCAATAATCACCACTGTGAGCTGTGCATTGCGAGTTTCTGCCATAGCCCTATTGTGCCAAAATTGGTGGAAAACTGCGGGCTTAAATCTCTCCCTTGCTCGTACTAAACACACTTCTCAGAAAATCCGTATACAGATGCCGCCCCTGCCGCGAGAGCTTCCCAAGTGCACTGGTACGTTGATGCCGCAAGGCTCTAGCCCGCCCTTACCGCGAGAGCTTCCCTCCACAAGTGAAAACGATCGGATTACTAACGTACCCTCAACTTTGTAACCACCACTAGCCTCTCCTAAGAGCTTTACAATGAGCCTCACACAGAGCCTCACATACCCATCACAGACCTCTTTTCGGCCTTTGCCAGCTAAAACTCCACGAAAATAAGCGCTCAAATATAGCACTCAAACTTGTGTAGACTGTTGAATAAAACATCACAAACTACATAAAATTACTATTAAAAGGTAAAGTTTATAGAGTGAAGAGTGCATTTAGAGTAGACGGCACTCTAGGTCAGTAAAATCTGCCACGCAATCATGGGGAGCACATAGCCCAAACGTCTCTTGATGTTGCCCCATAATTGTAGGGTGTGCGTTTTATCGGGGGAAAGAGGCTTTTAATGAACATTAAATCAAAGAGAATATCTGCTTCATGGCGGGTATTTTTGACTGTGCTGCTATCCGTATCTCTACTCTTCACTTGGTATGCTATCCCTACAGCTCAGGCGGCACCTGATCAAGTGAACTACGTGGTTCAATTCTGGAGTGAAAAAGCGGATTATAACGAAGCTTCTACCACCACCGCCACCAAGTATGATTACTTGGGGCTGAAACCATATCAGGGGGAGGCGGGAAGCACACCGGATCTCAGCACAATAAGCCCAGCAGGAATTCAGTTCCCAGATGTTCCGCTCTCAGCTTCCTCCGACCCTGCACTTTTCTCAAAACTGTTTCACCTGAACAAAGATGTAACTAAGGAAATAAATCAAGACGATTCCGGCGCAATACGGCCACTAGCAAGTGGCTCCTCAAATGTGTACAACGTCTATTTTGATCGGGAGGTTTACCAACTTATATTCGAATCCAGCAGCGATCGTGGCGAATATTACAACCCAATTTTAGAAATAGGCGGCACAACCTACGATCCTACAAAGAATCCGTATACGATTACTGCCAGATTTTATCAATCTCTTACAGGTTGGCCCCGCGATAAGGACATTATCAACTACCCACCTGATTCTGGATCAGTTGGGTGGAAAGTAAACGGACTAAATAGCTATCTGGATTCTCCTCCCTATCGACTAACATATGAGGAATTTATTCAACACGTGGGCATAACTCCGCAATCTGTTTCTCGGCCGGGAGTTACCTTTACGAACCGGCAGATCAGCGTAGGCTGGAAATATCTTCGAACTGTACATCCGGTTCATGTAGATTTTGAGATGGAAAACCTCAGTGGCCGTGGCGAAATTGATTATAGCCAGTACTACTGGAAATCAGACACCACATATAGTGGCTACAAATTCCCTGCCCCGATCATAAAAGGATTCACTGCGACCCCACCATCTGTTAGGCAAATCATATCTACACGGCAGAGGCTTGAAGCGCGAAATGCGTCTCGTCCAGCTGAACACCAGTTGTCGTTTATTCCTAAGATTGGAAGTAAGCGTTTTACTAATAACGGATATCTCAAATTCGTCTATACACGTAACAAATACAAACTATTCTTGAACGATGATCCCCGTGTTCTAAAAGCAGACTCTCAATATGAGAGCTCCCGCATACGAACGATTCCTTTTGACCAACCATTGAGCAAACTGAACCTCGACAAAGATGATCTACCAACAAAGCCAAGTGATCTATCTGATAAGTATAAATTCCGCGGTTGGAGTCTAGACCCCAATGGTCGCGTATATCTAAAAGATATTGATCTAACGATGCCTAACTACAACCTCACCCTTTACGCTCAATGGAGCCCTGAATGGGATGTAGTATTCGACTTAAACGGCGGATCGTATGAAAGTAGCGAAAAAGATATAACCGTACAAAAATTCGACGGTGAATCAGTTAATTTCCCCACCCCCACAAAAGATGGTTACGTTCTAACGGGGTGGAAAGATGCCACGGGCAAACTCTATGAACCTAATTCCGTTCTATCCGTTCACAGCGACATTCGATTAACTGCACAGTGGGCTCGGGCTATGGCCACACTCAACCAGGCCCCAACACTCGTCCTCCGAGACGCCCAAATAGTCCAAGACAGTCAGTTTGATGCACGCTCCCTGATCGTGTCCGCAAACGACCCCGAAGACGGGCCACTCGCTAACGAGACAGTGAAACTCGTATCCAACGGTGGATTCGACGCACACACCCCCGGAAAATACACGTTCACCTTCACAGTGACCGACTCCGCCGGTGCCACCATCAAGAAAACAGCAGTCGTCACCGTCGCCCAAAAATTGGCCACTACTCCCCCACCGCAGACCCCACAAGTTAGTGGAGAAACCGTTGTGGCAGAGCAGAATCCTCCCGCTAACTTAGCGCGAACCGGTAGCTCGGTAATACCATCGCTACTGTTGGCGATGCTGCTTATCGCAGTTCCGCTGTGTACCAAGAAAATAGCATCGCGTAGGCGCACGCATTAATCTGCACAATATGCAGGCTATGTATGAGCATCTACACGCTGTATCCCACTGAGATGAAAAATCTAAGTACCACAGAAATCGGAAGATGAGAGGGCGTTAGTACAGCACAGATACTCATAACAAGCTGCCGCTAGCGCATAAAATCCAGGCCTGAGCTAATAGCTCAGGCCTGGATACGTTTCAGCGCTTTGAAGCGCTCACATTTAATTTATACGCTGCGAAAAACGCCGTGAGATTTTCTCAGCCTGCTAGGCGGTGTAAACCATCATTGCGTATATATACGGCACACCTAAAGCTGACCCCGCCTCACTAACTATCTAGTTGTTGTGCTGCGGAAAGGCACAGTGCATAGTATCGACGGACATAGATTAAAGAGAATATGCCCTTCCACAAACACTATCTGCAGCCAGCTAATCCTGTTTATCAGCTAATCCACTGTGTGAGCTCAGCAACAGCATTATCCAGAAGAACTTCACGCGAATCGCCAGTGCGGCGATTGCGTAGTTCCACCACGCCATCTTTGAAGCCACGGCCCACCACCACCGCATACGGAGCGCCAATCAGCTCATAATCAGCGAACTTCACACCTGCGCTCATCTTCGGCCGGTCATCTAGCAGCACGCTAAAGCCCGCAGCCTCCACATCTCCAGCGATCTTCTCAGCAGCTGCGAAGAGCTCATCACCCCTGCCAGTGGCAATCACGTGTACCTGCACCGGCGCCACATCTATCGGCCACATCATGCCTTTACTGTCGTGATTTTGTTCTACAAGCGCCGCCACTAAACGGCTCACCCCAATGCCATATGAGCCCATCGTAACCACCGTGGCTTTGCCATTGTGATCAAGCACTGTGAGATCTAGAGCTTTCGCATATTTACGCCCCAACGCAAAAATATGGCCAATCTCAATACCGCGCTCAATACTGAGCGGGCCCGAGCCATCAGGAGCGGCATCGCCAGCGCACACTTCTACGGCCTCAATCACACCATCGGCCTCGAAATCACGGCCATATACCATGTTCATCACATGCTTCTCAGCCGCGTTGGCGCCGGAGATCCATGCTGAGCCCCGCGCAATATGCGCATCAAGCAGATACTTCACTCCACCCACTGGGTTGCCATCAGCATCGAGCGCACGCTCCGCACTCTGCGGCCCGATCACGGTGGGGCCGATATAGCCAGGCACTAGCTCTGGGAATTTCTCGAGATCTTCCGGCGTGGCCATCTCCACCTCAAGGGGGCTGAGATTTGCCTCCACGCGGCCTAAATCCACTTCTCGATCTCCGGGCACGCCCACAGCAAAAACTTCACGCTCGCCATCGGGGTGGATCCCCACGAGCACCACATTCTTCAGCATGTCGCTCGCCTGCCACGGACGATCGGCGCGCGGGTGCTGCTCGTTAAACACCTCTACCAGCGCTTCAATAGTTTTTGCATCTGGAGTATCCACCACCTGTGGAGCGGGTACATTCGAAAAATCTTGTTCGGGCTGCGGCGGGGTGGTGACAGCCTCGGTGTTCGCCGCATAGCCACCTGCGCTACGCACAAAGGTATCTTCCCCAATCGCGCATGGGAACAGGAACTCCTCGCTACGCGAACCGCCCATCGCTCCACTTTGTGCCGAGCAAATCACAAACGGCAACCCCAAACGCGAGAAAATCCTCTGGTATGCCTCACGCATCACCTCGTAGCTCGCGTCAAGCCCGGCGTCGTCGATATCAAAGCTGTAAGCATCTTTCATCACAAACTCGCGGGTGCGCAAAATACCGGCACGCGGACGAGCCTCATCACGATACTTCGTTTGAATCTGATAGAGCATCGCTGGCAGATCTTTATATGAGCTATACATATCTTTCACAGCGAGTGTGAACATCTCTTCATGCGTGGGTGCCAGCAAATAATCCGCATCACGGCGATCCTTAAGGCGAAACAAATTTGGGCCATACTCTTCCCAACGGTTTGTGGCCTCATACGGCTCGCGCGGCAGCAGAGCAGGAAAGAGCAGCTCTTGGGCCCCTGCGGCGTCCATCTCTTCACGCACAACCTGCTCCACACGGCGAAGTACTTTTAGCCCCAGCGGAAGCCATGTGTAAATTCCAGGGGAAACGCGGCGCACATAGCCTGCCCGCACGAGTAATTTATGGGAATCCACTTCGGCATCAGCCGGATCATCGCGCAGCGTGCGCAAGAAAAGATGAGACATTTTCAGCATGGCCACTAGTTTAGCCTCCCTCTGCAGCATGGCCGAATTACGAGTGAAGTAACTGCTGTGAGCTGAAGCGCCAGGTACGAGTGCATGAGCTCCACCGTACAACAAGAGATTGTTATTGCTGACGCCGAAGCAGGAGCAACTCAGCCACACGCTTAAGAGCAGCGCCCGTGCGCGTTAGAGCTTAACCAGGCTTCAGTATCTGTTGTCTCCTCGTAATCGCAGCGCCCGTGCGCGTTAGAGCTTAAACACCCGTTTCGGTTGCTCGGAGCTCAGAGCGTGCACCCAATGTAACGCCGAACTCATCGGCAGCCGCCCTTCACGCACATAACGCGCCAGAAATGCCGCATCAAGCCGGCGCGCCATATCGTGCCGAGCGGGGATTGAGAGGAATGCTCGAGTGTCGTCAATAAATCCGCTCGCCCGCGAAAAGCCCGCGCTTTCTACCGTGGCTGAACGGAAGCGTAAAATCGCATCGGGCGCATCGATAAACCACCACGGAGCCCCGATATACACGCTTGGATAATACCCAGCTAACGGTGCAATTTCGCGCGAATATACCGTTTCGTCCATCGTAAAAAGCACGATGTGCAGATCGGGATTATCACCGAATTTATCGAGCAACGCGTGGATATTGCGTGTGAATTCCGTACGCACTGGAATATCGTGGCCGGTATCGGGGCCAAATTCAGCTAGTGCAGCCGCGGAATGGTTGCGATACACCCCTGGGTGAATCGTCATCACTAGGCCATCGCTCACACTCATTTCGGCGCAGCGCATGAGCATTGCACCTTCAAAAGCATCGGCAGCTTCTGGGCTCAAATCTCCTCGCACCGCCTGAGCGTAGAGCGAGCTCAGTTCGGTATCACTCATATCCACTGTATATGGGTGAGCCACGCCGAAATCACAGCTCACGGCTCCAGCTTTCACAAAGCGCTCTCTACTTGCACGCAGCGCCTCAAGATATCCAGAAAGTGAATCTACAGGTGCCCCCACAGTTGCCGTAAGAGCCGTTACGTTGTCTAAAAACTCTGATTTACGCGCATTGATATAGGAGTCTGGTCTCCAAGTGGGCACCACTCGGCCACGGAAACTAGGATCTGCCGCAAGCTCTGCGTGAACCGCCAAATCATCAAGTGGGTCATCAGTAGTGGCCATAAACTCGATGGGAAAGGATTCAAACAGAGCACGCGGGCGAAACTCGGGCCGCTCTAGTTGTGCTTGAATCTGATCAAAAAGCGCATCAGCATTCTGCGCGCTTGGCTCCTCACTGATCCCAAACAGTGTGACGAACTCATGCGTGAGCCAATATCCTGAGGCTGTGCCGTCAAATAAATGCCAGTTTTCACAGAAAATACGCCACGCTGCCCGCGGGTCCACAGTGCCAGCAAATTTTCCCACACCAATATCATGTAAATCTATGCCGTTGGCATGGAGCATTCGGAAAACGTAGTGATCGTAGGTGAGGAAGAGATTCGCCGCATCGGAAAACGGCTTGTTTTCAAGAAGCAGGCGCGGATCCACATGCCCATGTGGAGAAATAATGGGCAACTCACGCACCGATTCATACAGCTCTCGCGCAACTGCACGAGTAGCGGGATCTGCAGGAAATAGCCGATCCGGATCGAGGGAAAGCGGAATAGGCGCCGGCATCATCGCCCCATCCCCTTCTGCCCTTGGACTCGTTGTTTGGTTTTTGTGATGGCTTCCCACAAACCATTCAAATACACAGCACCCAACGCACGATCATACAACGGATACCCAGGCCGACCCGTCTCACCCCAAATCATACGACCATGATCCGGACGAACATACACATCCGGA
>JALELI010000105.1 GCA_022768785.1 Arcanobacterium sp. | reverse complement strand
GTCGCTCGGATATCTCTCCGAGGTGGAGCGCGGGCAAAAAGAAGCTTCTTCTGAACTCTTAGAATCAATTTCAAAAGCCTTGAATGTGCCTCTGAGCCATGTGCTGCGCTTGGTGGCTGATCGTATGGACATTGCGCAGGGGCGGCCCACTCCGGCGATGCGGCGGGCGGCGATGCGCGAGCAGCTGCGAGATCGCATGGCTGATCGGGAGCGTCTCAGTGCAGCTGGGCACAGCCGTGTGATTGAAATCCCAGATTCGATTCCGGAATCTCTCATCGAGCGGGAGCTAGCTGGGATACGGCGCTGAGTATGGCGCGTTGCTTAGCTCAGCGGCATGCGCAGCTCAGCTGCGTTTGCGGCATGTAAATACTGAGCCGCGCCTATTGCGTATGCTGTTTACACTATGAAGCACAGCGAATTTTGGGACGTTATGGAGCGTGTCTTTCCGGAGGGGAGGGCGCGCTCCGTGGCGGAAGATTTAGCGCTTCCGGATTTAGGCTCTATGACGCCGAATGAGGCGTTAGAACGAGGGGTTGCTCCACTCGTGATTTGGAAAGCAATCGTGGCAGTGGAGGGCTTGCCGGAGCGGTATGAGTATCTGCACCGGATAAATCCGAAAGAGATGTGAGGAATGCCCATGTGGGTGGGGTTTTCTTGGGTGAGATAGTTCTCTCAATGTTTGATTTGCTCGTTGTATAGCTTCTAAGGCTAGTTTTGCGCGCACACTGGCCTGTGAAAGGAATAAAACTGCGCGGCGTGGATTAACGGTTCGAACAGGTGTTCGGATAAACTTGTGCACATACAACGGAGATGACGCTGCTATCCACAGATGGTTTTTGCGTGATTTTTTGCCCTAGGCGGAGCTTAACGTTGTGTATGGATAGTTGCTCGGAGAGAGCAAGCTCCAGGAACGCCTGTTCTGTTCGCCGGCTTCGGCCATGATTTGATGAGGATACGATATGGTTACAGCTAAAAAATCTACTCCGGTTTCGGTTTCTCCGGCTACGGATAAAGCTAAAGCACTCGACGCGGCGCTGAGCCAGATCGACCGTCAATTTGGCAAAGGCTCGGCGATGCGATTGGGGGATAACCCGCCTCAACATGTGAAAGTGATTCCTACCGGATCTCTGGCTCTTGATATTGCGCTTGGGGTGGGAGGGCTACCGCGGGGGCGGGTAGTTGAGATCTACGGGCCGGAATCCTCTGGTAAAACTACGGTGGCCTTGCATGCAGTGGCTAATGCGCAAGCAGCCGGCGGCCTCGCTGCGTTTATTGATGCTGAGCATGCGCTAGATCCGGAGTATGCGAAAAAGCTCGGTGTGGATACAGATGCGCTCATCGTTTCTCAGCCCGATACTGGAGAGCAGGCACTTGAGATTGCCGATATGTTGATTCGTTCTGGCGCCTTAGACATCATCGTAATTGATTCTGTTGCAGCGCTTGTGCCTAAAGCAGAGATCGAAGGCGAGATGGGCGATTCCCATGTGGGGCTGCAGGCTCGCTTAATGAGCCAGGCGTTGAGGAAAATCACTGGAGCATTATCTGCTTCTGGAACCACCGCAATCTTCATTAATCAGCTGCGTGAAAAGATCGGTGTGTTTTATGGGAATCCAGAAACCACCACAGGAGGGAAAGCGCTGAAATTCTACGCCTCGGTGCGTTTGGATGTACGGCGTATTGAAACGCTTAAAGAAGGTGCGCAGCCAGTGGGGAACCGCACTCGTGTGAAGGTGGTGAAGAATAAGATGGCTCCGCCTTTCAAACAAGCAGAGTTTGATATTCTCTATGGCGAGGGGATCTCGCGCGAAGGCGGCATTCTCGATATGGCTGTCGATGCTGGAATCGTCACAAAATCTGGTTCGTGGTTTACGTACGAGGGCGATCAGCTGGGCCAAGGAAAAGAGAAAGCACGGCAGTTCCTCAAAGATAATCCAGAGATCTGCGAAGAAATTGAGCACAAAGTGCGAGTTCGCTTAGGGGTGGAAGACGATACATCACTTTCAGAAGCAGCGGCTGATGATAGTGAAAAATTAGGTTCAATGGCATAACGGTATAAGCAGCCGTGGAAATTATGCAAAGATATGTGATGCGTATATGCATGTGTATGCACGTATACTCGCGCATCAAGGTGCACGTATCTTGAGCACACATCACGGTAATTAAGATAGTTGTACGCAATGGTAAATTACGCTGAAGAAGCTGATTTCGTTGGCCGGAAGAAACCGCGCAAATACGTGAGCTTTGAAGAAGCTCAGCGGCGTAGAGAAGCGCGTAATGCTGCCCGCAGTGAAGAAGAGTGGCACCACTATGCACGCGAAGCGGTGTATCGCTTGCTTGGCGTGCGAGATCGGTCTGTGGGAGAGCTGCGCTCGGCGCTGCGCAAACGCAATGTTCCAGAAGCCGTCGCAGAGAGCACGATTCAGGCTTTTGTGAAAGCGGGGCTCGTGGATGATGCGCGATTTGCCCAGCTGTTTGTGCGGGCTCGATTTGGCGAAAAGGCTATTTCCCGCCGGTCGCTAGCTGCTGAGCTCAAAAAGCGCGGCATCAGTGCTGAAGATAGTGAAGCCGCACTCGCACAAATCGAAGAAGTAGATGAGGAACAATCTGCCGCTGATTTTGCACTCCGAAAAGTGAGGGCGATGCGCGGGCTTGATTCCGCAGTGGTACGGCGCAGGTTGTATGGAGCACTGGGGCGTCGAGGTTTTTCTCCACACGTGATTCAGATGGCATACGAGAAAGCAGCTGCAGAATTGAGCCAGTTGGAGGGGAGTGATTAAACTGGCGGCGATGAATGACACACAGGATTATTCTGTTAAAACATATGCTTTGCGCACCCTTGGGTGCCAAATGAATGTACATGATTCGGAGCGCTTGGCGGGTTTACTCGATAGTGCTGGATATATGCCGGTAGAGCTCGTTCCCAGTAAAGCTGCGCGCGCCACTGAGGCTGGCGATCAAGGTGCAGATGTGCTCGTGATCAACACGTGCTCGGTGCGAGAAAATGCTGCAACAAAACTCTTTGGTAACCTAGGCCAGCTTGCTGATGTGAAACGGCATCGGCCGGGAATGCAGATCGCGGTGGCTGGCTGCCTTGCGCAGCAGTTGCGCGGTGGGATTATTGAGAAAGCTCCATGGGTTGATGTAGTGCTTGGCACGCATAATCTCGACGTATTGCCAGCTCTGTTGGAACGCGCTCGCCATAACCACGAAGCCGCTGTGGAAATCGAAGAATCATTAAAAGTATTTCCCTCCACGCTTCCCTCTCATCGAGAATCTGCCTATGCGGCGTGGGTGAGTATTTCGGTGGGCTGCAACAACACCTGCACATTCTGCATTGTGCCGCATCTGCGGGGGAAAGAGCATGATCGCAGGCCGGGTGATATTCTGCGAGAGATCGAAGCAGTGGTTGCGGAAGGTGCTATCGACGTCACTCTCCTAGGCCAGAATGTGAATTCTTATGGAGTGAGTTTTGGTGATCGTGGTGCGTTTGCCAAGCTCTTGCGTGCTGCAGGAGAAATCGAGGGACTAGAACGCTTGCGATTCACTTCTCCGCACCCAGCGATGTTCACAGATGATGTGATCGATGCGATGGCGGAAACGCCCACAGTGATGCCCTCGCTGCATATGCCACTTCAATCTGGCTCAGATCGCGTGTTGAAAGCAATGCGGCGTTCGTACCGATCGGCAAAATTCTTGGGAATCCTCGATCGCGTGCGGGAAAAAATCCCGAATGCTGCAATCACCACCGATATTATCGTAGGTTTCCCAGGGGAAACGGAAGAAGATTTCCAAGCCACTCTCGATGTAGTGGAAGCTGCACGTTTTAGCTCTGCATTCACATTTCTTTATTCTCCTCGCCCGGGCACTCCTGCAGCCGAGATGGAAAATCAGGTGCCAGAAGCAGTTGCGAGTGAACGCTTCCAGCGGCTGCTAGAGCTGCAACAGCGCATTTCCACTGAGGAAAATCAAAAGCTGGAAGGCAGCGTTGTTGAGGTACTCATTGCTGAGGGAGAGGGGCGTAAAGATTCGCAGACGGAGCGGCTCTCCGGCCGTGCGGCCGACAACCGGCTTGTGCACGTGGCGCTTCCTGCAGATTCCCCCCAGCGCCCGCGCCCAGGAGATATAGTGCGGGCTCAAGTAACCCACGGGGCGCCACATCATCTTGTGGCAGATTCTGCTCTATCTGGAGGTTTATTTGAACTTCGGCGCACCCGCGCTGGCGATGCCTGGGAAGCTGCGCAAGCTCGTAAAAAGCAGCTGCAAGCAGAGGCGGACGGCGCTGCTCCGGTGGCGCTGGGTATGCCAGGGATTCGAGTGCGCCCTCATGCATGATTCTGCAGAAAAAGAATCTGCGCTGGATGTAGGCGCTTCCGTAGTAGCACGATCTGTGCTGGGAGAATCGAGAGTAACTGTAGAACGTGCAGAAACTGAAAACGAAAAATACTCTGGAGAAGCTGTTCCAGGTGCCGCAGAAGCGCAGTGGCGCCCACACCCCAACCCAATTCCGATAGTGGCACTCGTTGGCCCCACTGCAAGCGGAAAAACGAAGCTGTCGATTGAGTTGGCGTATGCACTCGGCGGGCCGGAACAGGTGGAGATTATCTCTGCTGATGCTATGCAGCTATATCGCGGAATGGATATTGGCACAGCGAAAGTGAGTGATGAGGAACGCCAGGGTATTGTGCATCATCAAATCGATGTGCTCGATGTGGTGGAAGAAGCCTCGGTGGCGGTTTACCAGCGGAAAGCGCGCGCAGATATTGAGCGAGTGATGGCTGCTGGAAAAATTCCCCTGCTGGTAGGAGGCTCCGGGCTCTATGTTTCTGCAGTACTCGATGAACTGAATTTTCCAGGCACTGATGCGGCAGTGCGCGGGGAGTTGGAGAGAGTCGCGGCCGAATCAGGTCTGGCGCCTCTTATTGGGGAGCTGCAGGAGAAAGACCCACGCTCAGCAGCTACGATAGATCTGGCCAATCCGCGCCGTGTGATTCGGGCGCTCGAAGTGGTGCGCATTACGGGGCGCTCTTACACCCCATTATTTCCTCGGCATACGAGCCACTATCAGAATGTGATCGAGATAGGATTACGAGCACCACGTGAATTTCTCGATCCGAGGATTGATGAGCGTACTCGGCGTATGTTCAGCGGTGGGCTCATCGATGAAACTCGCGCGCTTCTAATGCGAGGGCTGCGCAGCGGAACGACGGCGCAGAAAGCTACCGGTTATGCTCAGGCATTGGGAGTGATTGAGGGAAAGTTGAGTGTGGAGGAAGCCATCGAAGCCACGGTTCGTGCTACGCAGCATCTAGCGAAAAAGCAGCGTACGTGGTTTGCGGCAGATCGGCGTATCCAGTGGTATGAAGCGGAGAGCGCCAATGCTAATGCTCTAGCTCAGCAGGTGCGCTCTTTGCGTGAGGGTATGAAGTGATGAGGCGATCAGAAATGAATGCTCAAGGCACATCTGGCCGGCAGGTGGGCTCGCGTTCCCGAGGGCGTGCGCCCATGAACGCTGCTCAATCTCACACTGGCGCAGCTGCATCTCACACGGGCATATGCGCAGACATACCGGATCAAGAGATTCATAAACGTGCTTCGAGAGATCCTGAAGCATGTGCTCGGCACGCGAGCCGTGATTCTCTTTCGCCGCACGATCGCCCGTTGGATTCTCTTTCATCGCATCAGGGCTCACCGGATACGGCTTCTGCTTCTGGGCTTTTAGGTGGGCGAGCGCGCGCATTGCAGGCCGATCCAGATTATGCGGGCTCGTGGGCGGGCAGTGATTTTGAACGAGAGGTGCGCTCTTCGCTGCGGCGAGTGGGAGACCTCTCTAGCGGCTCTCACGAAGAAGATTCCGATGTGGAATACCGCCAGCTTCGCCTCGAGAAAGTGGTGCTTGTGGGGGTGTGGAGTGAGGGCTCACTCTCGGCGGCAGAAGATTCTTTGCGTGAGCTAGCGGCACTTGCTGAAACTGCGGGATCACAGGTGCTCGAAGGAGTGCTGCAGCATCGGCCAATGCCGGATCCGGCCACGTATCTCGGTTCTGGAAAAGCGCGTGAGCTGGCAGATATGGTGCGCTCTCTCGGAGCGGATACGGTGATTACAGATTCGGAATTAGCGCCCTCGCAACGCCGCGCGCTAGAAGACATTGTGAATGTGAAAGTGATTGATCGCACTGCGCTGATCTTAGACATTTTTGCGCAGCACGCTCAATCGCGTGAGGGTAAAGCGCAGGTGGAGCTGGCACAGTTGGATTATCTACTGCCTCGCTTGCGCGGATGGGGTGAATCCATGAGCCGGCAAGCCGGTGGCCGCGTAGCTGGCGGTGCTGGGATTGGCTCGCGCGGCCCAGGCGAAACAAAAATTGAGCTCGATCGGCGGAGAATCCGCCAACGAATGGCAAAGCTCCGCCGCGATTTAACAGCTATAAAAGCCAGCCGCGCCACTCGCCGGCTCAATCGTACCCGGCACCGAGTGCCCTCCGTTGTGGTGGTGGGGTATACGAACGCTGGGAAATCGTCATTGATGAATGTAATCACTGGGGCAGGAGTGCTGGTGGAGAACGCACTTTTTGCCACTCTTGATCCCACAGTTCGCAAAGTAGAAACGAGTGACGGCAGAACATATACACTCACCGACACCGTGGGGTTCGTGCGGTCGCTTCCCACTCAGCTAGTGGAAGCTTTTCGATCCACATTAGAAGAAGTTGCAGACGCCGATCTCATTGTGCATGTGGTGGATTCGTCTCATGCTGATCCAGTGGGGCAGGTGCAGGCAGTGCGCGACGTATTGCGCGATATCGAACATGTGAGTGAGATCCCAGAGCTCATCGTGCTGGCCAAGGCTGATCTCGCGCAGCCGGTGGCACTTGCTGGGTTGAGAACCCGTTTCGAGAATTCAGTGATCGTGAGTGCGCTCACTGGCCAGGGAGTGCCAGAGCTGCGCGCGGCTATCGAAGCGTTATTACCGCGCCCCAGTATCGACGTCACTGTGACGATTCCCTATACACATGGTGAGCTTGTGGCACGGGTACACTCTGAAGGTGAAGTGTTAAACGAGGAATTTACTCCTAGCGGCACTCAACTACATGCGCTCGTGTCGCCGGAGCTCTACAGTGCACTGATACAGCACGCTCATGAGGAGCACGAGTGAGTGACGCCGTTGCCGAGAGTGGCGCCCGAGCGTCCAGCGATTTGAAGAGCACCACCACTGCTTCTCAGGGTGGTGGAGTTGGCGCGAGCTGGAGCGACGGCATCGGTAGCGGTGATGTGAGCAGCGATAGCGCCGATAGCAATGGTGCTGATGTGGTAAGCGATGACGACGCTGCAGCAGCGAGTTCTGCGGCACTTTCGGAGGCACGCGAGGATAACGAGAATAGCTGGAGTGGTGCCTCGTTGGCTGAACAAGCTATCGCTGCATTACGCGCAGTAGTGAGCGAATTTGGAGGGCAAACGCGCCCGGGCCAAGAACAGATGGTGGAAGCTGTGGCGGCAGCGTTAGAAGATACTGGGCACGTGATCGTGCAGGCTGGCACCGGCACTGGAAAATCACTGGCCTATCTAGTGCCCACGTTGCTGTGGTGTGCAAAAGAGCAGCGCCGCGCGGTTATTTCCACGGCCACTTTGGCATTACAGCGCCAAATTATCACCCATGATGCACCGTTGGTGGCTCGAATAGTGAGGAAAATGGTGGGCACAACGCCTCAAGTGGCGCTGCTCAAAGGTTGGAATAACTACGCGTGCCTGCGCAAAGCTGCTGGCGGGTATCCCGAAGAGGGGGCTTTGCTCTCACGAATGGAGGCAGAGTATGGAGATCTTGAAGGGAGTAGCACAGGGAAAGAAGTGGTGCGAGCACGCGAATGGGCGTTGAATTCACCCACTGGAGATCGCGATGATTTAGTGCCCGGCGTCAGCGAAAGAGCATGGGCGCAAGTTTCCGTACAAAAGCGTGAGTGCATGGGGGAGAGCTGCCCGCTGCGGGCTTCATGCTTCCCAATGCTCGCTCGCTACGCCGCGGAAGAAGCTGATGTGGTGGTCACTAATCACTCGCTGGTAGGAGTGCAAAGCTCGGGCACGACTGTACTTCCTCCTACTGATGCCTATGTGATTGACGAAGCACATGCATTGGTGGAGCGGGTCACGTCGCAGCTTACTGCAGCGCTCAATCGTTTTGATATTGCTGGAGCGGCCCGGCTGCTGCGGCGCTCGGGGCTCGATGATTTACTGCTCGATGCCAGCGCAGATGAGTTTGAGAAAGTGATGGAATCTCTGCCCGAGGAACGGCTCACTGAACTTCCTCCGGAACTGGCGGAGGCGCTTGCTCGGCTACTCGGGAGAATTCAAGAAGCTATTGAGAATACAGATGCTCTGAAAACGCATGGTGAAGAGCAAGCGATGCTACGCCAAATTCTGCGCACCCGTTTAGCTGATATTGCCGATATCTGTGAACGCTTGATAGCCACTCCGCTCAGCGGCAGCGGGCTAGTGGTGTGGCACAGCCTGGGTGGAGATGTGCATTATCTCAACGCTGCACCACTCGATGTGTCGCGTGCGATAGCTGCCCACATATTCTCAGATATGCCGGTAGTGCTCACGTCGGCCACACTTCAAATCGGAGGGTCGTTTGAGCCGATTGCGCGCCGAGTGGGATTGAATTTTCCCGATCAAGGTGCTTGGCGAGGAATTGATGTGGGTACTCCGTTTGACCACGCGCAGCAAGGGATTCTCTATGTGGCTGCACATTTGCCAGAGCCTGGAAAAGAGGGGTATGGCGAAGAACATCTCCGTGAGATTCTGGAGCTCATTGAAGCGAGTGGGGGAGGAGCGCTGGGGCTTTTCACCTCTCGTAGCGCGGCAGAGCGGGCCGCCGAATACTTTCGTGGGCATTCGGAACTGCCAGTGCTCTGCCAAGGGGAGGATCAGCTTCCCACGCTCATTTCAGAATTTGCTGCAGACGATCGTATGAGTTTATTTGGCACAATGGCGCTTTGGCAGGGAGTAGATGTGCCAGGGCGCACCTTGCGGCTCGTGATCATTGACCGTATTCCTTTTCCTCGCCCCAACGAGCCATTGACGGCGGCGCGTAGCGAAGCAGTGCGAATGCGCAAAGGGAATCCTTTTATGGAAGTGTCGGCTACTCAGGCGGCGCTACTGCTTGCGCAGGGAGCGGGGAGGCTATTGCGTAGTGCTCACGATCGAGGGGTGGTGGCTGTGCTCGATTCGCGGTTGCACACGAAACGCTACGCTAGCTATTTATTGGCCACACTGCCGCAGATGTGGAGAACCACAAATCCGCGCATTGTGCGGGAGGCGTTAAATCGGCTCAATACTATGAAGGATTAATCTGTTCGCACACGAAATAGCGCAACATGTAACAGCGCCGTCAGCATAGATAGCGAGCTTCACTGAAAGCTATTCGCTCTCTATTTTCCCGATGCAGCCCGTTTCACTTTTCCGCTTTCAGGTTGCTCGCCATATAAATATGCTCGTGGTCTCTGCGAATTTACCTGCTTTTCTCTTTACACGAGCGACTATTCACTGCGATTGAGCCTTCTGCGGTTGGGCTCTCTGTGGCTGAGTAGGCAAATAGCTGCGCGAGCGGAGAGGAAGATCGTAAGCGTGATGGCCGTCGCTGCTATGAGATGTGCCGTACGGCCCTCATAGGGCGCGGAGCACAGACCGCATGGATTCCTGGGATTGACGCTGTAGCAGAACGCCCTCATAGGGCGCGGAGCACAGACACCACACGGCCCAAAATCTGTGCCTCATCTGCGGGAATCGGATCATAGGCGGCGTTGCAAGGCATCAGCCACACGTGGCCATCTTTCTTGTTGAGCACTTTCACTGTGGCCTCTCCATC
Source organism: Arcanobacterium sp. (assembly GCA_022768785.1). Taxonomy (GTDB): domain Bacteria; phylum Actinomycetota; class Actinomycetes; order Actinomycetales; family Actinomycetaceae; genus Arcanobacterium_A. The sequence goes on along the minus strand of JALELI010000105.1, from coordinate 9,904 downwards.
TATCATGGCGGCCACAATCTCTCCTTGTTCTGCCACTGGCTGTTGGCGAACCACCACGTAATCGCCGTCGCAGATGGCAGCTTCTATCATTGATTCGCCTTTCACATGCAGCACAAACATCTCTCCAGAGCCGGTGAGCTGACGCGGGAGAGAGAAGCTCTCCTCGATATGCTGCTCGGCCAAGATTGGGCTGCCAGCAGCGATAGTGCCCACAAGTGGGGCGATTACCACATCGCGGGCAGTTAATTCAGCATCTCTGTGGGAGATAGAGCCCTCGGTGTGCTCCATCTCGCTTGTGACGGCGTGCAAGGGGCGAGTAGTGAGAGCACTGTTCACTCTCGGTTGTGCTGATTGAGAGCTTGCGGTGGCAGTGCTGCTGGTGGGAGCCGGGGACGTGGCAGGAGCAGGAGCGGGCGGCACTAGATCGTGAGCTAACGGCACTGTAGACAGTGGCGCAGGTGAAGCTCCGGGGCCCGAAAAAGCAGGTGCCTCTGGGGCAAGCCGGCCGGTTTCGAGATTGAGGCGGTTGCCTCGATCAGTCACTTCGATAGTGCGAGAGCGGTGTGAATCGCGCTGAATGAGCCCAGCTTTTTCTAAAAGCCCAAGCTGATATTGTACTGATGACGGCGATGAGAGCCCCACAATGGCGGCGATTTCTCTCACCGTAGGAGGAAAGCCGCGCTCGCTAATCCCCTCGCGAATAGTGCCGAGAATGCGCAGCTGGCGATCGGTGAGATTCATTGAGAGTGCCTGATGCATGAATGCCCTTTCGCCAGAGATATGAATCATTATTTTTCATAATAGATCCTCAAGTGTGCGGTTCGTTTTCTTATGTGCATACGTGATGCGCATGCTCCGTTCCAAAAATTTTCTGAAAATTTCCGGTAGCCACCTGATTCACTGTTAATAGGCAGCTTATCAGTCGAAAGGTGAGTTGTTCAAACATTTGTTCGGAGTTTTCGAACAGTTGTTCTAGACAATCTATTTTGCAGACGTTATAGTTACAGATAGGAAATACGAACAAGTGTTCGAATATGTGAAGAGTTGTGAAAGCTCTGCGTAGCGGAGAGTGCTGAAAGGCGGAAAAATGAGCATAGTAGCAGTTGTTCGAGCGGAGAGTGAACGGCAGCAGCGAGCTTTACGCGCTGTGCCAGATCGGAGCGGTGCTGCAGTGCAGCGGGCTCGGCGTGTGAAAACTCGCCAGCGAGTGCGGCCGGATCACCCGCGCACGTATGGCGATCGTTTGTTGAGCGCAGTGCCTGAAAATCTGCATGTGATGCCGGCAGCTTCATATGTGCAAATACAGTCAGAGGCGGCAACTGTAGCACGTCAGTATGGGGGAACAGCACAGCGTTCCCCACGCAGCGTTTCGCCCGTGGCCAGGAAGCTGCGGAGTGCTCAGCTTAATGCAGAGCGCAGTCGGCTGGGTGCTGTAGATTCTGGCGTGAAAAAGTGGAGCACAGCGCACAATGCAACTGTGAGTAATGCAGCTGCGGGTGTAGCCGCGCATCGCCACAGTACTCAGCGGCAGTTCGCAAGTGTTGAAATGGCAGTGCCTGGGCTGGCAACTCATGGAGTAACAACTCGGGTGGTTCAGCGGCCACTTCTCACTGCTCCAATGAAATTTGTGTTAGCTGTGGGGCTCATGGTGGGAGTGTTTGGCCTGATGTTCTCGCTGGGGTTATCGGCGTCGTTGAGCCTGGGAATCGTGGGGTAAAGGCGAAGAATCGTGGGGTAAAAGGCGAACCGGGGAGTGCAATATCTGAGTGCTGTAGCAATAAAACTAGCGAGCGGAGAGCTGTGCTCATAAAGAGGCTATAAGGCGCTAGTAAAGGGGTGTACACGGCGCTCATAATGATGGAAGTGTGCTGCGGTAATGTGCTGCGTAAATTTTGTGGCAGGCGGTCGTTCGCGATATTTTAGCGGTATGCACTGCCCATTCTGCCGATTTCCAGATTCTCGTGTGGTTGATACTCGCACAAGTGATGATGGCGCCGTTGTGCGCCGTCGGAGAGAATGCCCGAATTGTAAACGCCGCTTCACCACTTTAGAAACTGCTGCGTTAGTGGTGGTGAAACGTTCTGGTGCAATGGAGCCATTCAGCCGCGAAAAAGTCATCGACGGTGTGCGTAAAGCATCGTCTGGCCGGCCAGTGACGGCAGACCAGCTCGCTCTGTTAGCACAGCAAGTGGAAGAGTCGATCCGCGCCAATGGCGGTTCGATGATCACCACTGATGAAGTGGGGAAAGCAATCCTGGAGCCACTGCGCAAACTCGATGAGGTAGCATACTTACGGTTTGCGTCAGTCTACTCAAACTTCGATTCTCTCGATGATTTTGAAAAGCTCATTTATCAGCTGAAGGCTGATCAGGGTCAGAATCTTCCCCACGATTGAGGAACTTTTCCTGCAGTCCTTGGCTCTGCTGTGTGATCTTTTCTTTTGCCCCATCTGCGATATCGCGTAGATTTTCAGCGCGTTCTTTCAGCGTCTCATTCAGACTGTCGGCCCTGTCGAGAAGGGTTTCTCTACGCTCTTTCAACTGCTCGTTGAACGCATCTGCTCTGTCTTTTAAGGTTTCGCCTAGAGAGTCGGCGCGTTCTGCAGCTGCGGCAGTAACGGCAGAGATCTTTTCTCTCCACTCGCCTGATTTGAGCTCCCAAGTGCGCAGAGTATCGCTCACATTTTTGCGTAACGTCTTACCCAGTTGAGAGCGAGGCAAATCATCGAATATGGCAATCGATTTTGGCAGAGCATAGTGCTGGATACGATTTTCAGCCCACGCGCGCACGCTGGCCAGATCCACGGTAGCTCCGGGTTCTAGCACCAGTGCAGCCACCACAGCTTCTCCCAGGGAATCCGTGGGCATACCCACCACGGCCACATCTCGCACTCCCGGCATATCCCGTAGCGCAGCTTCCACCTGTGAGGGATAAATATTAAAGCCACCGTTAATGATGAGTTCTTTGCGGCGGTCTGCCATCACTAAGAATCCGTGATCCCACTTGCCTAAATCTCCGGTACGCAAGAACCCATCAGGGGTGAGGGTGAGAGCCGTCTCTTCTTCATTGTGGAAATACCCCTGGAACACCTGGGGGCCGCGCACCAAGATTTCGCCAACGATGCCTTCTGCGTACTCTTCGCTGATATCGTCGGGATTCACCACTTTGATTTCAGTGGAGGGCAGTGGCAAGCCGAGAGTGGAGGGGCGGCGGTTCGCGGAGAGCGGAGAGCCAGCAATCACGGGAGAGGCTTCCGTCATTCCATACCCCTCAATGAGGAAACCTCCCGTGGCTGCTTCCCAGCGTGCTGCGAGCTCGGGGCTTAGAGCCATTGCACCAGAGATTCCATAACGAATCGTGGAAAGATCCACATGCTCGGTGCCGCCCTTAGCTTCTACCGCTGTGAGAATTCGTTCAAACATTGGCGGCACCCCGCCAAACATTGTGATTGGGTGTCGTTGATGAGCGGCAAGCAGCATATCCACATCAAACGACGGCAGCATCACCTGTGTAGCTGCCAAGCTCACACATACTGACAGCGAAAGTTGCAGACCAAAAGCGTGAAAGAATGGCAGCACGGCACCCACTGTTTCTGCCCCGGTTTTCAAAACGGACACCCACGCCATCACTTGAGCAGTGTTCGCCAAGATACTCTCGTGGGTGAGAGCCACCGCTTTTGGTGTGCCAGTTGTGCCTCCAGTTTGAATGAGCACAGCAACGTCAGAGGTGCTGGGAGCAGGAACAGATGCGATATTCATCGGTTTGGCGTGGGCCACTTGGTTATCCCAAGAGTGGACGCCGGGTGGCACCTGCCCGCGGAGTTTTGCGCGCTGGGCTTTTGCTGCTTTCACTGGTAACTTCAGCAAAAATTGAGAGCGCTTAGGCAGCGCTCGGGTGAGATCTACGGCTAGGAACGTGAATCCGTGCAAACTATCGCGAGCAATAGTTTCAATAGTCTTTTCCCAGGCAATCACCACCCGTGCTCCCACACTGGTGAGCTGGCTTAAGAGCTGCTCGCTAGGGGCTAGAGGATTATGTTCGGAGGCAATAGCACCAAGAGCCTGAATAGCGTAGAAACACACATAGTGCTGTGGGCAATTTGGGAGGATAAGTGACACCACATCGCCGCGCCGCACACCGCACATTGTGAGCACCGTTACGGCGCGTTGCACATCGTGCATTATCTGCGCATACGTGCTCTCTTTCCCAAGAAAATCAACAGCCACGCGATCGGGAAAATCCCGTGCGGCAGTGGACAGGGTATCTATCATGGTGGTGCGCACTGGATCAATAGCAGTGGGAACGCCGTCGAGATAGAGTTTCTGGGCTTGCTGAGTCATTGATTCCATAGTGTGATTCTTCTCTATGAGCTGGTTATCGGGCACTGGCGCTGCTGCCGCACCACCAGCGAATACGGGCGGCGGTGCCGCTCTGGAGGCGTGCTCCAAAGCGGCCCGTCACTTTGTGCATGAGATCAGTGTACTCGACTAGGTGGTGAGCTATTTGATCACGCGGGCTCGAATATGAGCCGGAGATTTTGCTAAATCTGCAAGCGCCTCAGCAGTGATTGGGGAAGAAGTATCGGTGATCATATAGCCGAGATCTCCCTCAGTGGCCAGGCTTTGATAGGTGACGTTAATTCCCTCGTTACTGAACAGGCTATTAACTTTGGTTAATGCGCCCGGCGTGTTGTGGTGAATCCAAGCCACTCGGTGTGCTGGTTCTTCAGCTGGCACAGCCACGTTGGGGATATTGACGCTCATCTCAGTGGATCCAGTAGCCACATATTTCATCAGCTTATTAGACACATACCGGCCGATATCTTCTTGGGCCTCCAGCGTGGAGCCCCCGATGTGCGGAGTGAGAATCGTATTCGGAATGCCGAGGAGCGGAGAGTTGAAAGGCTCTTGATTATTGCGTGGTTCTTCGGGGTATACATCAACTCCTGCCCCGGTGAGCGACCCATCGAGCAGCTTCTCGCGCAGGGCATCGACGTCGTAGACCTTCCCGCGAGCGAGGTTCAAGAAAATAGCGCCTTTCTTCATTTTGTCGAACATCTCGCGGGAGAAGAAGCCGTCGTTGCTGGGGCGGCCGTCGATGTGCAAGGTGACGACATCGGAGACTGCAAGTAGCTCATCGAGATTTTGGGCGCGCCGGGCGTTACCGATAGCGAGTTTTTCGGCAATGTCGTAGAAGATCACGTTCATGCCCATCGCCTCAGCCACCACACTCAGCTGGGCGCCAATGGAGTGGTATCCGATAATACCCATAGTTTTTCCGCGCAACTCATGGGAATCCTTCGCAGTTTTACTCCACTTGTGCAGTTGCAAATTTTTGTTGTGTTCTGGCACGTGGCGGGTGAGCATCACAGCTTCGGCAATCACGAGCTCTACCACTGAGCGGGTGTTGGAGTACGGCGCGTTAAAGACGGCGATACCGCGCTCTGCCGCAGCGGAAAGATCGATCTGATTTGTGCCGATTGAGAAAGTGCCGATAGCTGTGAGATGCTGTGCGGCCTCGAGCACGCTCGCCGTCACCTGAGTTTTGGATCGAATACCGAGGATATCGCAACCATCGAGAGCAGTGATGAGGTCTTTTTCGTCGAGAGAGCCAGAGATACGCTGCACTTCAAAGCCATATCGATGGAATGTTTCGTCCGCCACAGTATGCGGATTTTCCAACAGCAAAATCTTTGGCATCTCAAACCCTTTTCTCTCTGTATTTATAACGTTGGTGTGCGTTCGGCATCGAACCCACACCACAGCAGCAAACCTCTGGCCACTGCGCTCGCAGCGGCCAGAAGCCACTACCACATCCATCGTACGGAGATTCGCACCACAGAGGGTGCGGCGTCCGGTTGATGGTGAGAGTGTTGCTCACCTCACAGAGATGAGCAGAGGTGGGAAAGCAGTGCCCACGAGCTAGAGATAGCGGGGGAGCGCCTCGGTGGAGAGCACTGTAAGCCGTTTGGTGGCTCGAGTGAGGGCCACATAGAGATTTCCGAGGCTTTCGCGGCCAAGCTCACCCGGCTCCAGCACGATCACGGTATCAAACTCTAGCCCCTTCACCATGGAGGCAGTGGCCACGGTGATTCTTCGGGTTTCGCTGGCGGTGCTCAATGCTGTTGGCCATTCGTGCGCTGCAGCGATTGCATGGATATCAGCTGTCACCTGCTCGAGCTGTGATTCTGGAGCGATCACAGCAAGTGAACCCAGGCCTGCCCCATATTCATGCTCTAAAAAATCCCATTGAGAAGTGAGCGTGGCAGAGAGTATGCCCGCCATGTCTGATGCTGCCACCTGCTTGCTGGAATAGCTGCCAGGAATATCGCGGGCTCCTTGCACAGTGCGCACGTGCAACCCGAGTGCTTCCATCGCCTGTGCAGCTCGCTGCAAAATACTTGCAGGAGTGCGGTAGGAGATGGTGAGCTCTTCCACTCGGGCAAACGCCCCCAGCTCTCCGAGCGCATCTTTCCATGATTCTCCTGGGCGAGTGTGAGTGCGCTGATCGAGATCTCCCACGAGGGTCATGGAGCGGGAGGGGTTTCTGCGAGCCACCATCACCCATTGCATAGGGGTGAGCTCTTGGGCTTCATCAACCACCACATGCCCATACGTCCAGGTGCGATCGAGCGCAGCAGTTTCTGCCACAGTGGCGTGTGGGGCGTTTGCTGCTATGCGGTTCACCATAGCTGTGGAACTCACAATCCCGCCGCCGAGCCCCATCGCTGTCATTGTATCGGCCATGTAGGAGGCGAGCTGTTCTTGCGACTGTTGCTGAGCAGCTTGCTCGCGGCGCACGGCGTCAGATGAAAAGGGGCCTAGATATTCAGCCAGCTCATCGAGGAGCGGGATATCGGCTATGGAGAATCCGCTGCCACGTTCGCGGCGCAGCGTGGAGCGCTCGTTGGCGGTGAGCTCCGGAGCCACTTGTTCGAGAATCTCTGGCCATTTATACATGTGCTCAAGCAGCCACTGCGGAGAGGCCGGAAGCCAGTGCCGATTGATTTCACGAGTGATATCTGGATCGCCCGCCACATCAGCCACGAGCCAACTGGAATCTCCAAGAGACGTTTCCAACGCCTGAGCTAAACGCTGCGCGAGTTGTTCCACCAAGAATTTGGCATACACCGTGCGCGCCTGATTGTGGGGCTTGTTAGTGTGCCGTGCGCGGCGTTGTGCCTGCTCCACATCGCCAGGAGTGAGCGCAATTTTTTTCCCAGAGAGCGTGAACACTGCGGTGTGCTTCAGCGGTTTTTCCAAAATAGTGGGCACTGCACGCCGGGCGATGGCACGCCACACTAAACGAGATTTGATCTCGGCAGCCTGGGGAGAATCGTGCGTAGATGGAGATACTCCAGGGAAGAGTTCACCGATAGTGGTGGCCACCACGTTGGATTCACCGAGCGAGGGAAGCACCTGATCGATGTAGTGCAAAAAACGCAAGGACGGGCCAATGAGGAGCACTCCCGAATTGGCTAGGCGCTCCCGCTCTGTATAGAGAAGATAGGCTGCTCGGTGCAGCGCCACGGCAGTTTTCCCGGTGCCCGGCCCTCCCTGCACCACCAACACGCCTTTTCCGCTGGCGCGAATCACGCGATCTTGCTCCGCCTGGATTGTGGCCACAATATCGCCCATTTTGCCGTCTCGAGCAGCGCTCATCGCGGCGATAAGCGCGCCTTCGCCAGCGAGGTTGAGGCCTGATTGTGAAGCCTGCTGGGCAGAGAAAAGCTCGTCTTCCACTCCGGTGACGGTGCGCAAGCGTGTTTGGATATGACGCCGGCGCGCCACGTTGCCGGGGTGTGCCGCGGTGGCTTGGTAAAAAGGTTCAGATTGGGGGGCACGCCAATCTGTGAGCAAAATATTGCGTTCGGCATCTCTGAGGGTAATACGGCCAATGTGGATCGTGGCAGGGCGGGGAAGTGCTGGGTGGGGTTGGCGCTGGTCTGTGGCTGTGCGTGGGGAAGGTAGGGCAGAAGCTGTAGCTGTATGTGGGGAAGGATCGGAGGCGTGATCGGCGATAAAATCGAGGCGTCCGAGCACCAGGCGATTTTCCACATTGCGCAGGCGCAGTAGATTATCTTCATAGTGGCTGGCAAAAGAATCACGCTCGGAGCGTGCGGCTGGAGTGCCGTGTGCTCCTTGAGCGCGCACAGCTGCAAGGTGCTGCGAATAGTAGGAGTGCTCAGAATCGAGGGCAGCGTATGCCCGGTCCACGAATGCCTGCTCTTCGGCCATCGCGCGTTGAGCGGCTGGCAAAGAAGCGGCGTGATCCTTGCCGCGCTGTGGAAGCTCGTGAGAATTCATAGCTCTCAATTATTCTCTTTCCTATGCAAACTCGCCACCGGAGGGGGCGTGTGCTTGGCCATGCGAGTACATGAGGCAGCGCAGCGGGGGAGGGAGCAATGCACATACAGCGAAGTGAAGCACAACAAAGTGAAACACAGTGCACGAGGAACACAGCGAACCTGGAGAGTGGGGAATGGATAGCCGCGCAGCTGCGTTTGCCCTCACAAATAGCGGGCAAATGGCTAGCGTTGCATGCTGTTAGCCAGTGGGCGTGAGAAATCTGACGCTGAGGAACGCGCGCGCGTAGGAGAAATATGGCAGTGTGGGACTTAGTAAAAACACATCGGCAGCGAGGCGAGCGAAAGGAGATCACAATGGCGAGCCTGATTCACTATGCGAATGATCCTCAAGAGCTGAGCGTGCCGCGAATGGTGATCAACCTTGTGGATCCGCTCGTTGATGCCGGAGATGTGGGCCGAGCGGTGGCAGCTTCGGTGGATACTCTGGAATCGGTGGAGATCGCTTCATTTGACGCCGATGTGATCTACGACTTTCGTGCCCAGCGCCCGATCGTTTCGTATAAAGATGGCAAGCTCGTGGAGCTGGCACAGCCGCATATGAATCTCGATGTCGTCACCGATATGCACGGTGAGAATTTTCTCTATCTCTCTGGGCAAGAGCCAGATTTTCGGTGGAACACCCTCACTGCTGATGTGTTGGCGGTGGTGAAGCAGTTCGGAGTGCGGGAAGTGTTTTCTTTTGCGGGTATGCCAGCAGGAGTGCCTCACACGCGGCCGGCAGATATGCTCATTCGCACCACCACCCGCGAAGATGTGCAGTTTGTGCCGGGAGTGGCGGAGCACTTTTCGCAGCTGCAGGATTTCTTCGAATTCCACGCTGGGCAAGCAGGCATTTCGGTCACAAACATTCGCGTGCGGGTGCCTTTCTACATGGCGAAAGGGCCCCACCCCTTCGTCTCTGGAGCGCTCGCCGTCATTAAGATGATGGCCGCTCTGGGTGGCCCCACGCTTCCACTAGGTGATTTGGAGCAGCTCGAGGATCAGCAAAAGAATGAATTGAGCCAGATGGTGGAGGAAGGCTCAGATTTTGCGCAGCTGCTCACCACTTTGGAAGAAGAATACGATAAATTGCCATCAAACGCCGGCGTCACCCGCCCAGTAGAAGCCCTTCCGGCGATACCAACATCGGAAGAAATATCGAAAGCCGCTGAGCAATTCCTCGCGTCGCTCTCTAAAGACCCGCTGCAGCAAGCTACGGGGGAGCTGGATCAGGCAGGTGCAGCTGAGCCAGAGAAGCGCAAAGACGGCGGTGGCAGCGGTTTTGAGAAAGAGGCGCAAGCCGGGCTACGCACCACCATTGTGGGGCGGTTGCGCCGCGGCAAGCACCACAAAAATTAGCTGAGAGGTGAGAGGTGTCTCGGGCTCCGCGCTCGCGAGCGGCAAAACGAGATTGGGGGGACGACGATTCGGCCACCCCAATTCTGCACGTGGATATGGACGCATTTTTTGTGTCGGTGGAGTTGCTCGATAAGCCTCACTTGCGGGGAATCCCACTCGCGGTAGGAGGCCAGGAGAGGGGTGTGATTTCCGCCGCTT
>JALELI010000099.1 GCA_022768785.1 Arcanobacterium sp. | reverse complement strand
CACGGTTGCCGGCACGTCGTCGTGATGCACCAGCTCAATCGCCGTCGCATCGAGCACCACCGGGAGGGAGTGCACCACTGCCTCTTGCAACACCTCTGAGGCCTTGTGAAGATCGCTGAGGCCTGAGCCAATCGCCCACGCTTGCACCTGCCCTGCAGCATGCACCACATCAGGATAGCGCTCTACTATCCCGGTGGCAGTGCCGCGATACCGGATCATTCCCACTCCCGTGCTGCGCGCGCCTCCCACGCAGAGAGCGCCAGCGCCCGGATAAGTGGCAGACCCAGCCAACACTCCGAGTACTCCGCGGGTGTATTTGTGATCATTGGGCCCTGGCACCACCCACAGATCTCGCACATCTGAATCAGCGAGGCTGGCCAGCGCTGGCCGAGCCGGAAGATAAGGCTCAAATCCCAGCGGAACACAGAGAATTTCTCCAGCCAAATGGCATGCTGGAGGAAGATAGAGCGCCCGCTTTGCGGCGCCCATTGTGACGGTGAGATCTGCCCGCAGCACTGGCCCAGGCACCGTGCCCCGATCCACATCTACCCCAGAGGGCACATCGACCGCAATCACAAACGGCTCAACGACGCTGCGCTTCCGCAGTGTGCTGAGTAGCTGTACCCAGCTCGCGAGCGGCTCGCGCAGCGCTCCATGCGCGCCAATTCCGAGCAACCCATCGAGCCACACCACACTAGCTGCCCCAGCTCTCGCTAGTGTTTCAGTATCCGGCTCAGCAATAATGCGCACTCCCGCATGCCGAGCTGCGGCGAGCCCCTCGGCGTGCACAGCTCCATGGCACACCGCGCTCACACTCATTCCCCGCCGCGCCAGATACATAGCAGCGAAAAGTGCATCGCCGCCGTTGTTCCCTGGGCCCACAAGGGCGAGCACAGCAGCGCCTGGCACTCGCAACCCATTGGCACGGATATGGCGCACCACCGCTCCAGCGAGCGCATAAGCCGCCTGATCCATCAGCGGCACCCCTGCATCGAGTAGCGGAGCCTCTGCACTACGCACATCGTCCACTAAATAGGCACGTTTCATAGTGCCTATGCTAGCGGGCGTTTCACTCTACCGTAACGGCCTTTGCGAGATTCCTTGGCTTATCGACGTCATATCCCTTTTGCTTCGCCAACTCACATGCAAACATCTGCAACGGCAACACAGTGACCAGTGGCATCATGAGGGTGGGCGTTGAAAGCGGCACCCGAATCACGGCGTCCGCTTGACTATCTACCGCATGATCGCCCTCTTCAGCCACTGCAATCACGCGAGCGCCGCGGGCTTTCACTTCCGCCAGCGCCGAAATCACTTTTGAATGCAGCAGCGGCCGGCGCGGCGTAGGCACGATCATAAAGATCGGTAATCCTGGTTCCACCAGCGCGATCGGGCCATGTTTGAGCTCCCCTGCCGCAAAGCCTTCTGCATGGATATAGCACAGCTCTTTGAGTTTCAGTGCCCCTTCTAAAGCGATCGGAAATCCCACGTGCCGCCCCAGGAACAGCACTGAATCGGCGTCCACAAACTGGGCGGCAAGTGCTTTAATCTGATCTTCTTCAGCGAGCACTTGCTCAATGCGAGCAGGCATCTTATCCAGCTCATCGAGATAAGTGGCCACCTCATCAGGGTATTTATTGCCACGCAGCTGCGCTAAATAGAGGCCCAGCAGATAGGCAGCAGTGATCTGAGCGCTGAATGCCTTGGTGCTGGCCACTGCCACTTCTGGGCCAGCGTGGGTGTAGAGCACGGCGTCTGCCTCGCGGGCAATAGTGGAGCCATACACATTCACGATTGCGAGCACTCTTGAACCCTGCTCAGCGGCATGTCGCACTGCCATGAGAGTGTCCATCGTTTCGCCAGACTGCGAGATTGCCACCACTAGAGTCTTTGAATTCACCACTGGATCTCGATAGCGGAATTCATGCGCCAACTCCACTTCCACCGGAATACGGCACCAGTGCTCAATCGCGTATTTAGCCACGTGGCCGGCGTAGGCGGCGCTGCCGCATGCCACCACGATGATTTTATCGATTGTGCGCAGCTCAGCCTCGGTGATATTCATATCATCGAGCTGTAGGTATCCATCTTTAGTGCGCCGGCCGAGCAGCGTTTCGAGCACTGCGTGTGGCTGCTCGTGGATTTCTTTTTCCATGTAGGTGTCGAAGCCATCAGTCATTGCGGCGTTCAGATCCCAATCCACCTCATACACCTCGCCCTCGGCAGGCGTGCCGTCAAAGTTCAGCACCTCCACGCCGTCAGCGTGCAACACCACCATCTGGTCTTGGCCAATAGCCATTGCCCGCTTGGTGTGCCCGACAAAAGCCGCCACATCTGATCCGAGGAAGTTTTCTCCCTCACCTAATCCGATCACCAGCGGAGAGTTACGCCGAGCTGCCACGATTGTATCTGGCTCCCCCACCGCGGTGGCCACCAGTGCAAAAGAGCCTTCAAAGCGCTGCACTGCACTGAGCATCGCGGCGCGTAAGTTGCCAGCTTTCTCCAGCTCTTCACCGAGCACGTGTGCTGCCACTTCAGTATCGGTTTGGGAGCTAAAGGTATGCCCGCGATCTAGAAGCTCCTCTTTCAGCTGGGCAAAATTTTCCACGATTCCGTTGTGCACAACGGCCACATTTTTGTTCTGCGAAAAATGCGGGTGGGCATTAGAATCTGTGGGCTGGCCGTGCGTGGCCCACCGGGTGTGCCCAATCGCGGAATACGCACGCGGCGCGCCATTCACCTCCAGTGCTTCCCGCAGCTGTTCCACTCGCCCGGCTTTTTTACGCAGGTCGATTCCCCCACCGAAATTCGCAGCTACCCCGGCGGAATCATATCCGCGGTATTCGAGGCGCTCGAGGCCTTCGAGCACGATATCTAGGGGACGGTTAGAGAGCTCATGCGCTCCCACATATCCAACAATTCCACACATGTATCAAAGATTATCGAAAGTATCTGGTAAATTCTCGTGCACTCGCACACCGGTGCGAAAGCTCCCCTTGTTGCGCGCGCCGCAATTCCGTTGTTGTGCACTGCAATTCTCTTCAAATGTTGCTCCACAGAAAAAAGTGAGAAGCTTATCCCATGTCTATCGCCTCTAACGCCACCGATCGCGTGTCTGAATTGCGCGGAAAAGAACGCGGCACATTCGTCACTATCTCCAGTGAGAAATGGCGCTCGCTTGCCTCTTCCACAGAGCTTCCGCTCACTGACGCCGATGTGCGTGCGCTGGCGGCTTTAGGAGATCCCATTGGAATAGCTGAAGCAGATGCCGTCTATCGCCCGCTCTCCGCACTCATGCAAATGTATGCTCGGCACATCGGCGCATTGATGAATGAATCCCATTCATTTTTGGGGCTGGCAGAGCCGCGCACGCCGTGGATTATCGGTATCGCAGGATCCGTGGCTGTGGGGAAATCCACAGCTGCTCGCTTGTTACGCGAGCTAATGCGCCGCTGGCCACAGACACCGCGAGTGGATTTAGTGACGACGGACGGGTTCTTGCGCCCCAACGCTGTGCTGGCCCAGCAAGGACTGATGGGAAGAAAGGGATTCCCGGAATCGTATGACAGGCATGCTTTGCTCGATTTTCTCTCTGCTGTGAAAGCTGGAGAAGGCGATGTGCTAGCCCCTGTGTACGACCACATTTCCTACGACATCGTGCCCGGAAAATTCGTGCGCGTGAATCACCCCGACGTGCTCATTGTGGAGGGGCTCAACGTATTGCAACCACCACGAATGAGCAGCACTGACGGCGAGTTCCGAGCAGTTTCGGATTACTTCGATTTCTCGATCTATCTCGATGCCCCCGAGGATTCTCTAGAGAAATGGTATGTGGAGCGGTTCCACAAATTGCGCACTACGGCTTTTACGGACGAACGCTCCTATTTTCGATCCTACGCCGGGCTTTCGTACGAAGAGGCAGACGCTATTGCGCATGAGGTGTGGCGCACTATCAACCTCCCGAATTTACGAGAAAATGTGGCACCCACTCGCACCCGAGCCACGGTGATTCTCACCAAGGGGCCAGATCACGCCGTTCAAAATGTGCACCTGCGCAAGCTTTAAATAGATCTGCGCTCTCGAGAGCATAGATCTACCGGAATCGGATACTTGCCTGTGAAGCAGGCGGTGCACAACTGCCCTCGATCCACTCCGATAGCCTCATACATGCCTGCGAGCGAGAGGTATCCTAACGAATCTGCGCCGAGTGAATCGCAAATTGATTCTGTGGCGAGCGCGCTGGCGATGAGCTCCCCACGGGTGGGAAAATCAATCCCAAAAAAGCACGGCCACGCCACAGGAGGCGAGGAAATCCGCACGTGCACCTCAGCAGCACCAGCTTGCTTGAGCATCTTCACAATTTGGCGTTGGGTGTTGCCCCGCACGATCGAATCATCTACCACCACCAGCCGCTTCCCGGCTATCACTTCACGCAGTGGATTAAGTTTTAGCCTGATTCCCAGTTGCCGCATAGCTTGCGTAGGGCGAATAAAGGTGCGCCCTACATAGGCATTTTTCACGAGCCCCTGGGCATAGGGAATTCCTGATTCTTGGGCGTAGCCGATTGCTGCTGGCGTGCCGGAATCTGGAGTGGAGATCACAATATCTGCCTCCACTTCGTGCTCGATTGCGAGCCGCCTTCCCATGGCATTGCGCACTGAGTTGATACGGCGGCCGTTGATTTGGGTGTCTGGCCGAGCTAAGTAGACGTATTCAAAAGCGCAGCTGTGAGCAGAGGGCGAGGCAAATATCTGTGAGCGCACGCCGTCTTCATCAATCACCAGCAATTCGCCAGGCTCTACCTCTCGCACAAAAGTGGCATCAACAATATCGAGAGCAGCAGTTTCCGAAGCCACCACCCAGCCCCGCTCTAGCTTTCCCAACACCAGCGGGCGAAAACCGTTGGGATCACGCGCCGCATAGAGTGTGCTTTCGTCCATAAACACCAGCGAAAAAGCCCCTGAAAGCTCGGGGAGCATGTGCATAGCGAGCTCTTCTAAGTTGTGATAACCCCGCATAGCGCCCATGAGCCCCGCAATTACGGCGGTGTCAGTGGACGACCCGTGGCCTAGCTCGCCAGAAATATCACTTCCCGAGAGTTCTTCCACACGGTGCATGAGGTGGCGTACATTCACGAGATTGCCATTATGCCCAAGTGCCACGGTGCCGAATTGTGTGGGGCCAAGCATCGGTTGGGCGTTGATCCAGGAACGATCTCCCGATGTAGAGTAGCGCACATGCCCCACGGCGATATGGCCAGGCAGCGCCCGCAGAGCCTCTTCGTTGAACACTTGAGACACCAGCCCAGTGTCTTTATAAACGAGAATTTTTTCGCCGTCACTGGCCGCTATCCCAGCTGCCTCCTGGCCACGATGCTGCAGCGCATAGAGCCCAAAGTAGGTGAGGTGTGCAACGTGCTCGCCAGGAGCCCACACACCGAAAACTCCACATTCATCTTGGCCAACGTCATCGGGATTGAGCACCGCCGTCAAACGCCCATCACCACTCATAGCGCCCCTTTGAGCGGCTCATACACTGCACATTTTTCCAGCACGTGTGCAAGTTTATGGCGCACATATATCCCATGCGAGATATTCCATAATATGAAATTTAGTTTTCCATATTATGATCGAGCGTTCTTGTTGTACGGAGCGACCAGCCACTACTAGTTGTACGGGGCGACCAGCCAATCTTAGCTGCAGATATCAGCTTTCACACTACCCAATAATGCTCATCGGGTTGATAGTGGAGCCATCGCGCCACACCTCAAAATGCGCATGGCAACCTGTGGATCCGCCAGTAGTGCCGGTGTACCCGATGATGGTGCCGCGATCTACCCGCTGCCCTGGGCTCACATTAAAAGACCCCAAATGCATATAGCGGGTGAGCCACGAAGAGCCCCCGTTCATTCCATGGTTAATAGCGATCGTATTGCCGCCGCCCCCGAACCAGCCGGTAAACGTGACCACTCCAGGCGCAGCAGCATACTGCGGTAGCCCGCAGCCAGCCGCCAAATCCACACCGTAGTGCATCGTGCTATAACCGGTGATCGGGTGAACCCGCAATCCGTATGGAGAGTTCACATAGAGCGGCGTATGAATCGGAGGCTGTATAAATCCGCCACCGCCAGAGTAAGAACCTCCAGAGCCCGATCCGCCCGCTTGCGCCTGTGCTCGAGCAGCTGCTGCCGCAGCTGCAGCGGCCTTTCTGCGGTTTTCCGCATCAATAGCTCGAATTTGTTGCGTGATCTGCGCATACTCCGCATTTTCAGTGGCAATTTGCTTTTGCACTTCACCTTTGCGGCTCTCTAATACAGCAGATTTAGCCGCAATAGTGTTTTCTAAGCTCTTGAGCTGATTGCGTTTGTTCTGCGCCGCGGCCTGCTTTTCTTGCTGTGCTCGCACCAGCGCATCGGCCTGTTGCTTGAGCTCATTCACTTTATTTTTCACAGCACTCTGCCGAGCTTCACGGTTGCGCACTTGGCCAGCGTCTTGCTCAAATTGCGTGAGCGCGGCCGTCTGCGCCCGGGTGAGCGCCTCGTTCACTCGATACGCATTCATGAATTCTTCTGGAGTTGCCGAATTAGCAAGCAAATCGAGCGTTGTTGGCAGCGCTTCCCCACGGTAAGCCAAACGGGCCAGCTCTGCCACAGAGGCTCGTGCTGCCGTGACATGCTGTTTCGTGCCAGCGGCAGATTTTTGAATTCCCGCCAGCTCCCGCTCCGCTGCGGTGAGAAGCGCCGCATTGGCCTGTGCCTCTCGCTCTGCAGCTGAGAGCTCCGACTCGGCTGCAGCTAACTCTGCCTCCGCCCCGGGGATCTTGGCACGAGTAGTGGCCAGCGCGATGGCTGCACTGCGCAGCTCTCCCGAGAGTCCCTCCAGATTGGCGTTGAGCTCATTGAGCTTCTGCTGCGATGCCGTTTGATCATTCACCAGATCGTCGCGGTTGGCTGCCACCGCCGTACCAGGCACGAGTAGCCCTCCTCCAACAGCTAAGGCCACAATCGCCACCAGCTGCCGCTTTGTTGATCTCCACATTATTGCTTCCTCCGCATCGCTAATTTTCGAGAGAAATGCAGTGCCCGCTTGCCATAGCTGCTCACGGCCTCTGCACGAGCAAGCCTCGTTCCCCTCGAGCCTCGTCTTTCTGCGAACTAGCCACAATCTTTCGTATCAGTTAGCTGCCGCTTACCGCACCAGCCCATTGCTCCTCAGCTTTTCTATCTTAAACTTTCGTATACTTGCGCAGCGCCACAAAACTCGCCACACTTGCGATCAGCACCGCAGCCACCAGCAAAAATGGCGCCAGAATGAGCACATCTCTGCTCGTGAGTACGTGAATCCACGAGCCCGCTGCCCAGTTTTTAATAAACACTCCCACCACAAGCCACAGCGAGCCAATCGAGAGCAAGCTCCCCACCAGCGCGGCCAAAATCCCCTCGAGAATAAACGGTGTTTGCACCATACGGTTAGACGCGCCCACATAGCGCATAATTTCGGTTTCGTTCTTTCGGAACATCGCCGAAAGCCGGATCGTGGAAGGGATCAGAAGCATCGCCGTCACCACCATCACCACAGCCAGCCCGCCTGAAACTAGCGTAAAAATATTCATAATTCGAAAGAGCGGAGCCAGTTGCTCACGTTGATCTTGCACTGATTCCACGCCCGAACGGCCAGCTAGAGCATCAGAAACTATCTCAAATTTCTGCGGATCAACCAGCTTCACTCGGAAAGATGACTGCAGCTGATCAGCTGTGATGGCATCTGCCCACGGAGTGTCTGCCATCTGTTTTTTGAAAGCCACGAGAGCGTCGTCTTTGGTTTCAAAATACACTTTCTCCACATAGGGCTTCATCTGATCAGAATCAAGAAAATCTTGGATTGCCTTGATCTGATCTTTCGTGGCTTCTCCCTCAGCACAGTTGGGCGATTTGGAATTCGCTGGGCACATAAAAGCAGAAACCTCTACTTTGTCGTACCAATCGTTCTTCAGATAATTGATCTGCCACTGGAGCAGCACTGCCCCACCGAGAAAGAGAAGCGAGACGAACGTGACAAGAGTGACCGAGAACGCCATAGCAGCGTTGCCGCGCAACCCTTTAAACGTCTGTGACAAAATAAAGCGAAATCTCATCAGCGAATCCCTCCATAGGCACCGCGTTCTTGATCCCGCACCACATGGCCATTCACGAGTTCTACCACTCGCTTGCGCATCTGATCCACGATCGCAGAATCGTGGGTGGCCATCACCACGGTGGTGCCTGTGCGGTTGATCCGATCTAGCAAGCGCATGATTCCGAGAGCCGTTTCATGATCGAGGTTCCCCGTGGGCTCATCTGCAAGGAGTAGATCTGGGTGGTTCACCATCGCGCGCGCGATCACCACCCGCTGCATCTCGCCGCCCGACAACTCGTGTATACCGCGTTTTTCCTTGCCTTTGAGCCCCACAAGTTCCAGCACCTGCGGCACATCTTTCACAATGGCATGGCGCGGCTTGCCAATCACCTGCATTGCGAGTGCCACGTTGTCGAACACATTTTTATCTTGAAGCAGCCGAAAATCTTGAAACACATATCCTATCTGCCGCCGCAGTGCGGGCACTCGGCGTGCCGAGAGCTTTGAAAGATCTTTGCCGAGCACAAACACTTTGCCAGCGCTCGGCTGTTCTTCAGCAGAGATCAATGCGAGCATCGTGGATTTCCCAGAGCCAGATGCCCCCACCAGAAAAACGAAATCACCCCGCTCAATGTTGAGCGACACGTTTTCCAGAGCAGGAGCTGCGCCCTTAATATACACTTTCGAGACGTTTTCAAATGTGATCATGAATCATCCAGCTTCGCAGACTATAATTCATATTTACCCTAAAGGCTGTTCCCATCAAACACAGCGAGGCACGCCGCACCTACGCGCCGTAGCAGCGCAGCATAGACAAACCCGGTGGCATAAACAATCCTTGCGGCATAAAAGAACCCTAGCCTCCTAGCTATTCCCCTCCCTGCGCAGCACGCCAGCGAATCCCTGCATCCACGAAGCCATCTATCTCTCCGTCAAACACTGCATCAGTATTGCCCTCTTCATAGCCAGTGCGCAGATCCTTCACAATCTGATAAGGGTGCAGCACATAGTTGCGCATCTGATCGCCCCACGAGGCTTTCACATCTCCAGCAAGCTCTTTCTTCTTCGCCTCTTCCTCTTCACGCCGCAACTGCAGCAAGCGCGATTGCAGCACCCGCAGCGCCGCCGCACGGTTTTGGATCTGCGATTTCTCATCTTGCATCGACACCACACTTCCGGTGGGAAGATGGGTCATGCGCACTGCCGAATCAGTGGTGTTCACACTCTGCCCACCGGGGCCAGAGGAGCGAAACACATCAATCTTCAAATCAGTTTCCGGAATATCAATATGATCCGTGGTTTCAATGAGCGGAATCACTTCCACGGCAGCGAAACTCGTTTGCCGCCGCCCTTGATTGTCGAACGGCGAGATACGCACTAAACGGTGCGTGCCAGCCTCCACAGACAGCGTGCCATAAGCGTACGGGGTCTGCACTTCAAACGTGGCTGATTTGATGCCTGCCTCCTCAGCATATGAGGTGTCGAGCACCTTTGTGGGATAGCCATGGCGCTCCGCCCAGCGCAGATACATACGCTCTAGCATCTGCGCAAAATCTGCGGCATCAATTCCGCCCACACCTGAGCGAATAGTCACCACCGCATTGCGCTCATCATATTCCCCACTGAGCAGCGTTTTAACTTCTAAATCTGCAAGATCTTTATGCAGCCGAGTGATCTGCTCTTCGGCATCATCACGCAGTTGGCGAGCCATATCCGCATCGCTGACAGCTTCTTCTTCAGCCATCTCTAGCAGTGTTTGCACGTCGTCAAGACGCTGGCTCATCTCATGCAACTTATCCATTTCAGCCTGGGCATGTGACAGCTTGCTAGTGACGCTTTGCGCTTTCTCTGGATCGTTCCACAGATCCGGGGCGAGAGACGCCTGGGTGAGCTCGGCAATTTGTTTCTCGAGCTGCTGCGGATCTTTCACCGCCTCAATTTGAGAGTACACGCGAGTTAATTCGTCTATTTCATGCTGATAATCGATAGCCACCCCGCCAGTCTACTGCACCTGCCCCACGCAGCACCACGCGCTATTGCACCGCGGTGTTCGCCGTCAATCCATCTCGGTGTTCGCCGTCAATTCACCGCGGCACAAGAGGCTGAATCACTCCAAAGAGCCCACCAGGCTGCTAGGTTAGAGGGGTGAAACTCTCTCCTCTGCATTTGGCGGCACTTGCCGTGGTGGCTGTGCCGGAGCTCAACGCGGCCGGCACCCGCCCTCCGTATCTCACCACTGAAGATTTTATCGTTGGCGGAGTGCTAGATTCCGAGGGCCGACATTGGATTGTAAAGTATCCCCGCACCGACCAAGGAGGCACCTTTCTCGAAGCCGAAACTGCCGTGGCTGGAGCTCTCATAGGAGAGCTGCGCGAAGGACGCTTGAGCTTCGATGTGATGCACCCAGAGGGCTACGCCACCTATGAGGGACGCCGAGCTGTGGTATATCCAGCGCCTCTGGGTAAACCGCTCCCGTTGGATCGCCTCGATCTCGTGCATGCCCGTGAGGTGGGGCGCACGGTGGCAGCGATCCATTCGATTCAGCCGCAGGTGCTCACCCGTGCTGGGCTGCCTACCTACACTGCCCACGCCGTACGAGAGCGGCTAGCCAGTGAGCTAGACGACGCCACTACAGCCGCACATGTGCCTGCACTCCTGTGCCGGCGCTGGCTCAATATGTTTGACGACGACGCCCTATGGAATTTCGAAACCACCGTGGTGCACGGCGATATGGCCGATGAAAATCTGCTGTGGTCTGAAGCTACAATTCGCACTGTGCTGGGCTTTGGAGAAGCCCATGTGGGTGATCCTGCTGCCGATCTTGCTCCGCTCTCTGCCGCACTATCCGACGCCGCCTTCGATGCTCTCTTCTCCGCATACTCGCAGGCTCTTGCCCATAACGCCGATGAGCACCTTCTGGAGCGCACCACTCTGATGAGTGAGTTCGCATTAGTGAGGTGGCTGCTGCACGGGGTGCTGGCAGGTGATTCTCACGTGATCGATGATGCTACTACTATGCTGGAACAGCTTGCCATTGAGATAGATGCCAACCCTGAAACCTCTCCGGGGCCATCATGGCATCTTGACACCCCGCTTCCAGTGGAAACTCCACTTCCAGCAGCTGGCAGCACTGAGCCTTTCTCACAGGAGCTGGCGCAATCAGACGCCCACGACCCCGCCGATACGCACAGCACCATTTCTCCTCTGCAACTCTCCCACGGCGCCGCTGCTCCCCAAGTGCCAACCGCTCTCACCGCTGATCTAGCGGCAGACGATACCACCGATGACGCACCGACCACAGCTAAATGAGAACTTTATGGAGAGCGCGAGATAGGGAGTACGAATGGGGAGCGCGAGGCTTCAGTGAGAACGCGAGTGAAAACTCGCTGCTCCGTGGGCGAGCAGTTCACGAACTTCTTCTTCCAATTGGCTGAACTCCATCGGCTCCGCTTTCAACTCTCGGCGCGTGGGATCCTCCTCTCCAAGATAATAGAAGTAGGCCCCAATCACGTCTGCTGGAAGGCGGTGTGCCCGCGCCCACGCTAAACGGTAGAGGGCAAGCTGTAGGTATCGGGAACGCAGCTGATCAGGAGAGGGCCGCCGCCCCGTTTTCCAATCCACGATCACGATCTCTTCGCCCCCAGCACTCTCTCGCCCTCGAAACACTGCATCGATCACACATCGCACCGGATAGCCCGCCACGGTGATCTCCACACTTTGCTCGATTGCAAGCGGCTCTAATGCGGCGAATCTAGAATTCATCGCACGCTCATAGAGCTGCTCCGCCCGCTCATCGGTGAGCCCCATATCCATATCCAATGGCATTTCTTCAGGATCAGCGAACTCATCAATATTCAGCACGCTGGGGAGATGGAACGCTTGGGCTATTTTTGCGTGCACAGCAGTTCCTCGCTGAGCAGATAACGATGGCTCCCGTGGGATAGGCCGCTGGCGATCTCGTGCAAAAGCCACCGGATCGGCACGCAACGCCACCACATCGCTGGCAGTGAGATGATCAATCTGCCCTCCTACATCAGAAAGTTCTTCACGCTCCGCGAGTATGAGCTGCGTATTGCGTGCCCATGTGTCCACTGTAGCTGTATCAAACTGGAGTTCGGCAAGATCGCTGGATTCCAAACTGCGCTGCACTGCGCGCGGCCACATAGCTACCTGCGGAATTGGCTGCCCAGTCGCCTCGGCTTGCAAAATCTCTTGCACTGTTTCTAGCTTATTGAAGTGAATCAGCCCAATTTCTCCGCTGCCTTGTTCGCTGCGATGATCCAGCTCAGCGCGCACCCACTCGCTAAACTGTTCCTCAGAATCGATAGCTGCTGCATTGGCACTATCCGCAGTGAGCACGCCACGATTTACTCTCGCAGCAATTTCATCGAGAAAAATATGCGCCCGCGGAGCCTCCCATCCAGTAGAACCATTTTTGGGCGGTTTCAATTTTGCTTGCTCCATTTTGGCCGCAATCGTCTGAACCTTTTCCCACGAGCTATAACTGCTCGTGCCAAGAATCAGCGCTGTTCGAGCACGAGTAAGCGCCACATACATGAGCCGGCGCACTTGCTCATTTTCGTGGTCTACTAACGCGCCGTGGGAGTATGCCCAAAACCGCCCGCCAGCTTCTCCCACATGCTCGGGAGTGGCTAATTCACCGTGAGTTACAGCATAGATTGAGAAATCTGGCAGGTGATGATGATCCGCCCGCAGCGGCCACGGCACAGCGTGCGCATCAGTGTGCCATGATCGCGCCTCTCCCGGAAGTAAAGCATCGAATTCCCCATGCACCAGCTCTGGAACAGCAACGATATCCCATTCCAACCCTTTAGCTGCATGCACAGTGAGCACCTGCACCACACCTGCCTCAGGTTCGATA